>CALLWY010000174.1 GCA_938015865.1 uncultured Planctomicrobium sp.
CGACTGCGGCACTGACCAGTACATGACCAAGCCCTTCGCGCTTCCCGAACTGCTGAGTCGGGTCCGGAATCTGCTTCGCCGAAGTCAGAAAATGGAGCAGGTTTATCAATCGAGCCAGCGGGACGATTTCTCTTTCGGGAATGTTCACGTCAATTTCCGCACATTTGAACTGACGCGTGGAGGGGAACGTCACTCGCTGACCACAATGGAATTGCAGCTACTGCGGTATTTCATTGAGCACGAAGGGGCCGTCCTGTCTCGATCAAAGATTCTTCGGGATGTCTGGGATCAGGGGTCAGAGGTGACGTCTCGTACGATCGATAACTTTGTGATGAGGCTCCGGAAGTACATTGAAGAGGACCCCGGAAATCCACGGCATCTCCTCTCTGTGCGTGGGACTGGATATCGATTTGTTGCAGAGCCATAACTCCCGGAGGCACGCAATCATCTCCCTTGGATCACTGCTGAGGGTCGCTTTGAACTTCTGAGAGATGGCAATTGCTGGATTTTGACGGTCAGCTGGAATTCGCTGTTTAGGTGGAGGCGGTGGCCCGGGAAATGCTCGCTTTGAAGTGACCGCACATATTTCGAGAATTCCGTCGCTTTGCTGCGTCGATACGAGTTGGATGTGAGCCACATTCCGGAAATTCCGGGGGCCCCGGTCTCATTTGGACGGAATTTTTTTCCCACTCTCCCGTTTTTGGGTATGATCAAGGGGCATGGGCGAAAGTTCAGGGAGAATGACCATGTCGCGTCGTCACATCGCAGCGATACTGTCAACAGCGCTGATGAGTTTCTGTTCGACGACAGCGTACTCGCAGAATCAGGGTTATCCCACCGTCATTGGTGCTTCCGGCCAACCCTATGGGCCGACTCAGGCGGAATATCAGTATCAAATGCGCTATGGCCGCCCTTCTCCCGGAAGTCGGGGTGGGGATGGCCTGAGATACGTCAACGGATATCCCGGTCCCGGAGGAGGGGGTGGAGGGCATGGTTGGGGGGGCTACAACCCCTTCCTGTATATGGATGTCGGGCCTTACGTCCCCCCGCCGACAAATGGATATGTCTACTACCCCTCGACCGCCTTTTACGGGAACTTCGGGAGCGTGAATTATGGGTTGCCGATGATGCAGCCCTATCTGAACCAGCCTGTTCCTCAGGGGATGCAGCCACTGGATGGCAATCCGGCCGCAATCTTTGGGAACGGTTCGGCAACCTATACCCGGTTTCCGACGATCACTCATCCTGAACCGGTCATTGCTCCATCATCACCTAAGGCTGTTGAAAACAGTTTTGAATTCCAGACCTCCGGCGACTTGCAGCTTCAACAGTTGAACTATCTTGCGGCTTCTGAACGCTACCGCAAGGCGATCAATGCAGCGAGAGACCGGGCAGATCCCCGCTACCGTGTGGCGGTGACCCTCGCTGCCCGTGGTCGTTATCTGGAAGCTGTTGATCAACTCCGGCTTGCCACACAAATCGATCCCACCTGGCCGCAACGTGCCTCCTCGCTGGATGAGCTCTTCGGGGCACAGAACACCTTTGAGAAAACCCGAGTCAAAGAGCGGATTGCGGAATGGACTCTGCAGGATCCCAGGGACCCCAATCGTCTCTTCCTGCTGGGGGCCATTCTTTATATGGACCATGATCCAAACGCCAAAACGATGATCGAGACCGCCATCCTCATTGCTGGTCAACAGGATTATCTCATAGCGTTTACAATTCCCCGGTCTCACCATGCAGGGCACCCGTCGGAGGGGAGCGAGAAAGCAGAGGGGAAAGATCAGAAAGCGGGAGACGCAGCGTCGCCGAAACCTCCTCAACCGCAATTGCCACTGCCCGCAGCTCAACCCACTCCCCAGCCAGCACCACAAGGAAAGCCCATCCCTGCATTGCCTCCACTCCCGGAAAGTGGAGCGTCAGGATCGTCAAACCCTCTTCCTCCCCCGAACTCTCCAGTCAACGAGCCAGGAGGGCTTAATGGGCCTCTTCTTCCCCCGTTGCCATGATGGTTCGTGATTGACTGGCTTCACGCTGCACAGGCGGTTCCAAACCCTCTCGCTTCACTTCGATTCTGATGTGGCAAGGCAGGCGGCGCAGCAGCTCACCTGATCGAACTCGATCGAACTCGGGAAGAGGCTTCCCCTGCCACGCTCTTGGCAATGCTCTGCCTCCGTCCTGCCTAACGTCTCTCCTTAGCAACGTTCGCAGCGACCTAACTTCCTTCCAGAACAACGGTTGAGGCTGCAATTCGGTCTTGTGCGAATCGGGTTGTTCGATATAACAGTTTGAATCTGTCGATTTTGAGTGTTTTTACGCCTCTTGCTGCAATGTGATGGGGCGTGAAGCTTTACCGGCAGGGATCGTTCAGAAACGCTGCCTGTCGAGTTGTTCCAGACACCGCAATGAATGGTGAACGTCGTCGATCGCAATTGACCTGTCAGGGAAACGGTCTGCAAAGGTGTAGGACAACGCTGGTGATGTCGGGGCCGCAAATGACCAGAATCCATTATCGTGTGCCCGGCTTCACGTTGATCGAACTTCTTGTTGTGGTCGCGATTGTTTCGGTCCTGATTGCCTTGCTCCTGCCAGCTGTTCAACAATGCCGCGAAGCAGCCCGGCGGGTGCAGTGTCGCAACCGCCTGAAGCAGATTGGATTGGCACTTCACCAGTACGCAGAAGCACATCGGTTATTTCCGCGAATCTGCTATCAGGGGCGGGGGACAAGTTCGGCGCCAACCGGATTCAGCGGGTTCAGCGCGCACTCAATGCTGCTTCCGTTTCTGGACCAGGCCACTCTGTTTCAGCAGATCGATTTCACAACGCATACCTTTCATGCCAACAACTCTGGACCGCGGCGGACCCCCCTGTCCGTGTTTCAGTGCCCCTCCGACACTTATGACCGAACGAAGAAATGGGCAGTGAACAATTATGTTGTCAGCGGGGGGCCTTCATTGATCATGATTGCCCCCGATCCGAACCAGCTGACCGTTGGGGGAACTCCGGGGACACCCATTGGGGTTAATGATCAGATCGGAATGTTCAATATGCGACGGAGCATTGGCTTTCGGGATCTGACCGATGGTGTTTCCAACACTCTGGCACTCTCGGAAGCCATTGTGGGTGATGGGAATGTGACAACGTTTTCGTACGGAGACCTCGTGCGAGGAACTCCCATTCCAGAAGGCTTTCCAAACACATTTGCCTCCGCTGCGCAGCTCAATGAGTACGGAGACAAGTGCCGCGCCAATTCCAGTTCGCACTATGGGGACCCGCACTCCGAATGGATCAATGGAATGCCCGCGCAGACAGCCTTCAACACATTGAATACCCCCAATTCCATCAACCCGGACTGTCATGAAATGGCAGGGAGCGGGTGGTTTGACAGCCGCGGAGTCTGGACGGCCCGCAGCCGGCATTCAGGGGGCGTTCATATCTTGCTGGCGGATGGGGCAGCACGATTCGTCAGCAATGGGATCAATCTCGAGACGTGGCAACGTCTGGGGGCCGTTGCTGATGGTCACCCAATCACTGATTTCTAGAAATCACAGAAAGACTGGCGCTAGGGTTCATCTTTCCCCATCAGCAGCTCACCCGTCTTTGAAGAGAGTTCCATCATTGTTGTGGTCTTGCCACGACGGGTTTCGATGATCCATCGGTCCTTGGCAAAGTGGACTCGATAAATTGGCCCGGGATTCGCCTGTTCGATTTTTCGAACGACGGTCGACATCTTCAGTGAAGATTTGATGGGTTCGATTTCATCGATTTCCTCCTTCTTCATGATCCCTCCATTGGAGGAATTCACCCAGATCCGGACGCTCGACTTTTTGCTCACACCATCGATCACCCATTGTCGTCCATCCACTCCGACACGAACGGGCTGAATGCCCCGGTTCTCGACATTTTTCAGCACGCGGGATAATGGGGTCGAGCCGGGAGGGACAATTCCCTCGGAGGCTGGAGTACCGGTGCAGAACAGGGTGAACGTCAGTACCGCTGAAAATACTGGAATCAAATGAAATCGGTTTAACATGACGACTGCTCGCGCCGCAGGGAGTGAGTTTCTTTTATTATTATGCCCTCTCGTAGGGCTTTGGCTGCAAAAACCGGACGAATTGAATACGTCACAAGCCCATCCCGGGACCAGTTTCACCTCCTGTTCTGACAATTTTAGCCAATCGGAGTCAGCCTTTCGGAAACCGGTCGTCCTAATGGCGGTCCTCACCGGTCAGTCGGCATTCGATCGAATCGGCCCGGGTGGCCAGCTCCAGCACGCTGCGGCGGATCTCTTCCGGGTCCACAGTTCCGAGGGGGTAATTACTCAGCGTGACGAAGTAATCGGTCCCTTCCACGTTCCGTATTGCAATCGACCCATGCGGCATAATCGAGTTAAGCCGCAGAGCCTGTTCAAAAAAGGAGTCATTGACGGGGCAGCATAAGCTGTAAATCTGAAGAAGCCGTTCCTCAATCGCATGTTCGCTCACGGACAGGTGAACCAGCTGACTTCGTCCATCCGCCATTGTGACGAGCGCCTGAAAATCGTTGTTGCAACGTTTCCATCGCACATTGCGTTCATTGGCAAAGGCCTCGTGCATCAGCGTCTCGATGTCCCGGGCCTGACCGAGAATGGCCTGCAGCAACATTGAAGCCTCCACACCGTTTTGAGGACGATTGCGAGGACTCTTTTCCATCATCTGGGCCAGGCATTCCGCCAGCTCCAATGGAAGGTCCGGACGCAGATCCCGGATGTTGGGCCACGGATCATGCTGAATGGCGTTGGTCAGGGAATGAATGTTTTCACCATGAAACGGAACATCTCCCGTCAGCATGACAAACATGGAAACACCCAGCGCATAAACATCACTGGCGGGGGTGGCTTCGCTCCCCTGGAAAAGTTCAGGGGCCATGAAATGGGGTGTTCCCGCAATCCCCCCACCCATTTCCAGAGCGGCATTTCCATGAAGTCGTTTGGCCAGACCAAAATCGCCGATCTTGGGGATCCCGGTGTGCGTCAGCAGAACGTTATCGGGCTTGAGGTCCCGGTGGACAATTCCATGTCGATGAGCGATGGCCAGCCCTTTTGCAATCCCCTGCGCGATGGTACAGGTCCGAATGGGAGTTAACGGTTGCTCATTCACTGCTTTCTGAAGTGAACGGCCGGGGACAAACTCCATTTCCAGATAGTGCAGACCTTCACTCTGTCCAATTGCGTGAACGGTCACAACATTTTCGTGGTTGAGTGACGCCGCAGCCTGACCTTCGGAATAAAACCGTTCGAGGTAGTCGGGATCTTTCTCAATCAGTGACGGAGACAGAATTTTCAACGCGCATGCCCGGTTGAGTGACTGATGTCGGGCGAGAAAGACCCACCCCATTCCTCCCCGTCCCAGCAGGGAGTTCAGGTGATAGTGAGCCAGATCGGTGTTCACCAGACTATGAAGGTCATTGGTCTTCGATTCGACCGGAAGTCGGAGTGAGGTCCCTCCGGAATTCGGGGCGGCGAACGTAATGGTGTTCAGGGAAGAGTTGTCCAGCATGCCAACAGGCATGTTGCAGCGTGGGCAGGTGAGGTTGCCATGCAGACGCAGAAAGGCTTCGTTGCAGGCGGGGCAGTAAAGCGTAAGCGGATCTGCTTCTGGCATGATGATTGTCTCACAATCCTGATATTCTCCAGATGCCTGATCACGTACTGGAAGTGGCCCCTTGGACTAACCTTCAGACTCAATTCGTCTGCTTAAATGGTTCAAGTTGGTCAGGAGGGACGCCGCCAGCCAGCGGTGACATTTTTGAGCGTCTGCGCAACGACACAGTATTTCTCAGAAAGTTCGATCGCTTTCTCCAGTTTCTCGTCGGGTGCTTCTGAGTCGATCAGAAATTGAATCTGAATTTCCTGAAATCCGACCGGGACGTCGGGTGCCACAGCGAGTGTCCCTCGAAAATCGACCAGACCGGTCGCTGTCAGTTCCGCGGAGGTGATCGGGATGTCCATGGCTGTGACGACGGCGGCGAAGGTGACTCCGGCACATCCAATCAGCGCTTCCAGCATCATTTCCGCAGCACACGCCCCTGTTCCATCCCCCCCCGCCAGAGGGTGAATCCCCGTGCGGGACAGTGGGGGGCCCTGGTGATGGAGATCGACAGTCAGAGTGGGAATGTCGATTTTTCCAGATGCGCTCAGTTTGACGAGGGCTTCTTCCGGATGCTGTCTGTATCGGTCCTTGAAGGGCTTCTGTCGAGCTCGGAGTTCTGCTGCATTCATCGCAAAAGAGCCCTGTTAAGGGAAATATCAATCCCGCAAGGGAGAGTGAATCGCGAATTGCGGAGAATCAAATTCAGTCCCCCGAATGGTTTCGGAGAACTGGCAGGATTTTTCCACAGGTCCGAACCATCTCACTTGCTGACAGGTGGTGGTTGTCTATGCTACACGGTCTGACTCTTCGGCCCAAGTCGCTGTCATCACCAATTCGTACTCCGGTGAACGCCGCGCTGAAGGACCACTTTCTAACCCGCTGGATTGACCATGTACCGCGTTCTCGTCTCCGACACACTTTCGACTCAGGGTCTCGAATTGCTCAAAAGCTATCCGGAGATCGAAGTCGTTTATTCACCGGGGCTTAAACCGGATGAGCTCAAAGAGGTGCTCAAGGACATCGATGGAATCGTCATCCGAAGCGGAACGAAGCTGACGGCCGACGTCCTCGAAGGGCAGACTCGACTGAAAGTGATTGCCCGTGCTGGGGTGGGAGTGGATAACGTCGATCTCCCGACCGCGACTCGGCAGGGGATTGTCGTCTCCAATACTCCGGACGGGAATACGATCAGCACCGCTGAGCATACCATCGCAATGATGATGGCCCTGTGCCGCTCGATTGGGCCGGCCTCTCAGTCGATGCGGTCGGGAGTATGGGATCGCAAGAGCTTCGGTGGAACCCAGCTGGCCGGGAAGACAATTGGTGTGGTCGGTCTGGGACGCATTGGGGTTGCGGTTGCCCGCCGGTGTCGCGGTCTGGAAATGAAGGTGCTCGGATTCGATCCGTTCATGAGCGAAGAACGGGCCGCTGAGAATGGCATCGAGCTGTACCGGAACATTGACGAGATGCTCGTCCAGTGCGATCTGGTAACCGTTCATACACCACTGACGGACGACACTCGGAATCTCATCGACGCCAAACGACTGGCTTCGATGAAGAAGGGGGTCCGTCTGGTGAACTGTGCCCGCGGAGGAATTATCAACGAGGACGATCTGGCAGATGCCATTGAATCCGGGCATGTGGCAGGGGCTGCTCTGGACGTCTTCTCCAAGGAACCACCCCCAGCCGATTTCCGGCTGACGAAGCTTCCTCAGGTTCTGGCAACTCCCCACCTGGCTGCTTCAACGGATGAAGCACAGGAGCAGGTTGCTCTGGAAGCGGCCGAAATTGTCGCCAACTTCCTGACAAAGAACGAAGTTCGCTCAGCGGTGAACATGGTTCCGGTGTCCGGAAAAGAACTGGAAGCGGCCCGACCATTTCTGGATATGGCCTATCGACTTGGTCTGTTGATGGCTCAGATCACACAAGGCGAATCTATTCGCGACGTCAAGGTTCAATTCAAGGGAGAAGGGAAGTCGAAGCCGATCAAGCTGGTGACCAGCGCCTTTACTTCCGGTCTTCTTTCTGTTGCCCTCGACCGAAGCGTCAGCATCGTCAATGCGGACCTGACCGCTGCGGACCGTGGACTGCCGATTACCACCGTCGTCAGCAACGAGGCGGGAGCCTTCTCCTCAATGCTCTCTGTGACCGCTGAGACCGAGAAAGGGACTCACACGATCGCGGGAACGACCTTCGGGAATGACTTCCTTCGCCTCATCCGCGTCGATGATTACCAGCTGGATGCGTATCTGGATGGGACGTTACTCGTGTTCTGGCACAAGGATGTTCCCGGAGTGATCGGGACGATTGGAACTGTCTGCGGCAAGCACGGAATCAACATTTCGCACATGGCTGTCGGCCGGGGATCGAAAGTGCCTGGCGGTGGCGCGGTCGCGGTCCTCAACCTTGACAGCAAGCCCTCGCAGGAGGCTCTGGATGAAATTGCCAAGGCTCCGGAGATTACGGGGGTCCAGCTGGTGAGCCTGCCCGAAGCGGGAGCACCTCTCCCATGGCTGGGTCTGTAAGACCCTTCGTTCCAGAAGATTTATCGATAACACGGTGACCGATTCGCTGTTTCCCCGTTCTGCAGCGAATCGGTCACCTGCATGAATAGTGTCGCTGAATTAGAGCCATCCGGTATGATGACCAGAGTCGTCCCGGAGAAGAAGATTGGAACTTTGGAGCGAGGGAACTATGGATCGTGAAGAACTCAAGTCCACCCTTGGTCAGCTACATGAGCAATTGCAGAGTGGTGAACCGATTGATCCTGAAGTCGCCTTGCTGCTGCGGCGAATTGCGGATGATGTGAATCTGCTCAGCACTTCAACTTCAGAATCAGCCGAGACCGCTCCTCAGAAGGAATCGCTCCTCGACCAGTTGATGGGATTCACCAGGGACTTTGAAGAGAGTCATCCGGAACTGGCTGAGACCATCGGTCGGGTTGCGAGTGCCTTAAGCCGGATTGGAATCTGATCGGGCATTGGAAGGAAGATGATCCATTCACGACAGGTGATTTGCTGGGACGATCTCGTTCTGCGGTTCATCCAAAGGCCAGTGGCTGTCAATTCTCTGAAAGCCTGCTCATGTCTTCTGTTCATCGCATCCGGCTGCAAGGGCCGTGGGAAGTGATTTTGAATGGGGAGGATGCCGGTGACTCCTCTCCAGTTCCCATTCAGGTTCCCATCTGCTGGCGAGATCTCTTTGGCGATCAGGATGGAACAGCACGGTTCGTCCGCTCGTTCAACGCCCCAACAAATCTTGATCCCGGAGACCGGCTTTTTGTTGTTGTTCCGGAAGAGTCCGGAGAGATTCGGAGCCTTCTTTTAAACGGGGTGGAGCAGGGGGCTGATCCGGCGTTCCCGCTTCGCTTCGAGGTAACCAATTCCCTGCGGGACTTCAATCGGCTGGAGATCGTGCTTCATGCCGATCCGGCAACCCTTCCAGAAGGACGAGGGGGACTCTGGCAGCCGGTCATTCTGGAGATTCATTCAGACTTAACAGATCGTTAGCCGTCCCTCCTGCCGGGGCTCCCAACATTGGTCATTCTGTACCAGAGCCGTTGACTCCAGTCTGGAACTGCGTGGAAACGGGTTGTCCGAGGGCGTTCTCGACTTGCCTGGCCATCCGACCCAATCCAGCGAGGCTCCTTCCTTAATCACATGCGACATTTCCTTGTCACGGCAAAATTCACGATCTCAGTCCTCGTACTTCCGATTTTCTTCAATCCATCATACGATGCAGGGCCGATTCCCTCGTGACTCCGAAAAGGAACTCTGAAAGCGATGACCCGTCCCACTCCGGCAGCATATCTGGAACGTCTTTTTGGTCTTCAAGGTCAGGTTGCCGTTGTGATTGGCGGCACCGGTGTCCTTGGAGGGGCCATCTGCGACACACTGGCGAGCGCGGGGGCCTACATCTATGTCGTTGGAAACAATGAAAATGCCGGACAGGCGGTGGTCGATCGCTGGCAGGGGCAGGCGACCTTCTTCAAGGCGGATGCCAGCAACCGGGCCAATCTCGAAGCCCTCGTCGAGCATCTGAAGGCTCATGGCCGCAGCTGTGATATTCTCGTGAATGGAGCCGGGGTGAACGCTGCGACCCCGTTTTTGGAGATTTCAGACGAAGAATGGGACCGTATTTTCCGGGTCAATCTCAGCGCGGTGCGAATCGCCTGTCAGGTCCTCGGGGGATACATGCTCAATCAGGGGACACAGGGATCGATCATCAACATCGCCTCACTCTCCGCCATTACTCCGCTCTCGCGGGTCTTCACCTACTCAGCGAGCAAGGCAGCCGTCCTGAACTTAACACAGAATCTGGCACGCGAGTGGGCTCCTCATGGAATCCGGGTCAACGCTCTTTCGCCCGGGTTTTTCCCCGCAGAACAGAACCGGAAAATCCTCACCGAAGAGCGCGTTGCCAAGATCATGGGGCACACTCCCATGAACCGGTTCGGCAATAATCAGGAACTCGCTGGGGCAGTGCTGCTCATGGCGTCCCGGCAGGCAGGGAGCTTCCTGACCGGAACAAACATCGTTGTTGACGGCGGTTTCACCGCAATGACGATCTGATTGAACGATCGGATTTCAGCGGGAGAGCGCCGGCTGCTGATGTTGTCTGATCAGTCGGACCGGGGCAGCGTTCACACCTGTTCGAATCGCAGTTACCGATAGCGTTTTGTCCAGTCTTCCAGTTGATCGGCATTTTGAAAGCCTGTGGAGGTGGACACAACCTTCCCCTCTTTGAACAGCATCATGTGCGGGATGGCAGCAATACCATAGTGGCTAGCGATTTCTGGCTTCTCATCAACGTTGATACGGACAATCTTCACTCCATCCAGACGTCCTTCCGACCGGTCCAGAACAGCATCGAGCTGACGGCAGGGGGGACACCAGTCGGCACCGAATTTCACCAGAACCAGCTTGGGTGAATTCACGACTTCCTGCTGGAACCAGGGATCATCCGGGGGGGCAGGGCGTTGACTCAACAAAAAGTAGACCGCCACAACCAGCATCAGTGCGCCGACGGCGTTCAGATATTTCATGGCTTCGCCCTTCCTCCACCCGGCCCCACTGAATCTGGAGGCCCTCAGTCTTTATTCGACCGTCTGCCCTGATCCAATATTGGATTGTAGGCACCTGAAGGCGAAAAATCCCGAAGTGATTCCGAATGAAGGGCAGTCAGGACGGAGCGTTGTCCGTCATGCAGTCCAGTCGCGGAATGGACGGGACCGGAGCCGATTGGCTTCGGGATCGTTGACGAATTCTTCCTTCACAGGGTCGATTGTCAGTTTGCGCTGAAGAATCCACGCGATGGCAGCGGCATGGCAGGCGATGTGAGAACGCCGCATGATATCCTGATTGGCTGCCGGCATTTCCCGCGTCCTCATGCAGTCAAAAAAGTTTCGTGCATGTGTGCCGACATCCAGCCCGCGGACCCGTTTTGTCTGGTCTCCGATCTCGGCGATGAGGGCATTAGTGCTGGCGACGATCTCGCCCTCGTCTCCCGTCTCAACGGAACCTTCTTCGCCAACGAAACGGACGGGACAGGTTCCCAGACGGGTGATGTACTGGGGAGAACGATCCTGAAACGGATTTGGCAGGAAATCGATCACCAGCTGCACCCCGTTGGCATATTCGCAAACGATTCCGTTTTCCCTCGGCTCGTATGTCAAAGGAAGGGTGTCGTCTGCATCGTTGGCCCATTGGCACAGGTCGACGGTATGGGCCCCCCAGTCGAGGAGTCTTGCTCCGGAGTCAAAATCCCATTGGCCCCTCCATTTCCCGTCGACATATCCTTGATTGAACGGGCGCCAGGGGGCTGGTCCCAGCCAGAGGTTCCAGTCGCAAATTTCCTTGTCTGGCTGGGGTTGAGCAGGGAGCCAGGAGTTGTCGAGCGTCGGGATATAAACAGAGGCGTGCAATGTCTTGAGCTTGCCAAGCTTTCCGGACTGGGCGAGCTGAACGACCTTTCGAAAGTTCGCGACACTGCGGCGCTGGGTTCCTGCCTGAAAGACCCGCTTCTCCAGATGCATTGTGTCTGCCAGTTGCTGACAGGCTTCTACCGTGATTCCACAGGGTTTTTCGCTGTAGACATCTTTCCCCGCCTGGGCCGCCAGAATTGACGCAGCGGCGTGCCAACGGTCCCCGGTGGCGATCAGCACGCAGTCAATGTCCTTGCGGTCGAGCAGTTCCCGAAAATCCCGATATAACTTGCAGTCCTGATTCCCGTACGCCTTGTCGATCATCTCCTTTCCGGCGTCGCGACGGGTTGCCTGCACATCAGCAACCGCAACAACCCGGACGTCCTGAAACGGCAGAATGGAGGTCAGGTCGTATCGGCAGCGGGGACCGATTCCGATCACTCCCATCGTGATCCGTTCGCTGGGGGCGGTCGCTCCGTCCCGTCCCAGCGCGCTAGCGGGAAGAATCGTTGCACCCCAGGCAGCGGCCGCTCCTGCAAGAGAGCCTTTGAGGAAGTCCCGTCGAGTGGTTGTGGTTGATGTGGTGGGAGTTGTCGACGAATCGGAATGGGGCATCGTTTCTCTCCGGCAGAATGTGGATGGCGGGGGGCGAGCAAGCGTTCACGCAGAGTCAGCAGCGCGAACAAGCTGCATCGGTTATGGTGCGAGAGCCAATTGTGTCTCCTGGTGTTTCTTGGAAGGAATGCTCGGACAAAGATAAGCCATTGGCATGTGTTGATTAAACCGTTCCGATGCTACCGGCGATTTTCAGGAATGTCGAGCGGGGTTGCTCTTACGTGAGAGGCTTCTCCGAGGTGAGCGACCTCCGTTGCTCGGTGAAGCATGTGTGAGGGGTGTCAACCCGTGCGTTTGTTCGGCTACGGGTGCGATATGGCAGCTCGAGCCCTCTGAATGAAATCCCGTACCGCATTTGGATCCTGTTTTCCCGGAGCCGATTCGACGCCACTGGCGACATCGACTCCCCACGGGTGAACCTGTCGGCAGGCCTCCTGAATATTTCCCGGATGCAGACCTCCAGCAAGAATGAGCCTGGGCCAATCCGGCTTCCATGCCTCGCGAAGAATTTGCCAGGGGGCAAGTTTTCCGGTTCCACCATAGGCTCCGGGGACATGAGCATCGACCAGACACCCAAAAAGTTGCACTCCCAGTGATGTGTAGCGTTCCAGTTCTCTTTCAACTGCGGACAGGGTCTCATCTTCATCGCTCACCCGAAGAGCGCGGATGATCTGAAACTCGGACAGCTCCGCTGCGAACTCGGGCGTTTCATCTCCATGCAGCTGAATGGTCCGAATGGAACACTCCTGGCAGATGGAGCGAATCTGTTCCTGAGTGTGGTTAACGAAGAGTCCAACCGGAGTAATGGTGTGCGGAAGGAATTCAACAATCGTGCGAGCGGCATCAATCGTCACCACCCGTTTTGATTTCGAGTAGAAATTCAAGCCGATCGCATCAGGAGAGAACGCTGCCACATGACTCGCAATGGACGGGTCATTGATTCCGCAGATCTTAACCCACATGGGATGAATCCTCCTGTGCGTTCGGAAAACGGTCTTCCGTTGTTGCGCTGGCAGACGTCAGTTGGTTTCGCTTCCGGCGACGAATCGTTTTGATTCGGTCGATGGTCATTGAGCCAATCGCCACACAGGCTAGCAGTCCTGTCTCTCCAAGGATGAGAGATGTTGCATTGCGGTTCAGCCAACGGTTCAGGGGAGCATTGGGATCGCCAAACGATCCAGCAACTGTCATCAGAATAGTAAGGACAAACAGCCCTGCGACCACAGCCACCGGATAGAACACGAGACGTTCGGGAGGATTGGCGGACGGATCAGAGTCTGTGCCCGTGAAGTCAGGATTGTGGCGCGGTTCCATAATGTCCTGCCCCATGATGTCTTGCCTGTATGATCAGGTGCCCCGGGTGTTTCCGAACCATTTAATGTGCAGACGGGGGGAGACATTCCATCCCCGAAGTGTGGCTGCTTCTTCCAGCCAGGGGATTTTCTCTTCCAGAACGTTCCACTCGGTTCCCTGTGGCATCAGATAGATCTTCTCAGGGAGAAGATGAGGAAATTCTTCCAGATATCGTTCCGCATCGGAAAGGTCGTCCTGTGTGTCGATGACAAACTTGATCTGGTAGTCGAATTCAGTTGTGAGTCGACGAATGACATCCGGCCGATGACGTCGCTCCTCGTGTCGCTTCTCCCAGCTGGTCCCCACCGGGGTGGAGTTTGGTCGTTTCGGGCTGATTGACATCAGGTCGGCATGGACCTCTCGAAACACTGTTCCTGCGGTTTCGAATGTGATGACCTTCTGCATTTCCTTCAACGACCGTGACAGAGGGGTCATTTCAGGAGAGAGAAGTGGTTCCCCTCCGGTGATGACAACGTGCTCTGCTGAGTATGTCTTGATTTGAGATAGGATTGCCTCAAGGCTCCACTCCTCCCCTTCCGGGGCCCACGAGGTATATGGCGTATCGCAAAAGGTGCAGCGCAGATTGCATCCTGATGTGCGGATGAAGCCGGACGGGACACCGGTGAAGCGTCCTTCTCCCTGAACGGATTCGAAGATTTCAGAAATCCACATCGATCAAGCCAGATGGATTCAGCGAGCAGCTTGCATGAGTTGCAGCTGGAAATTTCCGATTTTACATCGCCCGGCATTATGAAAACAGGAGAGAGATTCAATAGACACGAGGGTTTTCAGGACAAGTGTCGCGGTTAACTGATTCAACAGAGGTAAGTTACGGAAAGAACAGCTTCATTTGTCATCATCTTCCCTCAGGATTTGGCACGGTCCGTGCATATTGTCACTTCCACACTTCCTGACTCCAAATCGTCCCCTCCAAGGCCAGATCATCCACCTTCAGATGGTTCTGTCAGCACGAGTGGCCGCCCCCTGAGTCATCCTGCCATCACCCCCTTTCTCATTATCCCCGACGGACCGGAGAGAAAAATGCTCGTTATTTCACGCAAAGCTGAAGAGTTCCTGCAGATTGGCGATGACATCGTCATCAAGGTCATTAAATGTTCCAATGGTTCTGTGAAGATCGGAATTGATGCTCCGGGAGATTTGCGGGTGCTGCGCGGTGAACTTCAGGAACTTCCCAAGTCATTTCCAAAACCGTTAGGGAAGCGAGTGCTGACACTTCGCACCGAGACAAAAGAGGCCGAAGCAATGGCTGAAGTGCTTTGACACAGAGGTTTCCCCACCGGGTGTCAAGATCATTTGGGGGATTTCCTCATTGTTTGTTTGGGTTTTGCCGATTTTAACGTTGTCACGGGAGAGCGATGAGAATTGTCGGCGATCGGCAATTCAAGGGGGGCGCCCTTCTCCCGCTGACTGCTCTAAGCGGGTGACACCACAGAGAGCTTGAAGCATTCGCGACCATCACTGCAAGGGAACCGTGATGAGAACGAAACCGCTCGCTCTCTGGTGTCACCTGTTTTTTATTTCTTGATGCTGATCACGTTTGCTTTGTGATCGCGCGCCCGGTCTCCATTCTAAGCCTCACGTTCCTCACCGCTATTGAAGTGGAGAGGCTGCCTTTTCCAGACGGCAGGAAGCTTTTAAATCGTGAAGACGACTTGCGGTTCAGGTCGCTTCGGCCGCTCTCTTGATCTACCTCCACCGACATGGTTGCCGAAACGGATTGGATCTGCGATTCAGACGCGCGTGCTGAGAGAGTCCTGAGATTCTCTGTTCAGGATTTTTGGAGACCAGGGGCGGGGGCATGATTGCCGTTGATCCGTGAACGAATCTGTTTTGCGAATGCAGATGTCGTACAGAGCCGCTAGCTCCCGGAAAGCGTTTTGAATCTGAGGAGATGATCCAAAGCAGTCGTGAAGGCCGGACAATTTGGCCGGTGTTGACTGCGAATCGGAAGTCCGAAGGGGTGAGTTGATTGATGTGTCGCTGATGAAAATGGATCAGGAGATGCTGAAGAAGAACAAAAACAGGAAGAATGAAACTAATATGAAACGAAAAAAAGACGCCGAACCCTTTCGAGTTCGGCGTCCAGATTTTTCAGGATGTTCACCGTCGTACCAGGTTGGGGAAAAACTGGTTGTCAGGTGTATTCCCGTTCAAATTAGTTGCAAGCACCGCAAGGAGCACCGCAGTTCGGTCCAACTGGAGCGCCGCAGGTCGGAGCACAAGCAGGAGCAGCTTCGACGCAGACGTCATCGCACTTGTGGCTTCCGCGCTTCTTCAGGCCTTTGAACCAGCCAGCCAGCTTGTGGCGAGCCTTGCATCCACGGGAAACTGGTGCACAGCAGTCAACTGGAGCTGGAGCACAGCAAGCTGGAGCAGCCGGAGCGGCACAAGCAGGAGCACAAGCAGCAGCAGCTGGAGCGGCACAAGCAGGAGCACAAGCAGCAGCCGGAGCAGCACAAGCAGGAGCACAAGCAGCAGCCGGAGCGGCACAAGCGGGAGCACAGGCAGCAGCCGGAGCACCGCAAGTTGGATCACAAGGAGCTGCACAGGTCGGAGCTGGTGCACAGCAGGTTGGTGCACAGTGATCGCCCTTGTGGCGGAACAGACCAGCGTCAGCAACGTTGACACTAGCAGCAACCAGCAGAGCAGCGCACAGGGTTGACAATTTCATCTTGAATCTCCTCGACTTCTTCCCGGGGGTTGAGTATTGCGAACTTCGTCGTTGCAGTTTTCTGTCTTGAATTGCTGCGTCTCGTGAAGTTCGACAGTTACCACGAATGTTTGGGTCCACCTGCCCAATGAATTCGGCGTTCTGCACGTAGAGGAACAGTTCCTCCCTTCGAAAATTCCTCTGAACGGACGGGGGTGGTCCGCCTGTTCCGTTTGTGACGACCGTAGCGACCGCCTTGGCTCCATCTTCGCCAACTTGTTCGCTAAGGTGTCTTTTTGGCACAACTTCCAAACACTGTTAACAACACATGCCTTTTCTCGAAATTCTCCAGTTTGCCGCAACCGTTCTGTTATGGGGAACTGTGCTGGTCTCCCTCTGCATGGGAGATCCTTCTGCGGGAACGTCATTGAGAGGGGCAGTGCGTTGGGGACGCGCCGCAAAGTTTACCTGGCTTCTCTCTTCGTTCGCAACTCTCTGGATTTCCAGAAGTTCGCCTTTAGGAAATCACTTATGGTTCTGGACCGGGGTCTTGACTTTGTGTCCTTTTATCGCTGCTTTGGGGGCACAGCGACCGGGGGTCCGGATCTGGAGTTACTTCATCGTTCTGCCTCTCATCGCAGTTCTTGGATGGCCGGCGCTGACCGCCTGGAAGCGGTGGTCTGTCCCTGCTCCGGTGGTGTTGCAGCTTCCCGCCTGTATGGGCTTTCTCCTTGTGGCGATTATGGGGTGCGGGAACTACGCTGGGACCCGATACATGGTTCCAGCGACCCTGACTGGTCTCTCTGCCCTTCTGGTGATTGCTCCGCTGACTCATCTCTGGACGCTGACCAGCGACTGGGCGCTTGCCATGCGAATCATGGCAATGATCATGCTGTCATTGGCGATCATTGATGCCATGCGTCAGGGATTGCGTTCTTCAGACGAAGATTCCCCGTTCGATCGAATCTGGTTCGATTTTCGCGATCTATTCGGAATGGTCTGGGCGATCCGGATGCAGGAACGGATCAATGACCGCGCTCAGAAAGAGGGGTGGTGTAGCCGTCTGGGGCCACTTGGTTTCGAATGGAATCTGCAGAATTCGCCAGAAGAACTTCAACGGACCCGTGAACGGATGGAACAGGCCCTGCGATGGCATTTTCGAAGATTTGTCGATCCCGAATGGATCGATGAGCGGCTGGGAGTGGGACCGGCGGTCAGCAGGGATCGATGATCCCCCCCCACGCCGGACATCGCTCCTGCGAATGGAAGGGGAAATCGAACGCTGGAGTTGAGGAGGACTGCCACGAGAGTTGGTGGCATCAACGCCCTACAGTTCCTAGTTGCCCCCGCAAGATGAGGGGGCATGGGACCGCCATGAGAGAACAGGTCGTTATAGGTGAGCGCTGCATCCTCTCCCCGGATGGTTCGGGAAGAGGATGCACGTGCTTCGAGTAAGAGTTGTTACGCTGCTTTCGCCTGTTCAATCGCGTTGTGCTGGTTCAACTTGTTGTACAGCGTCTTGAGGGCGATTCCCAACTCCTCTGCGGTTTTGGGTTTATCGCCGTTGTATTTCTCCATGGTCTGGAGAATCACTTCCATCTCGATCTCCTTGAGCGTCATCTGGTACGCAAAATTGGAGATATAGAATGGACGACTTCCGGCTGCAGGACGACGTGAGACGCTGGTGGGCAGGTCTTCTGGACGAATCGCCTTGCCATCCCAGAGGATCAGTGCGTGTTCAACGGCATTGGCCAACTCTCGCACGTTTCCAGACCACTCGTGCGTCTGCAGGATTTCGATGGTTTCCTTCGGAAGAATGTCCGCGGGGACACTGGCGCGTTTCAGGTGACGTGCTGCAAGGAACCGTACCAGTTCCGGGATGTCGTCTTTTCGCTCCCGCAAGGGGGGAAGGCGAATTTCGAACGTATTGACCCGGAAGAAGAGGTCTTCCCGGAAAGTCCCCTCTGCGACCATGTCCTCAAGATTGCGGTTGGTTGCACAGACAACCCGGACATCGACAGTGAACGCATCGTTCTCGCCGACCCGTCGAACTTCTCCCGACTCAAGAAATCGCAGCAGCTTCACCTGCATTGCCTTGTCGAGTTCTCCGAGTTCGTCCAGGAAAAGAGTTCCGCCATTGGCGACTTCGATGAGTCCCTTGCGAGGGGTATCGGCTCCGGTGAATGCTCCCTTCTTGTGGCCGAAGAGTTCACTTTCGACCAGATTTTCCGGCAGTGCGCCGCAGTTGACAGCGACGAACGGCATGTTGGCTCGTTGGCTGCGTTCGTGGATACTGCGGGCGACGAGTTCTTTCCCGGTTCCAGTTTCTCCGAGGATCAGGACGCTCGAATCGGTGGGAGCAATGCGGCTCACCAGGGTTTTGACCCGCTGCATGGGCGGGGTTTCCCCGATCAGCTCGGTCTTTCCTCGCACCGTTGCCAGTTCACTTTCCAGGGCAATGGCGCGGTTAGTGAGTGTCCGCTTTTCGGCGACGCGCTTCAGAACGCTGTCGATCTCGACGATCTTGTAGGGTTTCCGGAGGAAGTCATAAGCCCCCATCCGCAAGGCGCGAATCGCATCATCCAGTCCGCCATGTCCGGTACTGATGATGATGTCTGCATCCGCACCGGACTGTTTGATGAAATCAATGACTTGCCAGCCATCGACTTCCGGCATCTTCAGGTCAACGATGACCGCGTCGAATGCACTTTCAGACAATGCCGCAATGGCTGCCTTTCCTCCATCGACGACTTTCACGTCATGGCCAATTCGCTGGAGTTCCTTCCCCATGACCATGCGAATGGGAGCTTCGTCATCGACGAAGAGCAACCGTAAACGCCGCGCGCCCTTTGCGCTTGGGTCGTCCATCCGTGACGACATAACGGATCCTGTGTTGCTGAGAGAGACGAGAGGCACCCTTGAAAGCGGCTCCGCCGAATCCAAGGGGGTGATCGATTGGGAGGGGTAATAACACAATTGGCCGCTTCGTGTAAATTCGAGTCTTGCCATTTCCGGGAAAATTGGCTGTAAGCTGTTTTGTGTAATTGGTTTGTGGATATTTGTTCTCTCTCTGTTTTTGTCCGTTTTCCTGCAAATACCGATTGATGGGATGCAAAACTCTTCCCCCCGACTCCTCGTAAGCGTTCAAAATGCATCAGAAGCCAAGGTGGCAGCTCACGCGGAAGCCTGTCTGATCGACTTGAAGAATCCGCAGATGGGGTCTCTGGGAAGAATGGAAAAAATGCAGGCGGTGGAGTGTTTGAGAGAAGTGCGTAGGATAAGCAAGTCCATTCCGGTGAGCGCTGCATTGGGAGAATTGGCGGACGGGATTGGTTCGCTCCCGGAATGGAAAGAGTTTCTTTCGGACAGTGGGCTGGCCTTTCTGAAACTTGGTCTCGCCCGGATGCGCCAGGACCCGGACTGGATGAGTCGATGGACCGGGTTTCGGGACGCAGTCACTCCCATCAAAACAAAATCAGGAGAGGCAGGAGAGAACCGTGCTGGCTGGATTGCTGTGGCGTATGCCGATGAGCAGGTCGCGGAAGCCCCGACGGTCGACGAGGTGGTCGCTGCTGCCATTGCGACACATTGTGCTGGAGTGCTGATTGATACGTTCGACAAGTCCGGGGGTGGGCTTCTCGATCACATGACTTCGGCAACCCTGAATCGAATCGTTCGCCAGATTCAGCGGGCAGGTCTGTTAGCCGTACTTGCAGGTAAGGTGCGGTGGAATGATTTGCCGACGCTCAAGGAAATTGGACCAGATGTCATCGCTGTCCGCTCTCTGGTCTGTCGAGATGAGGACCGACGTCAGGAAATTTGTTCCGATGCGATTGAACGGGTTAAACAGATACTGGCATCGTGAATTGAGGCTCTCTGTCTCCGCGACTTAGTAAAATGGCTTAAATTTATTTCATCAGGTTGAATATCGTTCGAAGTCAGACGAACTTGCAGCCCCCCTCTTGAGAAGCGGGATTTTGCGTGGGTATCATCAGGGATGGCGGATCCGCCATCGTTCACATCTCACTTCTCAAGGGGACTCAGATGCGTCTTTCACGAGTGCTTTCTGCACTGGCACTGTTTGCGGGGACCACATTCACAAGTCTTCAGGCAAATGACATCTATGGATTGTCGCCAGGGCGGCCCGACATTCAGACCATCAGTGCGATGGCGTTTGGCCCTGATGGAATCCTGTTTATCGGGGATTCAAAGGGGGGAACGGTTCACGCTGTTCGAACAGGGGACCAGAAGAGTGATGGGGTTCTGACAGGTGAGATTCCCGGAATCAATCAGCAGATTGCCAAAGCGATCGGCAGCGTATTCGAGGCAGTGAAGATCACGGACATGGCCGTCAATCCGGAGACGGGGCACGTCTTTATTTCCGCTCAGGTGGAAGGGAAACCTCCCCGGATTTTCTATGTCACCGAAGGGGAATCCTCTCTTTCCGAACTCGACCTGAACAATATCCCGTTTGCGACTGCCCCGCTTCCGAATCCGGCTGAAGACAAGGACATCAAGGTCGGAAACCGGAGCCGTAACAATCGCAGCAGCGCGATTACTGATCTGGCATTTGCGAATGGTCAGCTTGTTGTCGCCGGGTTGAGCAATCGGGAAGAGGCTTCCAACGTCTGGTCCATGAGGTTTCCGTTCGACAATGTCGATGAAGGAACTGCGCTGGAGTATTACCACGGAGCGCATGGGCGGTTCGAGAATTACGGACCGATCCGGACCTTTGTCCCCATGATTGTGAACGGAGAGCCAAGCCTTCTGGCGGGGTTCGTCTGCACCCCCCTGGTCCGCTTTCCAATGGCCCCGCTGACCGATTCTGAAAAGAAAGCGGAACGTGTGAAGGGGACCACCGTTGCTGAATTGGGGAACCGGAATCAGCCTCTCGATATGATTTCGTACAAAAAGGATGGCAAGGAGTACCTTCTGCTTGCCAACAGTGCCCGTGGGGTGATGAAAATTACCACCGACGACATCGCTCGAACTGACGGAATTACAGAGCCGGTTCCGGATGGTCAGACTGCCGGGCAGAAATTCGAAAAGATTGAGTCCCTTGTCGGGACAGTCCAGCTCGACAAGCTTAACGACACTCAGGCTGTTGTGCTGATTCAGGATGGTAATGGCCCGATGACGCTGAAGGTCATCGATCTTCCGTAGGCTGATCCAACTCCTTGCAGTCGTCATTCACGGGCATCAAAAAATGAGCTGTGGCGCTGAGTCCATCTGACCCGGCGCCACAGCTTTTTGCTGATGCCGATATTGGGCATCTGTTGTCGATGCCCGTCTGCGGATTGTCATGCTCCGGTAGGGGAGGGGACCCCGTTACGCATTCGGAGCGGTGATGGAGAGGGAAATCTCCGCGTCTCCCAGAGAGACGTTTCGTGCTCCATCGGGAGTCTCCGCAACTTGCTGGATGCTGTCGGCGCGAGTTTCTGTGCAGATCGTCTGCTGCCATTTCGCGATGACGCTGTTGACGTCGACACCCTCCGGGCTGCTGACCGGAGTCCACTGCACCGTGATCCGGTCGTTTTCTTCCAAATCAGCATCCTTACGGAGCTGCTGAATATGGCGAATCAGGTCACGTGCCATTCCTTCGGCGATCAATTCCGGTGTCAGCACTGTTGAGAGTGCGATCTGAATTCCGGAATCGTCCGCGCTCGCCCAGTCGGAGGCCTGCTCGACGCTGACCATCACATCTTCCGGCTGAAGTGTGACTTCACTTCCAGCGATGGTCAGGGTGACTGGGGTTCCTTGTCGCAGCGGGACCATCACCGCAGGGTCGATCGAGGCCAGTTCGGTTCGAATGGCATTGAGCAACTTCCCGTACTTCGGTCCCAGCGTTTTCAGGTTCGGTTTGAAGGAATAGGTGACCAGATCGTCCAGATTCTCTGCCCGGACAATGGTTTTGACGTTGAGTTCATCCGCAATGACATCGCGGTACTGTTCCAGTGCGGTTGCCTGACGCGGGTCTGTGCAGGCAAACCGAAGTTCCGACAAAGGCTGACGGACGCGAAGCTCTGCCGACTCGCGAAGGCGGTGGGCGACCCGTACCAGTGTCTGCACCTGCTGGGTCTTCCAGTTGAGTTCCGGGTCAAGTTTCGCCGGGTCGACGACCGGATAATCGCACAGGTGAACCGAGGGTGGATTCTTCTCGTCCCGGGCACACAGGTTCTGATACATCCGTTCGGTCAGGAACGGAATTGCGGGAGCCAGCAACTTGCAAAGTGTGGTGAGGACCTCGTAAAGGGTCTGGTACGCAGCGAGTTTGTCCGATTCCCATCCCGACTGAACCGCATTGGCAGCCTTTGCTCCCTGCTGATCCGCTTCCGGAGACGAAACCGGAGAAGAGGGGGTTGCGGGCTGGTAGAGGTTGCCGGACAGGGTGACCAGTCCCGCTTCGGTCAGCTCTGTCAGTCCTCGCTGGACGTCTTTCTGATGAAGTCGTTTTCCATCGTGGTATCGACCGAGCCGAACCATCAGCTGTTCGATCGAGAACGCTTCCGGTGATGAAAAGACTTCGCGCACCAGAGTTGTCCGGTCCTTGTTCAGGCTCTGTTTCTGGGTGGAGAGATAGCTTCGATAAATCTCTTCCGCCTGATGACGAAGCCGCTCTTGCGGGTTGCTGCTGAGTCCCTGTTGCTCTTGTCCGTTTCCTGAACCGTTGCTGCCTTGTTCCAGTTTCTTCTTCCAGAAGCGGCGACGGTTTCTGCGGATGTACCAGTTGGACAGATCGTCGATGAAGTCCTCCGCTGCGGACATGAAGTTCGCAAACTGGAACGATCGAATGCTGTCATGGGCACATTGAATCAGTTCCTGAAGCCGCGAGAGCATCCAGCGGTCGATTTCAGGACGTTCCGACAGGGGAACCTGCGGCAGCGACGGATTAAACCCATCCAGAACAGCATAGTTCGCGAAGAACGCATAGCTGTTCCAGAGAGGGATAAGGGCCTGACGGCGGATGTCGTCGGCAGGTTTGCTGGTCACTTTACATGTCGTCAGCCCCTCCCGTGTCTTGGTAATGGGGCCATCGACGGTCTGTAGCGTGACGGGTTCATTCGCGTGCCGCGTCCCGAACTTCAGGTCAACGGCGGGATTCTGGGCGAGGTACATCCAGCGGATCGTGTCGACCCCGAGCTGTTCTGCAGCCTCTTCGAACCAGATCGCGGTCCCATCCGATTTGTGCATCGGCTTCCCTTCCTCATTCATCACGAGGCGGTGGCCGAACAGATTTTTGAATGGACGCTTCTCGACAGGATCGCTCGTTTCATCGTAGCGCATCATCGTCGAGAGAGAGAGGAGCGAGTAGAACCAGTTTCGGAACTGCCCCGGGAAGCATTCCAGCACCAGATCAGCGGGATACCAGTCCTCCCATTTGAGTGAGGAGGCGGAATCAACTGCTCCGGGGCCGGTTCCTTTCGAGCCACGATAATTCATCGTGGAGAACGGCACGATCCCGGCGTCAAGCCACGGATTCCCCACATCCTCGATGCGTGTCATCAGGCGGCCGGACTTGCGGCTTCGGATCTTGACTCGATCGATCCAGGGACGATGCGGAGTGAATCCACCCGCTTCGAATTCTTCCCACCCTTCGCCTCCATCGAGCGCACGCTCCTTCAATTCCGCGAGCGACCCGATGACCTCGAAGTCCGTTGGATCTTCCGGGTCGACCCAGATCGGAAGGGCCAATCCCCAGAATCTCTTCTTGGAGATCATCCAGTCCCGCATGGTGGTGAGCCATTCCAGTTCACGCTCTTTCCCCTGAATGGCGTCGGGGTGCCAGTCGATGGCCTTTGTGACTTCCTGAATCTCATCCCGCCAGTCCATGTTGATGAACCATTCATCAACCAGCCGGAAGACAAGCTCATCACCCGTTCGCCAGCAGAAGGGATAGATGTGCGGATAGACCTCGACATAGACCAGAAGCTTCTTCTTCTTCAGGTCGTCGAAAATCAGGTCAACTGTTCGGGGATCGGTTGCTTCCAGTCCGGTGAACTGTCCGAATCCTTCCCCATACGTTCCATCCTCCTTGAGCGGAGCAATGACCGGCAGGCCGACCTCCACTCCCACCTTATGGTCGATGTCCCCACAACCGGGGGCGGTGTGGACAATCCCGGTCCCTTCTCCAGCGACGACGTTCGGATTCCCTTTAGTGTCTCTGCCGCCATCAATGACACGGTGTGCGGAGACTCCCGAACTCCCCCCGGGACCAATGGGGGCCTGTTGAGCCGGAAGGTCATCGAACGGGCCGGCATAGCGCCAGCCGATCATTTCGGCCCCTTTCAACGTGCCAAGTTCTTCAAACCCGCCCTGTTCCTTGAAGATTTGGGAGATCGTCTTGAGCTTGTCGACTCCTTCGGGCCAGCTCCATTCCGGGCGTCCGAATCCTTCCTTGAACTCCTTTTCGAGCCGTTTGAAGTTCAGGTTGTCCTTGGCGAAGTAGTAAATCGCGGGTTCGTCGTCCCCCTTGATTCTGGCTTTGATGCGAATGTACTCCAGATCCGGATTCACCATGGCAGCGACGTTGGCGGTCAGCGTCCACGGGGTTGTTGTCCAGATGAGGAGATATTCCTTGAGATTTTCCTCGCTCGTTCGTCGCGCCTCGGTGGTGCCATCTGGCTGGTCCACGACGATGGGGAAGCGGACGAAGCAAGACCGGTGTGTTGTGAGCTTTCGCCCGTCCGCGACTTCCATCTGGGAGTAGGCGCTTCCACCACGACCACTCCAGGGCATCACATCATGCCCGCGGTAAATTTTGTTCCGTTCGTAGCATTTCTTCAGGAATGCCCAGATGGTTTCGTTGTTCTCGGTGGAGAAGGTGAAGTAGCTCCCACCCCATTCCGGATTCCCCAGCCGGGCGGCAATCTCTTCGGCGGACCCGGTAATCTTCTGGCCTCGGGCGGTGGTGTAGGTGACCAGTTCCGCGGTATGGTCGCTGGATTGACCTGCGGATGTGGACACTCCTGTTCCGATCGAATTGGCGAGATGCCGGAGCTGCTCGGGATCGTCCCATTCCATCCAGTACCCGAGGCGGATCGACTGTTCGGTCTGGCGGGCGGCGAAATTGAGGACCCGCCTTTTGCATTCACGGGTGAAATGATCAATTCCATAGCGCTCAATGGCGTTCTTGGTGCCGAGATTGAGCTGTTTTTCGACTTCCACTTCGACCCAGAGCCCCTGACAGTCAAAACCGTTCTGATAGCGGAGCTCATGTCCGGTCATCGCATAATAGCGCTGAAAGGCGTCTTTATAGGTGCGCCCCCATGCGTGGTGGACTCCCATCGGGTTATTGGCGGTGATGGGGCCATCGAGAAAGGACCACTTCGGCTTGCCGCGATTTTTCTCCTTCAGCTTCTGGAAGATCTGATTCTTCTGCCAGAACCGAAGGATTTCGTGTTCGCCATCAAGAAACCGGGCATCGTCAACTTTTTGAAACATGGTTGTCGGGGATTTGGGGAAGCGGTTACGAAAAACGGCAATTGTAGGCAGTCCGGGCCGGACTTTGTTGAAATCGCTCAGGAATTTTCGCGTATTTCCGGTCACAACTGAAATGAAATCGCCGATGTCAGCCACGGCAGACATCGGCGATTGATCATTTCAGCAAAATATCCGGGCCGCGCGGACCACTGGATTAATCAGAATTCTTCTTCGTCGTCTTCGAAATCGTCGAAGTCGTCGTCATCGTCGAAATCGTCATCATCGTCGTCGAAGTCGTCGTCGTCCAGGTCTTCGTCGTCGAGATCGTCGTCAAAGTCCTCGTCGTCGAAGTCTTCGTCGTCAAAATCTTCATCATCCAGATCGTCGTCGACGTCATCGTCGAGGTCGTCGTCATCGATCTCGTCCAGATCATCGTCGTCGTCCGAGGCCAGAATTGGGGCGGTGGTGAATTCGTCGTCCCAAAGCTCCTCGGCGAGTTGCGAGTTGCTCACGAACATGGGGGAGATCGTCCTGGTCATGGTGAAGAAAGCCTTTTGAGTGGGTTCTCGGAGTTTCACCGCACCAGTCTGGTCCTGCGCGGCCATGGGTCTGGAACGAAGTGCGATGACACCCGGTACAGTGTTTTATCTTTACTTACGCGGGTCGATACTGGATTCAAGGGCTATTGTCAAGCTCCCGTTTTCCCTTATATTGAATCAAAGAAAGAGACCAGAGTCTCCAGCCTTGGAAAATAAGCTGATTTTTCGTCTCGTCAATGTTCGGCCGCTCTCTTCCGGGACATTGATTTTCTTTTGGGGCAAATCCATTTTTCTCTGAAAATGGGGCCGGATAGGGGAGTCCATTCCTGCCTGCGGGAACGTTGCAGATCCTCCCTCCGAGCGATACTCTTCATGGTATGAACCAGAAATATAATCCTTCCTCTCCCGATCCGGATCATGTCGAGTCTTTGGCCCACGACCTGCTGGGAATCGACCTGAACGCCAGTGATGATTCAGACGAGCCGCTCGACGTCGACGGGCTGGGGCTGGATGATCTTGGATTTGGGCCTCCCCCTGAAGCGGACGCTTCGGCCCCCGACAACACCGTCGCTGATGCGGCATCGCTGGACGACGATGAGGATGACAGCGATGACGACGATGATCCGCTGGCATGGATCGTTAAAGGAGCGCAGGCGGCACCGCGTACGTCCTCCCCTTCGCTGTCCACCTCGGCATGGGACGACGATGATGACGATGACTTCGGCAGCGGGCTGATTGACGATGACGAGTTCGACGACGATCCACGCGCTGCAGTCCGCTCGGTCGAGGATGAAGAAGATGAAGACGTCGATGACGACCTGGACGACGAAGTCATTGACGTCGAAGAAGATGATTTAATTGCTGAGGTCGACGACGAAGAAGAGTCTGAAGTTGTTGAAAGCAGCTCCGGTCGTAGAAGTCAGCCCTCTGCGAAACGGGATGACTACTGGGATGCTCTCGAGGGATGGGATGAATGGGAAGAGAAACCCTCGTCCAGCAGTTCCGTTGAGTCGGCAGCTCCCAAAGGACGCGGACGAGGCTCTCGAAAAGGCCGGAAGCCCGTAGCAGAAAAGCGGTCAGAACGCCCCGCACGTCCCAGCGAAGATGATCGAAATCGGCAGGAGGAGTCTCTGGTCGAGGAAGAGCCAGTCGCCGAAGATTTTCCAGAGAAAAGCTCCTCAGGGCGACGTGGCGGAAAGAAACGCCGCAAATCGGATCGTTCCGATCGGTCCGCACCAGCGGAAACGCATGCGAGTGTCGAAGCGGATTTGGATGACGACACTCCGCGAGAATCGGGACGGGGTCGAGGACGTGGCCAGAAAGATCGTCGCTCCAGTTCCGAGAGCCCCTCAGGAAAGGAACGCTCTCGCCCTCAGCCAGTCGCCGCTAAGGCTCCTGTCGAAGACGACTTCGACGACGATGATGATTTTGGGGCCGGAATTCTGGAGGGAGATCCGTTCGAGGACGAACCGACACCGGTCGTCAGCAAGCCCGCCCGGACTCGCCCGGAACGTGCTCCGCGACGGAAGCCACGCGAGGACGATGACTTCGGCAGTGGTCTCGAAGATGACTTCGAAGAAGATCTCGAAGTGACGTCCGATGCAGATGATGACTTTGGACTCGATCCAGAGCCTGTCGAAGAAGTTACGGAACGTCGGCGTCGTCCTCCGCGCCGCCGTCGTGCCAAGTTGCCGGAACCGGTCGAACCCCGTTCAGATGTCTCTGATTCAACGGCATCTGCTTCGCGCGGTCGGCGTCAGGAAGAGGACGTTGAGTCGGCGGAACTCCCCGCAACACCCCCGCCAAAGTACGACGACATCCCGACCTGGGAACATGCCATCTCCCTGCTGATCAAGAAAACGGGCCGGAGCTCGGGCAATCGGCGTGGAGGGCAGGGCCGAGGGGACTCAAGACGTCGGGGAGGACGTGACTCCGGCAGATAGGAATTTCCCATTACAGGTCTCTGTTTGAGTCGAGACCTGGCGGAATTCGATTGATCTTCAAGCTGTCTGGTGGCTGGAATAAACGGGCTGCCAGACAGTTTTTTTGTTTCGATTTCCCTTCGGTCTTCCGGTGTCTCCGAGCGGAAAGTGGGGGGGACTTTGCTTGCAAATTGACTCCAATCTGCGAGAGTTAATCTGTTCGACTCGCGGTGCCACTGTGATTCCGGACACCTTGGAGTCACCTTCCTCGTTTCCTCCTTCCTTTCAGAACATCGCCGATTCTTTTCTCCACTATCCAGACAACAGGAGAAAGGATCTTGCCTCTCGCCGGAGAATGAAAATGCCTGATTTCGGCCCTGCGGAACTGTCACGACGCGACCTTTTGAAAACCACCGGGACGGTCGCTGCCTCACTCGCTGTGAGTCAGTTTGTTCTCCCGAAGGCGTACGCTGCTGAAGAGAACACCATTGATCTGGCACTGATTGGATGCGGTGGCCGAGGGACCGGAGCGATTGCGGATGCACTCTCTGTACAGGGGGGGCCAGTCCGTCTGAAGGCGATGGCGGATGTGTTCGATTCGAGACTGACTCAAAGTTACAACGCCATTAACGGGCGGTTCGAGAACAAGGTTGACGTTCCTCCCGAGCGGAAATTTATCGGATTCGAAGCCTATAAAGAGGCGATGGATGCATTGAAGCCCGGTGATATTGCTGTGCTGGCAACACCGCCCGCATTCCGCTGGGTCCATTTCAAATATGCGATTGAGAAGGGGCTCAACGTCTTCATGGAGAAGCCGGTGACGGTCGATGGTCCGACGTCCCGCAAGATGTTCGAGCTGGCTGACCAGGCCTCCGCAAAGAATCTGAAATGTGCCGTCGGCCTGATGTGCCGTCACAGCGTTGCCCGAAAAGAACTCTTCAACCGGATTCAGGATGGAGAGATCGGGGAGCTGAATCTCCTGCGTGCGTACCGGATGCATGGACCGGTCGGGTCGGCATTCGTCCCGCCCTACAAGGGGGATATCTCCGAGGTTCTCTACCAGATCGCGAACTTCCACGGTTTCCTGTGGGCAAGCGGAGGATGCTTCAGCGACTTCTATATCCACAACATCGATGAATGCTGCTGGATGAAGGATGACTGGCCGGTGAAAGCTCAGGCGAGCGGCGGACGGCATTATCGCGGGGATTATGTGGATCAGAACTTCGACAATTACTCGGTCGAATACACATTCCGCGATGGAGCGAAAATGTTTCTGTATGGCCGGACCATGCCGAACGTGAAGCAGGAGTTTGCAACCTACGTTCACGGAAGCAAGGGGAGTGCGGTGGTTTCAGAGAACGGGCATTTCCCGGCGAAGGCTCGGACCTACTCCACTCAGAAGTTCGATCGCAAACAGATCATCTGGCAATTCCCGACGAACGAGCCTTCTCCCTACCTGACGGAGTGGGAAGACTTCCTGGATGCTATTCGAAATGACAAGCCCTACAACGAAGTTCCGCGAGGCGTGAAGTCCAGCATTGTCACGTCGATGGGACGAATGGCTGCCCATACAGGTCAGGAAATCAGCTACGACGAGTTGCTCAATCTGGATCACGAGTTTGCCCCGGGGCTGGATCAGCTCACCGCTGAAAGCCCTGCTCCGGTGCAGATGACAGAAAATGGCAAGTACCCGATTCCTGCTCCGGGACTGAAAGGGAAACGAGAGTACTAAACCAAAACAGAGCAATAAAAAACGCGGCACATCGTGAGTGTGCCGCGTTTCTTTTTTGAGTCTGCCGGATTTATTTGTTGAAGGATTCCGCGACTTCGACCAGCGTCCGGAGCGCACATCCGGTCGCTCCAGCATCCCGGTTCGGCTTGGCGGTATCGGCGAAACTGGGGCCGGCAATATCGAGGTGAACCCAGGGGATCTCGTCCACGAACCGCTCCAGAAACTTGGCTGCAGTGATGGCCCCGCCCCAGCGTGTCCCGACATTCTTGATATCAGCGAAATCGCATTTCAGCTGCTCAGCGTAGCTGTCATGCATCGGCAGTTGCCAGAATTCTTCACCTGCTCTCCGGGCTCCCGAAAGAACCGCATCGCACCAAGGCTGGTTGTTGGTGAACGTGCCAACGACGTCTGGTCCGAGTGCCACCATACAGGCTCCGGTCAGCGTCGCCAGATCGATCATATGGGTCGGCTTCTGTTCCGCTGCATAGGCGAGCACATCGGCCAGAACGAGCCGCCCTTCGGCATCGGTGTTGTGAATCTCGATCGTGACGCCGTTGCGTGCGGTCAGCACTTCTCCCAGTTTGTAGGAGTGCGGACCAACCATGTTTTCGACCAGTCCCACAATCCCCAGAACATTGACCGGGACTTTCAGTCGTGCCAGCGCGACGACGGCCCCGAGGACGGTCGCAGCGCCGGCCATGTCCGCTTTCATCCCGATCATGCTGTCGCTGGGCTTCAGGGAGAGTCCCCCGCTGTCGTAAGTGACCCCCTTTCCGCAAAGTGCCAGGGTCGGAGCGTTTGGTCCCGCCCCTTCATATTTCAGAACAACCACCCGTGGTTCATGAGCACTTCCGCGGGCCACAGCCAGCAGTGCTCCCATTCGTTCTGCTTCCAGGCGAGCCTTGTCGAAGATTTCACAATAAACTCCGAGTTCGCTGGCCTCTTTTTGAGCGCGTTCCGCAAAGGTGGCCGGGTAGATCTCTTCCGGGTGACGATTCACCAGCTCGCGAGTGAGATTGATCGCCTCGCCGAGAATCTGCCCTCGTTGTGCTGCCTCGGACGCCGATCCTTCTCCGGCGATGATGATTTTCGAGAAGGGAAACCGCTCTGGCTTTGCCTTGTACAGCCCCTGACCAGATGAGCCGACAACTGCGGCGCACACCGACACGGAAACGGCCTGTTCCGGGGATGCGATGCGGATGACTTCTTCAGGAACGGCAATCGCAATACTGCAGGAGGAGCAGCCTGCCGCTTTTCGGGCGGCTCCCAGGAGTGCATTTTCCCAGCCCGGAAGGGTAATTTTCTTTTCTTCTCCCAGCCCGAGAACCAGAAGACGCAACGCTTTGATTCCGCTGACAGCGGGCAGGAAGGTGACCTCCCCCGATTTGCCTTTGAGATCGCCGCGATCACGGAGCAGACTCAGAGTCCCCCCGAGAGCGGCGTCCAGTTTCTGAAGCGCGGGGGAGAGTTCCGGCCGTTCACTCAAACCGACGACAAGCCAGTCTGATTCGATTGCAGCCAGTGGAGAGTTCAGGAGCACCACATCAGCAGAATTCTTCATAAACGTGATTTCTTCACAAATGGAATCAATATGTTCCGCGAATGGACATCGAGTGTAGCGAAAAACGGAAATGAATTCCGCCAGACAACCGGGAGAGGAAAACTTTCAGGAATCCTTGGCAGTCCTGACGTTGTTCCATAGGATCGGGTTTTCACCGGGTGACGCTGGGGCTCGTTGATATCAGGCTGTGTTCGTGTCCGGACACAGGCCTTTCCGGACATAAGCATCCAGAGATAAGGAAGTGGACAAATGGCCAAGAAATCAATTGCTGACGTCGATGTCAGTGGGAAGAAAGTCCTCATGCGGGTCGACTTCAATGTTCCGCTGGATGACCAGCAGAACATTACGGATGATCGACGGATCCAGATGGCACTCCCCTCAATTCAGTCGGTTCTCCAGCGCGGTGGAAGTGTCATTCTGATGAGCCACCTGGGCCGCCCCAAAGGGGAAGTGGTCCCGAAAATGAGCCTGAAACCGGCTGCGGAGCGGCTGGGTAAGTTGCTAGGCATTCCGGTGGAATTCGCTTCAGACACCGTCGGGCCGGATGCCAAAGCGAAGGTGGAAGCATTAAAGCCAGGTGGCGTCCTGGTGCTGGAGAATGTCCGGTTTCATCCTGAAGAGGAACTCAAGGACTCCAAGGCAACTCCAGAGCAGCTGGCTGCCAAGAAAGAATTTGCCGCGACGCTGGCTTCATTTGGTGATATCTACTGCAACGATGCGTTCGGGACCTGCCACCGGCCGCACGTGAGTATGTACAGCGTTCCGGAGCAGATGGGGAACAAGCCGAAAGTGTGCGGCTTCCTCGTCGAGAAAGAGATTCAGTACCTCAGCGACAGCATTGCTTCTCCCAAACGTCCGTTTGTTGCCATCGTGGGAGGAGCGAAGGTTTCCGACAAGATCAATGTGATCAAGAACCTGCTGTCGGTCTGCGACAAGGTCCTGATCGGGGGGGCCATGGCATATACCTTCGCCCTTGCGAAAGGGGGAAGTGTCGGCAAGAGTCTTGTGGAGCGGGACAAGGTCGATCTGGCGAAAGAACTGATTGAAATCGGCGGGGACAAGCTCATCCTTCCCGTTGACACCCACTGCGGCGACGACTTCAAGTCGGATTGCAACAAAAAGGTCGTGAAGGCTGGGGAAATTCCAGACGACTTCGAGGGGCTCGATATCGGTCCGGAAACCGCGAAAATGTACGCGGAGATTGTTTCTGGTGCCGGAACCGTGATTTGGAACGGCCCGATGGGGGTCTTCGAAATGCCGCCGTTTGATGAAGGGACCAAAGCGGTTGCTCAGGCGATTGCCGATTCCAACTCCATCAGCATCATCGGTGGGGGCGATAGTGCCGCTGCGATTCAGCAGCTGGGCTTTGCCGATCGGGTGACTCACGTCAGCACCGGTGGAGGAGCGAGCCTCGAGATGCTGGAAGGCAAGAAATTCGAGCCTGTGGAGATTCTCGACGACGCTGCCTGATCGGTCGATTTCTCTGTGACAGCAGTCAAATTGCCGCACTCTGAAAACTCGGAGTGCGGCCTGTTTTTTTAACCGGCCCGCGCACTTGCCAGTTGTTCCTGACGCACGGGAAGTTTCTCCTCCACGTCCGACGTTGCCCGTTCTGTCTCGCTATGTTCAGCGGCAACGGAAAGTGAGACGGGGACAGCCATGGGTGCCGATGTGGCGACAGGAACTCGAAGTGGTTCGGTGAGGTGCGTTGCCATTGGAGCCGGTTCGTCCCCCTCGACGTCCCGGATGCTCCAGCTCGACACCCCGTAGACCAGACAGCAGACCGCCACCACAATGCTGGTGACGATCAACATGAGTTCGAATCCAGATCGGTCGATGAGGAAGCCCAGGATGGGGGCTGCAACGATGCTTCCCAGGTCAATCATCGACAGGGTGATCGTGGTGGCTGTGCCTCGATACTGCTCCGGGAATTCTTCTGTCGAGAGGGAGACGACGCACGGGAACAAGAGTGCCTGACCGAACCCCACCATCACTGCGGCCGGGATGAATTGCCAGTCCCGGGTGACTGGGATCAGTGCCAGCATGGCGATGATCTGGGAAATCATGCCGTAGGTAATCAATCGATGACGCCCCGCCTGTCGGCTCCAGTTTCGGGAGGCCATTCGGGTGATGAAGGCCATCACCGCGTAGGCTGTAAAGTACGTCCGCAGGCCACCGATCCCCCGTTCGGTTGCAAATCGTGTCAGGAACACGGTTGTCACCGCCACTACCAGTCCCATCACCGCAGCGACCACCAGAATTTGTCGGGGAAAATACCGCTTGAACAGCTGGTGTGCTGCAGGAGTGATGCTCGGCCGGGCATGTTTGGGGCCGCCGGTCAGAAAGATTGCCAGAAACCCGTGCATCCCTCCCAGCAACATCGTCAGTGTGAAGAGGACCTGAAAAAGGGTCTGGCTGTTTGGGTAAAGTCGAAACAGCAGGTCTCCCAGCTGAGCCCCCGCAATCATCCCCAGAAATCCCGCCGCCCCGAATGTCGCAATAATCTCTGTTCGTCGATTTGGAGGGGCCAGGGATTGAACGTAGGAGAGGGCACAGGAAAACATGCTCGCCAGCCCGATGATAAAGGTGGCTCGAGCAACGTAGATTTGCCAGTTGATCGATTTCGTCACCACCAGCAGTCCGACGCCAGTCAGGTAGATCAGCGTGCTGACGAGCCAGACGTTACGGACTCCAAAGCGGTCAATTGCCTGTCCCAGAAACGCACGCCAGACCAATGAGGCAATGAGGCCGGCAGCGACAATTCGTCCGGTTGCCTCTTCGTTTCCGCCCAGAAAGGTGACGAATTCTGCAAATCGAAATGTAAGCGTGTTCGCGCTGCACAAGAAGAAATTGGCAGCAAAGACAAGCCAGAAGGCTCGTGTGTAAATCGTGCCCGAGGTCGGAGCCTGGGCGATAGAGTGGGACATTGTTTGAAGCCCGGTAATTTCGTTCCCGGAGCTCCTCGTAATTGGAAAGAGGGAAGAACCACGTTGGGGAGTGGCCGTTCGAATAGGAACAACACGTCGAACTGTTCGACATCGGTCTGCCAGTCAGCCTGTCAGCAGATCCCAAAGCCGAATCAGGGCGGGGCTCACGAACATCCTAGCAGGTCCGTGAGAGGAAAAAAGACCGGTTTTTAAAGTCGTAAGGGTGCTGTTACAGAACAGACGGAAGAAAACGCACGTCGCAACTCTTCATCACGGACACCGTTACAGCCAGATTCAGTCCAGAAAGCCCCCTCTGGGATCAATGCGTGTTAATGAATACGCCCAGAAATCTTCGGCAGAAGTTTCTGGTCGGGCGGTCTGTTGAGCAATTGTCTGACGATTTCGGAACCGGATCGTGTTCCGATAGCTCGCGTGCCTGCGCTCTGTTCCGTTAAGATTTTGGCTCCGGTTCGAGTGTGGGCAGTCCTGCCGATGCTCTCCGGTCGGTCTGTTTCGGTTTTCACGCTCATTGGTGCCGGTCTGATTTCCGGCAGTACGCGGATCCATGATTCTATCCCAAGATGATGTGTTGAAGGTTGCCCGCCTTTCCCGTCTCAGGCTGACACCTGAAGAGCAGCAGCGGTTCGGGGAACAGCTCGGGCAAATCCTCGATTTCGTCCAGCAACTGAACGAAGTGGACACTTCGGAAGTCGAACCGATGGCCCATGCGGGAGATCTGTCGAACGTTTTTCGGGCCGATGAGCCGACCCCTTCTCTGGATCGGAAAGAGGCCCTGGCCAATGCTCCCAAGTCCGATGGGAAGTACTTCCTCGTTCCGCAGATTCTGGAAGGGGCGTGACCATGTCGCTGATAGATGTTCCGGTAACGGATCTGTTGTCGAAACTTGCGGACGGAAGTGTCACGTCGGTCGAACTCACCCGTGCGTCTCTGGAGCGCATTGAAAGGAACGATCCGCAGGTACGTGCGCTTCTGGGGGTCGACGCGGAGGGGGCTCTGCAGGCTGCGGAATCGGTGGATCGACGCCGCTCTTCCGGAGAATCGGTTGGGGCGCTCGCCGGAATCCCCGTCGCGATTAAAGACAATCTCTGCGTGCGCGGATGGAAAACGAGTTGTGCCAGCCGAATGCTGGAGAACTTTGCTCCCCCATACGATGCGACGGTGATCGACAAGCTTCGGAAAGCGGATGCGATTCTGATTGGCCGGACGAACCTCGATGAGTTCGCAATGGGGTCGTCCTGCGAGAACTCTGCGTTTCAGTCCACAGCCAATCCGTGGGATCTGACTCGCACTCCGGGAGGCTCAAGTGGAGGGTCGGCTGCTGCGGTGGCGGCCGGAATGGTTCCCATGGCATTAGGATCAGATACGGGAGGGTCGATCCGGCAACCCGCTTCGTTCTGCGGAGTCGTTGGATTCAAGCCGACATATGGGCGCGTTTCCCGCTACGGGCTGGTTGCGTTCGCCAGTTCACTGGATCAGGTGGGGCCATTTGCTCGAACGGTCCATGACGCAGTGCTTCTGAGTGAAGTTCTTGCCGGGCACGATCCCAAGGACTCCACATCGGTCAATCAACCTGTCCCATCCTGGATCAGCACGGTTGATCAGCCGCTCAAGTCGCTGCGAATTGGGATTGTGAAAGAACACTTCGGGGCCGGAATCGATGCCGAAGTCGCCGAGGCGGTGACGAAAGGGCTGGATCTGTACCGATCGCTTGGAGCGGAGGTCCACGAAGTCGAACTTCCTCATACCCGATACGGAGTCGCTGCCTATTACATCATCGCTCCTTCGGAAGCCTCCAGTAATCTGGCCCGCTATGACGGCGTGCATTACGGGCATCGTGCCGAGAACTTCACCAACATGGTGGATATGTACGAAGCGAGCCGGTCGGAAGGGTTTGGCGACGAGGTCAAACGCCGGATCATGATCGGGACTTACGCACTGTCGTCAGGCTACTATGACGCATACTACCTGAAGGCATTGAAAGTCCGTCGCCTGATCGCCCGGGATTACCAGCAGGCATTCGAGAAAGTGGACGTCATCCTGACACCGACAAGTCCCACCCCGGCTTATCGGCTCGGGGAGAAGTGCTCCGATCCGCTCAAAATGTATCTGGACGATATCTATACCGTCTCTGCGAATCTGGCGGGACTGCCCGCAATTTCGATCCCCTGCGGGCTGAGCAATGAAGGGCTTCCGATTGGAATGCAGCTTCTGGGGCCTGCATTCGAGGAAGACCGCCTGTTCCGCGCCGCCCGAATGTTCGAACAGGCAACCGATTGGCATCGTCAGCGTCCAGCGATTGCAGCGTCCTGATCTCTTGAGGAATGTTCAGGCTGGGAACTGAGGGAACCGGGAATGGCTGCTGTGTAAAAATAACAATCAGATTTCCGGGTTGTGCCGATTGTTTCGGGGGCGATTTCAGGAGAATGATTCGCTGATTGGCAAATAAAACCTTGTCAGAACCGTCCTGAATTCAGGTGGTTCGGGCAAGGTTTTCTTATTTCATCACGTTTGGCGGCGGATTGCCAAAAGACAACGGAACTTCTTGCAGAAAGGTTGCGGGAATTGGGCGCACGATGTGCATCCGATGTTAGGATGATTTGTCGAAACCATCGATTTGTTGTCAATTTTCATCAGAGATCGGGAAGATTTGTTCCTTCCCGAAGGCCCGGTGTCATCGTCAAAAAGCAACCCGGATTTCGGGGTATTGAGGTCAGCCATGCGCCAGATTCTGAGTGCTTTGATCGCTGCAGGTGCTGTCGGTTCCCTGCAACCGGTGTTTGCACAAACACCAACATACGCCCCGACAAATCCTCTTGTGGCTCCCGGGGAACCGGGAAGCGGGTATGGAGATTGGAACTCCATTCCCTCGACCCCGTCGATTACGATTCCAACGACTCCGCAGTCAAATCCTTCGCAAAACAACTCCCAATACAACTCACAGTACAATTCCCAATATAATGCGGGAACATCTGTGCCTGCGTCGCCGTATCCCAGCTCGGTTCCCAGCGGGAATTCGTTCGACCCACCCGCGACAGTTGTGACCCCCGGAACAGCGGCCCCCTACAGCTGGGGAGCCTGGTATCCCGGATACTGGCTTGGATATCGACCCGGAGATCCTCCTTACGGAGGGGGCCCCGTCCGCTATCAGGCGAGATATCAGGGGATGATCGCACCTTATGGAGGGGGAGGATGCAACACATGCGCCCCGATTCCCGCCTGCGGCCCGCGAAATCTCGATTTTGGGCGTGGTTATGATGGGTTTATGACCGGCTGGTAAACCGCGAATCTCCTCAATGGGCCTCATTCCACTGAAAAACAGGCTTCCTGCGTCCCGCTCGATCTTTTGAGCTGGACGCTTTTTTGTTGGGGCACGAATGGCGGACCCACTTCCAGGTTCCCCTGATTGGACGGGCAAAGTATAAAAGGCAGCCCAGGTCCGATCGGGGATCACATCAATCCAACGGTCTTCTTCAGAACGGAAGTCTCTTTACTTTCAGATGTTGTGTCTGAAAATGTAGAAAAACCGGTTGTCGAAGTTGGGAACTGACCGATGTCGGCGGAAAACCCGAACATGATGGAAGAGAGCGACGCTGTCGATCGCCTTCCGACCGAAGAGGCTTTTGTCCCCTCAGGGGGGAGAGTCAAACTCTTTACGTCGGTTCATCCGGTCCGGTCACCACAGGGAGTGATCCTTCTTGCCCACGGCCTTGGCGAGCACAGCGGGCGCTATGGTCATGTCATTCATCGGTTGCAGGAGCGAAATCTCTCTGTCGTCCGTTTTGACTGGAGAGGGCATGGGCGATCGGAAGGGAAACGGGGACATGCTCCCAACTACCGCACCCTGCTCGACGACCTCTCCCTGATGTTCCGCCGAACCCGCGAACGATTTCCCGAAACTCCGATCATTCTGATGGGGCACAGTCTGGGGGGGAATATTGTCGCGAACTGGCTTTTGCGGCGCCGGGATGAAGCGATCAATGTTCACGGCGTTGTTTTGTCTTCTACCTGGTTCACATTGACTAAACAACCCCCGGCACTGAAGGTCTTCATCGTCAGCACATTGTCGCGCATCTTTCCGCGACTGATGATCCCTGCTGGGTTAAGGCCGAAAAAATTGACACGGAACCCGATCGCGATTGCTGCTTATGAAAACGACACCCTGGTCCATAAAAAGGCCTCGGTCAGGCTGGTGACGGATGCCTATTACGCAGGGCTTTGGGCGCTGGAGCATGCCCACGAATTCACATTTCCTCTGCTGGCGGTTCATGGGACAGCGGATTCGGTCACGAACCCTGCCGGGACGGCTCTGTTTGCCGAGCGCGCCCCGAATTCCACATTGATTCTATACGAAGATTACGTTCACGAGCCGCACAACGAACCGGAATGGACCATCGTTGTTGATGACATCGGAAACTGGATTTCCAATCTCCTCGCGCAGCAGGATGCCTCTCCACAATGCGCACGCTGATGCCGATTGCATTCCGTGTGGAAGGATAACGCGATTGCGGGATGCATCACCGGAATTCCAATGGCAAATCCCCGTTCTACTGCGCAGGGGGGCCAAGAGGATTCAGCTGGCGATAGGCCCACATGCAGTGAATGAGCTGCACCAAAGAATGTCAGTACAGCTCATTCGTCTGCTTGTGATGATGGAAATGGAGACGCTGCAACGGTTGAAGCAGCCATCTTCCGTAAACACGGTGGGATCTCAGGAGGGCTTTGTTGTAATCGTGAGATCAGGCGTGTGTTTCTGATTCCGCCTTGGGCTCGGAAGTGGGGGGCTCAAAACGGGGGGCCTTCCACTGTTGCTCATCATCGTCAACCTGCGGACGTGAAGAACTACCGGAACCTGAAGAAGCAGAACGTCCGGCATTCTGGATTTCATCCTCAATGCCATGCATCCCCTTCTTGAATTCAGTAATTCCCTTGCCCAGGCTCCGCGCGACTTCAGGAAGTCGTTTGCCAAAGAGCAGCAAGGCAATGATTCCGATCACGATCATTTCTGGGGGGCCGACGCCGAACATGCGATTACCTCTTGTCTTGAATGGGTGGGGGATGGACTTCTGAAGTGCGACGGAGCGATGCGATTAACCGTTGGCGAAACCGGCGCACGTCTGGAGTGTTTCTGGTCAGCTTTGAGGAGGCTCTGAAGAAACCGGGTCCTCCGCCATTCCTTTTTTGAATGCCGGGAGGCTTTCTCCTAACGAACGAGCCAGACTGGGCAGACGTCTTCCAAACAGTAATAAAATGATTACTGCGAGGATGACCAATTCCGGGAGACCTAAACCAAACATCTTTTCACCCCCACGCAGGAAAGTTGCAGAAATGTCAGGCGGGGGAGGGGAGCAGCAATCGTGCAGGGTGTCTGCACAGACGAGTGGCGCCTCCGGACCAGCCGGACATTCGACACTCGATTGGCCCGCACTGGATCGCGAGCCGGTTGAGCGACCATTATCATACGGGTTAGGGAACGAATGTCAAACTGTTTCGTTCGCGGAGAGAGTCCGGGAACGGTTATTCAAATTGTGCGGTTACCGCATTGATTGTGGCATCGGGTTCGCCGAACCGGGTACGATCGCAGTCCGTTCTTTTTCAGATTTCAGCACTTGTATCCGATAATTCCGTCAGGGACGACTAACAGAATTCCATGAGTGAGGCCAGGTTATGAAAGTTTCGATCGTCGGAGGAGGAGGGCTGGTTGGCTCGTGCGCTGCCTCCGCGTTGCAGTTTGGCGGGATCGTTCGTGAAATTGCACTCGTGGATGTGAATCAGGATCTGTGTGAGGGGCAGGCGCTGGATCTCCTGCATGGGGCCTCACTGATTTCTGATCAGAAAATCACTTCTGGCGGGCCGGAAGGATCGATCGGGGCGGACATCATCTGCATCACGGCCGGTCTCCGTCGCAAGCCGGATGAAAGTCGGCTCGATCTGATCAATCGGAACGTCGCGTTGTTCCGCAGCCTGCTGGGTGATCTCAAGAAAGTCGGCTACAAGAAAGACGCGATTGTCTTTGTTGTCTCCAACCCGGTCGACGTTCTGACCTACCTTGCTGTGCAGGAACTTGATCTGCCGCCGCAACAGATCATCGGTCTCGGAACTGTTCTGGATACGACGCGGCTTCGCAGTATGCTGGCCCAGCGCATCGATGCTCCTCCCAGCCAGGTCAATGTGTCGATCTATGGCGAGCATGGGGACAGCATGGTGGCGATCTGGTCCAATGCTCAGGTGGCGGGCCTTCCGCTGGAGAAGTACCCCGGCGTGACCCCGGCGTTGATTGCGGAAGTCGAAAAGAAGACCCGCGGTTCGGGAGCCGAAGTGATCAAGAAAAAGGGAGGAGCCGGCTTTGCAGTCGGAGCTTCCATTGCGGATGTGATCCATGCGATTGCGCTGGATCAACGTCGGATTCTTCCGGTCTCGTCCTTGCAGAATGGGGCCTATGGGTTGCACGACGTCGCCATCAGCGTGCCGACTGTGGTCGGACGGAAGGGGGCGTTGTCCCATATTGAGGTCGAACTCTGGCCGAAGGAACTGGCCGCTCTCCAGCGGTCGGGACAGGTTCTGCGCGAGACGATTGATAAGGTCTTGAATGGCTGACGACATGCGATCCGTTTCCATCGCCCCGGTTCTTCAGGATCCGATATGGATCTGAACCACATGCTCATCTGGACCGTTGGGGCAGGGTGTGCAATTACCCTGCTTCAACTGGTCGGGCGAAAAGGGACTGGTCGTATCCTTGCGACGACACTCGCGGTTTTTGCGGTGCTGTTGCTGGGATTGTGGGGATTCCCGGAGAGCGCGGGATACATCGCGGGAGTCTTGTTTGCTGTTGTGCTGCTTATCCCCAGCTGGGGGGGAGTGCTTCTCCACCATCTGATGGGACGACGTCGCTTCCGCGCTGCGTGGCTGGTTGCTCTGGTGCTGAAGTGGCTGCGTCCGAGTCCAGAGGCGCGCCAGCTTCCCGACTTGATTGCTGCAATGTCGTTAATGAAGTCGGGGGCGTCGGATGAGCGGATGACGTCTGTACTCGCTCCGCTTCTGTCGAATCCACCCCCTATCGGGGATCTCGCGCGGGTTCTGTATACCCGTCATCAATGGTCGTGGCAGGAGTTTCTGGACTGGGTGAATTCGCAGGTGCCGCGTCATCGGATCATCTCTGATCCTAATCTGGCGGATACCTATCTGCAGGCACTGGGAGAAACAGGTCAGCGTGAAGAAATGCTCCGCCAAGGATTCGACATTGCCCGGGGGGGCATGTTCGGAGAGATGGAAACAAACCTGCTCCGGATGAAGGCGGCTGCGTTCTGTGGAGATGATTTCGTTGTCGCGCAGTTCCTCACCGGACCACTCCGCGAACTCCCGAACGAGTTGAAGCAGTTCTGGCGAGCAACCGCAGTTCACATCTCCGGGCGAATTGACGAGGCACGGCGAGAGTTTGAACAGCTGGCGCAAAGTCACGATGCTGCCATTGCCCGGGCAGCCCAGCGTCGACTGGATCAACCACTCAAGACATTGAGTGACAAACCGCTCACCCCGTCGGAGGTTCAGCACGTTCTGATGCTCTCGCAGATCGCGGAACATCAGCTTCAGCACGGGACCATCGAGCTGAATCATCAGCGCTGTTGGGCAACATGGACAATTGCCGCAGTCCTTGTCATTGTCTTCCTGTTTGAAATCCCCGGAGGAAGCGAAGACCCATTAAACCTGCTGCGGATGGGGGCATTACTGATTCCCCCCGCTGCTGATGGGAGTGACTGGTGGCGAATGATCGCTGCCGCTTTTCTCCACTTCGGCCCGATTCATCTCGTGATGAACCTTCTGGGACTGCTGATTCTCGGTCTCCGTCTGGAACGGATGTGGGGCGCGGGACTTCTGCTGGTGACCTACCTCATTTCTGCGGTCGGCTCGATTGCATTTGCTTCTCTTCTGATTGAAGAGGACAACATGCTGGTTGGAGCCTCTGGCGGGGTGATGGGGCTGCTCGGGGCACTTCTGGTACAGGCGCTCTTCGACATGATCCGTCACCGCAGCCAGCCGCATGCCCGCTACTTTTTGACGCTGCTGGCGATCGTGCTGATCCAGATGTCGTTTGACTCCAACACCCCGGAAGTCAGCTCAGAGGCTCACCTTCTCGGGGTGGTTATCGGCTTTGGCTGCGGGCTGCTCTGGAATGCCGTCTGGATGTTGAAGGGAATTCGTCAGAAAGCCCGCGCCACATAAGCGATTCGTTTCCCGAGTTACTTCACGACGAAGTTCACCATCTTCTTCGGGACACAGATCACCTTTACGATGGTCTTCCCTTCGAGATGAGGTTTGATCGCTTCATCCGACTCGGCGAGAGTCTGAAGTTTGGTCTGGTCGGCATCGGCCGGGACTTTGATCTTCCCGCGAAGCTTCCCGTTGACCTGAACCGGAATTTCCAGTTCAGTCTCTACCAGTTTGGCAGGGTCGTACTTCGGCCACGGGGCATAAGCGAGAGACTCAGTGTGCCCGAGAACGGACCAGAGTTCCTCTGCCAGATGGGGGGCAAACGGGGCCAGTAACAGAACTAGCGTCTCCATTGCTTCATGCGAACGGACTTCGGCGTTCGTGAAGACGTTGGTGAATTCCATCATCCGGCTGATTGCTGTATTGAAGGAGAGCTTTTCAATGTCCTCGGTCACAGCCTTGATGGTCCGGTGAACAACCCGTTCCTGCTCGGGGGTTGCTGGGACCCGTTGAACGGCTGAGTTGAGTTTTACTTCATCCGCCATGTCGTCGACGATGAGACGCCAGACACGACCCAGGAACCGATGAACTCCTTCGACACCACTCATGCTCCAGGGCTTGGTCTGTTCCAGCGGTCCCATGAACATTTCGTACAGGCGGAGTGAATCAGCCCCGTAGTCCCGAACGACATCGTCAGGATTGATGACGTTGCCGCGGGACTTGGACATCTTGAACGCCCGGGACTCAACGACAATGTCCGGGTTGGCCTTGAGAACAAGGTTCCCCCCCTTCTTCTCGACCTGATCCTGAGTCAGACGCACCGGGGTCACTTTGGCCCCGGTCCGGGTGTCGATGTCATCCTTCACAAACCGGGCGGAAACGAAATTGCAGGGCGAAGCGTCCTGACCACTCATCTCGGAAGCCTCGCCGGTCAAATAGCCTGTGATCTCGGCTTCTCCGAGGATCATTCCCTGATTGACCAGTTTCCTGAATGGCTCCGGGCTGGTGACCAGTCCGCGATCGAACAGCACCTTATGCCAGAACCGTGCATAGAGCAGGTGCAGCACAGCATGTTCTGCACCGCCGATATACAGGTCCACAGGCAACCAGTATTTTTCCAGTTCCGGATCGATGAACTGATTAGGATTCTTGTTGTCGCAGAAGCGGATGTAGTACCAGCAACTTCCGGCCCATTGCGGCATGCTGTTGGTTTCCCGCTTCAGACGAACCCCATCGTCTGCGGTCTTGTACAGCCAGGATTCCGGGGCCCACGACAGAGGCGGTTCGGGGGTCCCTTTCGGCTTGAAGTCATCCATGTCCGGCAAGGTGACCGGGAGTTCTTCCGGAGGAACGGTGCGAACGCGTCCCGTCGGATTTCCTGCATCGTCCAGTTCGTGCCAGATCGGGAACGGCTCGCCCCAGTAGCGCTGACGGGAAAAGAGCCAGTCACGCAACCGGTAATTGACCGCCTCTTTCCCGAGTCCCTGTTGATTCAGTCGTGCTGTGATTTTGGTCTTGAATTCCGCCGTCGGCGTGCCGTCCCATTCGCCGGAATTGATCGCGATTCCCTGTTCGGTGAATGCCTTGTCCAGCTGTTCCGGGAGTGTTCCTCCCTCCTGCGGGGCGACCACTTGAATAATGGGGATGTCGAACTGCTTCGCGAACTCAAAGTCGCGGTCATCGTGAGCGGGAACCGCCATAATGGCTCCCGTTCCGTAGCTGATGAGGACATAGTCCGCGATCCAGATCGGAACGCGCGCTCCGTTCACGGGATTGATGGCGTAGGCCCCGGTGAAGACACCGGTTTTCTCCTTCGCCAGATCGGTCCGGTCGAGGTCACTCTTCAGGGAGGCTTTGCGGCGGTACTCGTCGACCTTCTCGCGTTGAGCCTCTGTGGTAATGCGATCCACCAGCGGATGCTCGGGGGCGAGGACCATGTAAGTCGCCCCATACAGGGTGTCCGGCCGGGTGGTGTAGACCCGGAGAACATTTTCTTCTGCAGTGCGTGGGAAGCCGGTTGCTGCCCGTTTCGCTTTCCATTGTTCGAAGTCCGCTTCATCCCCGGCGAAGAAGTCGACTTCGGCTCCGACGCTGCGACCAATCCAGTTTCGTTGCAGCAGGGCGACCGACTCCGGCCAGTCGAGATCGGAAAGCTCATCGAGAAGACGTTCTGCGTATGCCGTGATGCGAAGCATCCACTGTCGGAGATTGCGACGTTCGACAGGATGATTTCCGCGTTCGCTCAGCCCGTCTGCGGTGACTTCTTCATTGGCCAGAACTGTTCCCAGAGCAGGGCACCAGTTGACGGGCGCATCGGACTGATAGGCCAGACGGTGCTCATCCTGATAAGCACGGATGGCATCGGTCCCCTGAGCTTCGATCTCTTTGGGAATGGGAAGTTCCGCAATTGGTCGCCCTTTCCCTTTTCGCTTTTTGCCATCCGGGCCGGTCCATTCCATGTCTGGATCGTACCAGGTGTCAAAGAGTTGGAGGAAAATCCACTGCGTCCAACGGTAATAATCTTCATCTGTGGTCGACAGCTCCCGGGTCCAGTCGTAGCTGAATCCGAGCATTTTCAACTGACGGCGGAAGTTGTCGATGTTTTCGTAAGTGGTCACGCGGGGGTGCGTGCCGGTATTGATGGCATGTTGTTCCGCAGGGAGTCCGAACGCATCCCAACCCATGGGGTGCAGCACGTGCTTCCCCTGCATGCGTGCCGCCCGACAGATGATATCGGTGGCGGTGTACCCCTCCGGGTGTCCGACGTGCAGCCCCGCTCCGGATGGATAGGGGAACATATCCAGCACGTACATTTTTCCGGTGGCATCCGGCCTGGGGGTATTGGAAGTGACAAAGGTCTTGTTTTCTTCCCAGAAGGTCTGCCACTTCTGTTCAATCCGTTTGGCGTCGTAACGAGGCATTTTGGGGTGATTTCAAATCAGTTTGATCAGGGAAATACGTGCCCGAGTGGGACTCAGCTTCGGCGGCCTGACAGTCAGATCTCAATAAACAAACAGCCGTGTTGCCTGAGATCGTTGCTCCGATCCCGGCGCAGGCGGTCCGACGTTGTCAATCCGCACAGTGACATCAGGTTATGTCATCCGTTCAGACAGTGCCGTCAGTTTAGAGATCTCTCCCTGCAGAAACCACACAGGGGCGAGCGGAAACCCGGGATTGGGGGGCTGAGATGGACATGGGAAATCGGATCAGAAAATCGATTGCCCCAATTTTCCTTCGAGAATGTCATCCCACCCAGAGTGAGACATACCAGTTCAGGCACTTTCCGAACAGGGGGAACAGTTCTCCTAACAGGCGGAGAGGTTCATAAAATGCGGCGAGAAGGGTGTTTCCGTTTCCTTGACGGGCGTCGATGTAATGCCAGTACATCGGCCCGATAGAGAGGGTATAGATCGAGAAAAGGATAAACATCCGCTCAACATACGCCTCCAGTTCCAGCCACCAGTTCCCCGAATCCGGCGAAGCGGAAGAGGGAGTTGGCCGGGGAGCGTCTGACTGCTTGGAAGGGGGCGATTCCTGTTGAGATGAAGGCATCGAAGTTGTCGAATCGCTGCTAAGTGAATGATCCTCGGTTTCTATGACCCTGTTCCGCTCGATCTCCAACCTGGTCAGCATCAACGAAGGCCGTCATGCGGTTTGGGGAGACGCTGCGGAAGCAAAATCTTCGCACGG
>CALLWY010000175.1 GCA_938015865.1 uncultured Planctomicrobium sp.
GGACGAAACAGTCGAGCCCGCACGCACGCCCGGCCCGGGCAGCCTGCTCGATCTGGTCAATCGTGAATCCTGAGTGCTCATGGTCGATCCAGAATCCGTCAAAGCCCCCCTGCAACGCGTACATTTCGATCTGGTTCGGATGAAATGATCGACTGACCGTAAACAGATTCAGTCGCTCTCCGGCTGCCAGACGTTCCTTGATCGTCACCAGTTTTGAAAAATGATTCATTCGAGACCTGTCAGTATCAGTGGGAGCATCACGCAATCAGACTGCCAAATGACAACTAACTCAGCAGTGCGGCAATCGGTCGGCCATTATCGGTAATCGGAACCGGGCGATCTCCATCATAGAGATAGCGAGTGTAATCAATTCCCATGGCAGCATGGATGGTCGCGAAGAAATCAGGAACGCTCACCGGATTCTGAACGATTTTCTTCGCAAGGTCGTCGGTTACGCCAAACGCTCCTTTGTGATTCAGCCCCCCACCAGCGAGGACGCAAGTGAACGCTGACCCTTGATGCCCTCGTCCTCCCCCTGCATCAAACTCGGGGGGACGACCAAATTCGGTCGTGATCATGACGATGGTTTTGTCCAGAAGGCGTTTTTCTTCAAGATCAAGGATCAATGTGGTGAACGCGGAATCAAGTTCCTGAATCAGTGCATGCTGCTGTAGAATTCCCTCGTTATGCACATCCCACCCTGTCCCGTTCAGAAAGTTCAGGTTGTGGGACACCTCAACAAAGCGGACACCTCTCTCGACCAGTCGGCGCGACAAGAGGCATCGCTGACCGAATTCCCCTCCATATCGATTTCGTAGATCGTCTGGCTCCTGATCCAGCTGAAAACTCCGGTTGAACGAGGGGCCACTGAGCTTCAGGCTCATGTCAATTGCCTCTTCGTAATCCTTCAGGTCCCTTGTTCGGGATTCATTCTGGCGTTCTCTGAGGGCCGCCAGAATCGATTCCCGTCGAGCGTGACGCTGAGGGGGGATACTTTCAGGACGAGAGAGCCCGGCGGGGCCCTGGCTGGTATCTGTCAGATAGAGATAGCCATATTTTGCACCGAGAAATCCCGGGCCACGGGTCACGTTCGGATAACCAATCAGGACATACGGTGGGGCATCATCTCCGGCGGGTCCCCGTTCATGGACAACAATTGACCCTAGAGAGGGATACACAACCGTCCCGCTGACCGGCCGTCCGGTATGCATGAAATTCGTGGCAGCGGCGTGTTCATCAATGACGTGATGATGAACCGTCCGCACGGCTGTCACACGGTCCATAATCTTTGCGGTCTGCTTCAGATGCTCGCAGACCTGCACTCCCGGAACGACAGTATCAATTGCCGGATAATAGGAACCGGGAGTTTTCTTTTTGGGGTCTCCCAAACGTTTGGGGTCAAATGTATCCATCGCCCCCATCCCACCTCCAAGCCAGATCGAGATGACATGCTCAACTTTGTTAGTACGGGAGACATCTGCAGGGAGACTCGCAGCCAGTGCGGAAGGAAATCTTGAGACCGAAGACAATGCAACGGTCCCTGCGCTCGCTTTTAAAAAATCACGTCGGTGCATGGTCTTTTCCATTTCTGACTGCGGACCTTATGAATGACTGCGAGAGTCAGGGGAATCTTACCGATGGACAGGTCTGTCGCTGAAATCGATATCAAACAAGGTCAATTGCCTGTTCCAGAATCATTTCGCTCTCATCAATACCAGTGACCAGATATCGCACAGCGAGCGATACAGAACATTTCGATAACGCTATGGAACCCATATAAACTCGCTCGTATTGAGCATCCCCCAGACAACGTCTTCGTAACATTCCCGCCATTGGGGGCGGAGACGTGGGTCCGCTGGGGGGCCTTTACGGGCTCGCTGCTCCAGTTCCACAGCAATCGTATTGGCTTCCGGCTGAACGTGGTTGGACCATGTGACTACAGGAAGTGGTTTCGGCCTGGAGATGCTTTCCCGCTCCGATTCCGGCAGGACACGCTCAGTGAACCCTTCTGCGAGAAGAGGAACCAGAAGTTCTCGCTCTGCATCGCTCGGGAATCGACTCAAGATCTGTAAAAAGAGCGACTCAAGTAGCTGATCTGGTGTCGTGGCATTCACGGCCAGATCAGCCAGGCCACTTCCAACTGATGCTCGGGAGAAGAGAACAGCTGCATCACTGTTCTGCAGGACTCCCGGTTGCAACAGATTCGGTTCGACCTCCCGATCTGTTCTGGGATTTTGTCTGGCGCCGTTCCAGCCGAATGCTTCCATGATGTCGGCGATGGCCCGCGCTCGAGGAAGACTTAAACTGGGACGATCTCGCTCATTCGCCAAATTGACAAATTTCCATGCTCGATCGGGAACACCTAGGGTTATTCGAACTCCGGGGGCGCGCCCCCCTTCAGGTGAGAAGGTCAGCTCCTCAACATCCATCTTCTTTCCGACGGCGACATGCAGCGAATCGATGACCTGTTCGGCGCTCATTCTCCTTCGGATCGGGGCATTAAAGAATTGCCGTTCCGGAGAGACTGCCACCATCGGTCGGACCGGCTCTCTCTGGTAAAGCTGCGACGTCAGGATCAGCCGGCTCAGGTAGCGAAGATCATAATTGTTTGCGACGAATTCCCGTGCGAGCCACTTGAGCAGATCGGGATGGCTTGCTGCCTTTCCTTCCCAGTCATCTGCAGGTTCGACAATCCCGGCCCCAATCAGCCGCCTCCAGACTCGATTGACCATCACCTCTGCGAATCGTTCGTTCTGCGGAGCAGTGATCAGCACTGCCAGCCTCTCCCGCGTATCCTTGGGATTCCACATCAGCGCATCCAACTCGGCACTGTCCTGACATCCGGTTGCTTCCGCAAAAGGCCAGACCGGCGGGACAGGTTCGCCTGGCTTCAGGGAGACCTGAATCAGTGACGATCTTGCCTGCTTCTCAAAGAAAGCTGCGGGAACACGACTCGATGCAGGAACGGTGACCGGCTTTCGCTCCATCATGGCAGCGAGTGCATAAAGATCACTCTGCTTTGTGCTGTGATATGGAGAGTCGTGACAGCGGGCACACTGAAGTTCGATTCCCAGAAAGGCACTCGAAAGGATCTGCCCTTTCGCTGCAAACGGAGAGTCATTCTCTGCAGCAATTCCAAAGCCGGCGCTGCCGCCGGCGGCGGACGTTCCACGCAACAGGACGAGTTCGGTGACAAATCGATCGATCGGCTTGTTGTCTCGAAGTGATTCGTAAACATACCAGCGGAACGGTCCCGTTGTATTCAGGCTGGGATTAATCAACGTGGGATTTTCCGCGAGAACGTCGAGCCAGTATCCCATCCACTGATCTGCCCAGCGATCGTCGTGAAGAAGGCGATCAATCCAGACCGTCCGCTTGTCAGGAGACTGATCCTGCAGAAATTCACGAACCTCCTGCTCTGTCGGGAGAAGTCCGACAGTGTCCAGATAGAGCCGTCTGATGAACGCTTCATCAGAAACGATCGGAGTGTATGCGACTTCCTCAGGACGAACCGGGAATGCGGGCCAGCGTGCTCCTTGAGCGATCCATTCTTCCAGAATCGTAATCTGGTCTTCAGTGAGTCCATCTCCTGTGGGAGGCATTCTTTCGTCGGCAGAAGTCGAGCGAATCCGACGGATCATCTCGCTGTCATGCGGTTTTCCGGGTTGAACAGCAGGAAGACCTGAATCCCCTCCTCTCCTGGCAGCTTCAAGAGAGTTCAGTTGCAGCCCCCCTTTGACCCGTTCTCCGTGACATCGAAAACAGTGCTCACGGAGGATTGGCAACACGTTGTTATAAAATTGCTTTGCCTCTTCGGCTGTCGTCTTTGATGATGCTGTGAGAGCAGATTGAATCTTTGCATCCAGAAACGCATCTACCGGATGGCTTGCATTGTTTGGGACGGCAGGAGCAGGATTCCTTTCGACCCATTCCCGGGCCAGATCGTGTCGTTTCTTCCAGTAGGAATTTTGACTGGCTGCTGCAGCTCGACGACGCTGATCGTCCAGTCGGGTCAAATCCGCTTCCTGCTTCGCCAGCAGCGATGTCACGGTTTCATCGGTCAGCGGGAGGGCATTGTCTGCCGGTGACAGCAGATTGAATGTCGATCCATCGACGGACTCGACTGCAACGCAGGTTTCACCGGGATCGGCCCGAAACGCCTGTCCTCCTGCCAGCGTTTCCAGAACGACGCGGCATGGTTCATCCCCCTTGACCTCGTACTCTCCAAAGACTTCCTGTTGGCGATGCTCAAGAATTCGCATTCCCGGCTTTGGCGGAGGGGAAACAGGGACCATCGGTTCGAATCCATCCTGACTCGCCTTCATCGGACCGCTGCGCGCGATCAGCTTTCCGTTGACCCAAAGGCGACTTAGCCCCCGAACACGCATCAGAAAACGGTGCTTCCCGGGAGGAAGTGAGATGTCCGATGCCATCCGCACAAGAACAGGCCCCTTCCAATTATCCCGGATTCCCCAGTTGTCGTAATGATGGGGGAGCCGATCGAGAAGGTATGCGTCCGTCTCCCACTTGAGTTCCGGATCAGGAATGCTCTCTCCGTCATTTAACCAGCGGAAGTGGGCCGGCATCCCCTCATGGAAGGAGACCGAAACCCTCCCTTGCGGAAGTTGTCCCAGCTCTGGCATCTCTTCAGGGAGTGGTCCCTGTGAGAATTCGGTGTTCGGTCCCCGATAGCGGGACTTGAGTACGGCGACCGGGAGACGACTGCGGTAAATCCCGATATTGTCCAGATCTCCACGCATACTGCATGCGGGGGCGCCTCCCAATGCAGAGCCAATCCAGATTTCGTCGTCGTCAACAGTCGGTGGCTGAGTGGTTGTTCCTCCCGCATCCCAGTATCCCGTCACTTCTTTCCCGTCGATCACCCCAACGAGACTTTCGGGCTTCCCGAATTCATAAGCAATTGCGATGTGATGCCACTCTGGCCCCTTCTTGAATCCTTGATGGGACGTCCAGCGATGCCAGTTGGATTCGCCAACAGGAGTTGTTCCTGCCGGGGGAATGGAGGAAAACAGAAAGCTGATGCAGATGCGGCCGTCACGTTCGCAGACACGTAATGCCCAGTTCTGGTTGTCTTTCTGAAAGCCGGGATTTCCAGTGCGTCCCTTTCCGATGACATAGACATTGTCTCCGCGTCCGATCTGGTCAATGCGGACCCAGGCTTCCAGCGTAATCTGGTCTCCGTTTGTGAAATCAAACGGGCTGTCTGGCCCCGGATCGGCAAAAGTAAAACGGGCCCCCTTCCCGTCCAGTCGGACCGCAGTGTTGTCCGGCGCGAAATCAGGATAGGTATCGGGGCGTGGTCCGGGGATATCCCGGTGAACACCCCCGTGAGAATGTAATGGAGTCGATTCCTCCTGACCGAATCCCCAGAAGGCGACAGGCTTCACTTCATCTGCAAATCCGAGTGAAGTGAATAGTGCCAATCCCATCACCCCCATCGACAACGTTGCCATCATCGACAAGCGACGGTGAATCTGACAATTCTGGCTCACGCAGATGTGTGAACGAGATTCCTGATTCATAACTCACTCCGGTCAATCGGAGTCGTCCGGCATTCAGACGACCATTCAGGCGGGATGCCGTTCAGCAAAGGAACAGGGCCCGGCACAACTCAAAGGGGGGGATGAGTAAGGGGGAGATCAAGTTTCGGGTAATGGAGGAAGACCAACGATCATCGTTGGATCGACCTTGGGCCCATCGACCTCGGATGCATGCTGCAAAAAGAGTTCTTCGACCAGTTCTCCATCGGAATATCCCATCTCCGACAGGTCAATTCCGACGGCAATGACGTGGAAGTGCAAGTGTCCCACTTCCACCTTCACCTGAGCCTCCAAGCCCTGAATGTCTTCAATGGACTTGGCTTCGTATGCATATCGTTGTGACCAGACAGGGAGAACCTTTCGCACTCCCCCGGAGTCAATTGTCAGGTCATATTTCGTCACGGTCATAGGCCTGAGATCCTCCCGATCAGATACGGGATAGATATGGAAGGGATCTCCATCAGCCAGATTGACCGGCGACTGAATTTCAAACACAACCAGATCTGGGCCGGGATGATTCACAATCGGCGTCCGAAATCGAATCCCCAGCCCCGGCGGGCGGGAGGAGACGTCTGCATAGTCGTTGGGATGGAGCGCGCGATTCGTCAGCGGAGATACCCCACCACCAAAGTTGATCAGCCCCGTCACCAGTTTGCGATCGTTCAATGCGTCGCCGGGAAATGGGGGGACTTTTTCATAACCACACAGATAGCCATTCGGTTCTGGGCCGGGGTCCGCACGAAACGATGTCACATCGATCGGAATAAGGTCTTCAAACGAATAGGTCCAAACCTGTCCGTTTCGCTGAACCGTCAGTGAAATCAATTCATCAGCACTTCCGTTGCTAAGCGAACTGGCCTGATATCCAATGAGCCGATCCGGAATTTGCCCACGATACTTTTCAGGGTTGAAGCGAGTCGGTATTCCGGGTTTTGGTGCAAATCCACCGAGGCGAACCGCTTCACCATCTCCGAGTCGAACTGCCTTTAATTCTTCGGTCTCGTGGTTTAGCGTGTCCGAAGAACTGGAACTGTCAACGAAGCTTTCGCCGGCGTAAAGGTCAGCGGCACCTTCGACAACGTGAACTTCAGTCTCACTGTTGTCTCTGACGTTGACATAAAACCGTGTCCCGCGGTCCACAACCTTAGTCAGAGGTGTTAGAACCTCAAACCCTTCCGCACCGGGGGGGGCGTGAACGGAACAGCCTCCCGACTTTAAAATCAACTGTTCTTCGTTCGCGACATTAAAGATGGAAGGGCCTTCCAGGATGGTCGTCGCTCCATTAGGGAATTTCAGTTTGACCATCCCGCTCTTCAGGATGTAGTCATTCTGAAGGACAACCCCCTCACCAATCGACAGCGGCGTTGTTAAAGAAAATTTTGCCTGCTTCATCTCATCCAGAAGCACGGAAGAGCGAACCGGGGCAGTTGAAGCCACTTCTGCTAATTCCGGACTGGGGCCAGGCTGATTGAAAAACCAGATTCCAGCAGCGAGTGTCAGCCCCAAGGCGAGGCCGCCGCCCCAGCGAAATGCCGATTGAATTGATCTCGCAATTCTCCGGCCTGATGAGGGAATGCCCTCGCTGCCAGCCGAACTCGTCGCGTCTGATTTTTCATCCATCAGCTGGCTGGAACGACCGAAAGCGTCGATACGCAAAAGATCATGGATCGCAGCTGTGCGCCACTGAATCTTTCGAAAGACTGCCCGTTTTGCTGGGTTGCTTCGAATCTGCTCGCCCAGTTTGCGCACCCCGTCGGGATCAAGCGTCCCGTCCTGATAGCGCATAATCGCTTCCAGAAACTCGCGATCCTCAGCTGCGCCTCCATGGGCATTGTCATCAGCAAGAGTCATGATCGTTCATCTCCAGCAAGAGCGAGTCTGACCTGAATACACCGTTCCAGAACACTATGAATCCTTGCCAGAGCCTGATAAACCGTCGCCGGCTTTCGTCCCAGCTGTTCGGCGACCTCAATTCCGGATCTCCCCTCGAAGTAACGAAGCTGGAGAATTCGACGGTTATTCGCTGTTAACTCTCCGAGACAATGTGCCAGTGCGTCCCGAGTCTCAACACTTTCCTCGTCGCCCTCTTCGTCCCATGAGTCAATCAATGAATCGATGACATCCTCTGGAAGTCCGCGGTAGCGACCGTCCCGGGACCGGATGACATCAATTGCTCTGTTCCGGCAGGTCACCCGAGCCCATTTCATCAGTTGTGAGCGTGAAGCAAACTCCCCTTCATGGAGCATCGCCTTCACGCAGACATCCTGAAAAATATCCTCAGCAAGATGAAAACTCCGCACGATTGTCAGGACAAACGATGTCAACGACAGTCGTTCTTCCAGCAGGATTGCAGTCGCTTGTTCTCTCGAAATCATCAAATCTTCAGCCTGCGTTGATGCACACTTCTCCAGACGAATCGTTTCCGGTTCTCTCGACAATTTTTGACGGGCCGCGAAAAGGCCTCTCCGGGAAAGAGTTGAAATTCAGCGAACATCTTGTGCCGCGACCAGAAATCGCCATCCGCTTTTACACATGGTGAGACGAAACCTTAGGTGTGACGTAACAGACTTTTTCATCGCAGGTTGCGGCAATTCTGGGAAGCTCCCGGAAGTGAAATTCTGAAAAATTGTCGAGAAAACACGTCTTGATACGTCCGAAATACAAATTGAATCCAATGACCCTCCGACCATGAGTTCGGGCCATCAGGTGAGGCAGGGAAACGGTTCGTTCTTGGCACTCGTTCCAGATTTTTTCAATTCCCTGATTGAATGCGCCAGCCAGGCGCCTGTTCGGTCCAGAGTGCGGCGCATATCCGTGCTTTGAAACTCATGAAGGAATCGTCAATGAAATCCGATCGCCGGAAGGGATTTACGCTCATCGAGCTGTTGGTCGTGATTGCGATTATTGCTGTTCTGATTGCACTGCTTCTCCCCGCGGTTCAGCAGGCCCGGGAATCCGCCCGCCGATCGCAGTGCAAGAACAATCTCAAGCAGATTGGACTGGCATTTCACAACTACCACGAACAACACAACCGACTTCCGCCGACCTGTGTTGCCGGTGGGCTTGCACCAAATGCCAGCCAATACGTGCTACGTTCCTGGGGCTATCAGGCAATGCTCTTTCCCTACCTGGAACTGACGAACCTGTTCAATGCGATTGGTGTTGGAAACGCTCCGCTTGTTCCGAACGCCAATCTGACAAATCCGGTGGACTATACGACGGCAAGCTCCGGATCGGTCGAACAACTCCTCACCACAAAAATTCCAGTTTACCTTTGCCCCTCTTCCACTGGGGATCATGTCAACAAGTATCAGGCCAAACTGGGAACAATGATGTATGGAGCCAATAACTTTCTTTGCCCTCTTCCGACCGCAACTTCACCGGCTCCTTGCGCGTCATTCGCAGATGTTAAGGATGGAACATCCAATACGGTGCTGATGGGCGAAAAGGCACTCATGGATGCCCCATTTGTCGCGATCGGTTCCAACTGGATCGCCACAGTAGCCTGTACTGATTCAGCAAATGTGCGCTACAGAATTAACATTGTTTCCGCAGCAACCCGAATCAATACACCATTTGACGGGGTCTGGGAGGAGGCGAACAACTGTTATAAAGAAAACAACCCACAAATCGCAGGGCGAAACACTGTTGCCAGTCCTCATACTGGAGGCGCACATATTTTATTATGTGACGGGTCAGTCCGTTTTGTCAGCGAAAACATCTCGTCCAACCCTGTTCAGGGAGATAATTCAATTTTCGCTAGCGCTAATTACACATGGCAGAACCTGTTTGGGATCAACGACAAGAACGTTGTTGGAGAATTCTGAGCTGCGGGCGGAAGTGTCTCGATGATGCGATCAATTGCTGTCATTCTGCCCAGAGATCCCTTCATGAAAATTCATTTGAACATGGCCCCATATCGTATTGCTTTTTTAACGTTCATTGTTGCTGCAGGAATTCTGGCCGGTTGTGGTGATGGGCGTCCCTCTTTGGTGAAGGTGACCGGGAAAGTCACGTTGGATGGTCAGCCTCTGGAGGGAGCACAAGTCGCCTTCCAGCCCATAAACACAGATCCGAAGGACACCTTCCATCGCCCGTCTTCTTCCATTTCAAACGCTGCCGGGGAATTCACTCCGCAGACCTATCTCCCCGGGGATGGACTGCGCGTGGGCAAGTACCGCGTTGCTGTAGTGAAACAGGAACTTGTCGGGACTCCGCCTCCCGGATTGAATGCAGAAGAGATTCAGCAGCTAGGGATGAAGCGAAAGTGGATTACCCCCAAAGCAGCCTCCTCCCCGGAAACATCCGGAATTGAAGTTGAGGTCACCTCCGCTGGAATGACTCCGAATGTGATTGAGTTGAAGTCGGTCCAGCCTCCCGAGATTGAATGAATCACTGATTCAGACTGTTCACGTCGCTGAGCTATGGCCATTGTGAATAGCCCCTTCATTAATCGAACTTGCTTTTCCTGTTGTTATTGTTGTTCTCCTGTTTTCAGAAGGATGGTCCTATGAAACATCAACGTAAGGGGTTCACGTTAATCGAACTTCTCGTTGTGATCGCCATCATTGCGGTCCTCGTAGCACTGCTTCTCCCGGCGGTGCAGCAAACTCGTGAAGCGGCACGCCGTACCCAGTGCAAGAATCATCTCAAGCAGATTGGATTGGCCCTTCAGAATTACCACGATTCCCACTCGACCTTTCCGATCGGTGCGGGCTATGGGAACGCCAGTTATGCAGCAAGTGTCCCTGGAGGAGTTGGTGGTGCCCCCCGCAGGGCTCCATGGACGGTACTGATCCTTCCCTATCTGGATCTCGCCAATTTGTATTCTCAGTTTAACTTTTCGGAACGGTTCGAGGCGGTCTACAGTGAATCACCTTCGACAACAGAGGCAAGTCATGTCGCTCAAAATCATTTCGCGTCACACACACCCGTTCCGGTTTATCATTGCCCCTCCTACGGTTATCCTGACGATACGCTGAGGACTAACTATTTCGGGGTGATGGGAGGTGGCGCCGATAAGGCGGTCTGGGCCCATGCGTCAAGTCACGGTCGGGCATTCTGGGAAAACGGAGTCCTGTACATGAACTCCAAGGTCGCGATGCGGGATATTACGGACGGTTCAAGTAACACGGTGATTGTTGGCGAGACCAAATATCAGCTTGGCCCCAAATCGCCAACCAATGGCGCGAACCGATTCGGATGGGCGTCAACAGTGCGAGGTGATGTCAATACAAATGGTGGCGTTCTCGCCGCTGTTACGGATGTCAAGATCAATGACTGGAATGGGGATGGCAACGAAGACGACACTTCTTTCACGAATCACACCGATCCAAAGAAACCCAACCGTCGGGGAACAGTGAATGGTAATGCGGCCACACAGAACCTCCAGGGGCGCGCGTTCAGCAGCGCACACACGGGAGGGTGTCACTTCACCTTCGTCGATGGATCGGTGCGGTTCATTTCTGAAACCATCTCCATGACAACTCTGCAGAATCTGGCGATACGAAACGATGGCGAAGTGCTCGGCGAGTTCTGATTGAATCTGCCGAAAGTCTTTCCCGAACATCATCCGGCCGGGTTTCGGAGTAATCGTCCCCTGCCAGGAGAGGGTGGACTCCTCTTTCTGAGGGAAGGGAGAATCAGATATCATCTGCCCAGATGCGCGCATTGACGCTCTGGGCAGTTTGCGTTCTCCCGGTTTCAATCAGGAGGAAGGCCGTTCGTGGAACAGGTCCATTTTCGCCACCAAATCACATCCCGAAGCTCACTTCATCTCCAGGTTCCAACGAGCCGCCGGACCAGCGTTTCTGCAGCCACAACCATCGCTGCGGCGATTTTGTTTGTCCTTCAATGGAACATCGTCGCGGTTGAGGCTCAGGATAATTATTCAACTCTGGAACCTCGCATTCGGGCTCACATTGAGTACCTTGCCAGCCCAGAGCTGCGGGGGAGGCGGAGCGGTTCCGGGATGGCGGCGGCCCGACAGTACATTATCAAGGAGCTTGAAAAAGCGGGGGCACGGCCATTCTTCAACGGAGACTGGGTCCAGACCGTCCCAGGGCAAACAACTCTGGCCGGGGATCAGCTACCGGATGGAGAAAACATCGGAGGCTTTGTTCCCGGGACCGATCCAGAGCTCCGCAATGAATGGATCATTGTTAATGCCCATTATGATCACTTGGGGGTGATTGGAGGGCGAGTCTACCCCGGAGCGGATGATAATGCATCTGGCGTTACCCTGTTGCTCGAGGTGGCACGAGCCGTCGCCGCTCGGCCGCTGAAGCGAAGCGTTGCATTTGTTGCGTTCGATTTTGAAGAGCATCTTCTCTGGGGATCTCGATGGTTCATCGGGAATACTCCGATTGATCTGGATCGGATTCGCTTCTGTCTGACAACCGACATGATCGGGCGATCACTGGGAGGATTGGGACTCCCTACCGTTTTTGTTCTCGGTGCGGAACATTCATCGCTACTGCGAGACACTCTGGCAGAAGTGGACATTCCAGCGGGGTTGGAGGTGGCCCAGCTAGGGACGGACATGATCGGGACCCGTAGCGACTATGGCCCGTTTCGGGACCAGCGTATCCCCTTTCTTTTTTTCTCGACCGGCGAGCACCCCGATTATCATTCCCCGGCCGATACCGCCGACAGAATCGATTACCCGAAGGCAACGCGGATCGTGCAGCTGGCAATACGGGTTGTCACTTCAATTGGAAATTCTGAACAAACACTGGAATGGGAAGATCCGGTGTACCAGAAGCTGGAAGAAGCCCAGGCAGTCCATCGCATCACTGAATTGCTGACGGAAGCGGACAACGCAGGAACGATTCAGCTCTCCTCAACGCAGCGGTTCTTTGTCTCGCAGGTCCGTTCCAAAACGGGCTACATGGTGCGGAAGCAACGGGTCTCGGATGAAGAACGGAAATGGGTCGCTCGGGCCGCAATGGTCTTGCTCCTGTCCGTATTTTGAGTGGATTTCATGAACACATGGCATTCCAGCAGAGATCAACACGGTGTTTGAGTAGATGTTCACCAGTCCATGCTGCTTCATTCTGAGAGGAGGGATCACGGTGTTCCGCCTGTTTTTCAAAGACGGACAGCAGCGTCTAGAGGCCATCCGTCCTGATTGACAGAACCCCAAAAAATTTTTTGAACGGATTGCCCCCGTCGCAAAGAGATTTCTACACCCTATTGTGTCACAAGGACTTACACAAATTGGCGGGGTACTCGAACTGCAATCGAATGCCGAACGGATCACTTGCAAAGTTTCGTCAACACTTCTAGAATGTCCCGCCTTACGATACTCGTAACCATTGACGGTATCAGTGTTTTCGAACAATCCAGCACCCCTAGCTCAATTGGATAGAGCATCGGTCTACGGAACCGAAGGTTTCAGGTTCGAGCCCTGAGGGGTGCGCTATCTTAAAGCAAATCCAGCAAAGACTTTAGCTTAACGATCTCCTCAGCAGACAGCTGAGGAGATTTTTCTTTGCGCCCCACAAAAGAACCCACTAATTCGTCATTTTTGCAGTCAATCAGCTTCTCTTTGATCTCCCGGGCGGCCGCTTGGGCGGTTTTCTTCGCTCCGTAGAACTTCCTTGTCGTCGAAAAGTCCTGATGCCGCATGAGGACCATCAGCGTTTCCGCTGAGATGTTCATGTTGAACAAACGTTCTGCCAGGCTGCGGCGGAGGTCGTGGGCGCTGGCATACTTGATCCGGATCCCTCGCTTACGATCTTCCGGGCAGACAACGATTCCTGCGCTTCGTCCGATCGCGGAGATGATTTTGCTGACTCGGTCCTTGGACAGTCGGACTTCCCTGAGTTTCCGATCCGCTCCATTGGTTTGTTGGCGCAAGGATCGAATGATATCCACCGGGATTTCCCCAGACCGGGCTGCACTCCCCTTCGGGCGATGGAGTCCGTACCGAGTGAGCCATTTCCGGACCGCCTGTTCGCTGGCTCCGAAGGCGCGAGCGATTGCCGAATTGCTGTAGTTTTGAACCAGCTCGTCAAGCTGATCAGGACGTGGACGGGACCGCCCCATCGACGTTTTGGAAATCGCTCGTTCAGTCCAGAGGGGACCGACGACACTGCCGGTCCTCTGCTCCGCGGGGACCTGTTCCAGGAGCGCTTGAAGGCCCGGTAACATTGGAATCTCTTCATGCTTCCCGTTTTTCTGAGTGGAAGGTATCACGATGACAGGAGTGTCGCGGTGACGAATCGGCCAGACGGGATGAATTCGGGTTGGATCGGTCCAATGGAACTGGAGTGCATCCGCTACACGGAAGCCACTCTCCCACAGCAGCCGGAGCAAGAACCGCCAGCCCTCCGCCGACCCGATTCCAACGACGTCTGGAACCGCGTCCAGCATCCGTTCAAACTCTGCAGATGTCAGCGGTCGACCACGGGGAACTTCGTTCAACTCCAGATCTCGGATGGTCGGAATTTTCGCGATCCAGTCACGTTCCTGGCAGTATCTGGCGAACGTCAGAACTTCCCCGATAATGCTGTTGACTGTCATCGGCGACCGCCTCGAGTACTTCCCTTCGGCGCCATTCAGAAGTTGTACTTGTAAATACTCCAGACTCCCTCCTGACAGCGCACAGGCGATCGCCAGTGCGGAGGCATCCTGCTTGGGGCGACTGCGGGAAGCAAGAATCCGCCCGCAGATCTGCAATCGCGATCTCACATTCGACAGAGAACTGGCCCTCAGCCGAATTTCACAGTGAGAAAGGTATTTCTGAACACAGTGATCCCACGTTGAAACGCTCGATGCTGTCGTTTCTTTTTCGGCCCTGTCCGGTAGGGCTGATAATGCCTCGGTTAGGGCCCCGCCTGACGCGATATATGTTCCATTAATCAGGCGTTCCTGAACTTCCCGCTGGATTCGCTTTGCCTCCCGCCGATTTCGGGTTCCGCATCTCCGTCGAACCCGCTTGCGCTGGATGGGGCAGTAAAACTGAAGGACGTATCCCTGGTGGTCACTCGGTCTTAAGGGGCGGTTGGGATAAAGTTGTACGTTGCCAATTTCAGCCCGTCTTCCCATTCACTCTCCTTTCTATTAAGGGGCCGATCGATAAGGGACAGATCATGTCTTCACTGCACGAAGCCCTGCTGGACGGATGACGACGCTGGCGGTTTGCGATCCGTGGACTTGTGCGACCTACGATGAAAGAAGTCGATCAGGTCGCGTCCACTGACCCAGCGCGATTTCCCAAGTTGTGCGAAGGGGAGCCCGGATTGAAGCATTTCGTCCCAGGATTTCTGGGAGATCCCCATTCTGCGTAGCAATTCCTGCTTCGAATAAATTTCGTCAGACCGGATGACGCCGCACTCTGACCGCTGCTTCATTGTTCGCACCTCCTATACCTAGATCAGTTGGCCATCAATGGACTGTCACACTTCTGAGGTCGTTGTTGCCAACTCCTTTCTTCCAGCCCGAACTTGAGTGACCTCCCCGGCATCTGCATCCATCAGGCGACTTAAGACAATGTAACAGGGAGCACTTCGAGCGAATGGAATCTGTGTTCGCTGTTTTATTGATTCCAGTGCCACAGACCATGGATGAACCCTGTAAGCACCCTGTGAGCGCAGCACGCGTTTCAGAGGTATCTTCGAGACTGCCAGAGGATCGAGAGAGCCAGGTCCTTGTCGTCGTCGCTGTCTTAGAGCAAGTTGGAACAGCGTCTGCATACGTTTGCAGGCAGCGATCGACTTATTCGAGGAGTTCATAATCCAACGAAGGATCACGGCCATTGCATGACGCAAACGTTATCGCGACCTGTCAAATCAGCATCTGAATAGACGTGCACTGCCAGCTTTGGCGAGAGGATCAGACTGGTGCTTTATTGATAGGCGATCGATACCAATCAGTACCGGTATTGTCGGTGGCTCAATAGAGATCGTCCCTGCCGCACGTCACGCATTGGCGAATCATTTATACAGAATGGGGCGAACCAAAACCCTGCGGTGAGGGCGTCAAAACACGATGCCCTGAGGAGAGAACTCCAGAAGGCGGTTCACTCGATCTCCCATTCGCCGTCGGTAGAAAGATGTGACAGGCTCCTGCGGCAGGTAGGCTCGGTCGGATCAGGTCCAGAAGGGAGGGTTTATCTCCCGGCCAGCATACTCTCCGCGAAATTCCAGCGATGATAAGCAAAAGAAGGTGTCGAGAAAATCAAGCAGTTCATCGACTCGATGATGCCGGGTATTCAAAAAAAATCCCAGCACCAGTTCCATCTGCGTGAAAACGGATTCCTGTGAATCCACGATTTAGGCTTCGAATCGTTTGGTTCAGGCGTTCGGGATCTCTCCGGCCCGGAAGTGGATCCGGAATTCTTCGGGGCCATCTCTTGCGTTGAAACGCGTTCAGCACTGTCACCTGATTGGTTGCTTGTGCGAGTTGGACGATTCGGCCAACAACCTCACCATCAATCATCAGCGTCCCAGTCTCCACGTCCCAGAGAATCGAATCTGTCCCGGATCGAAGTTCCCTTTCCGAGATACAGAATTCCCTGCAGAGCCAATTGAACTCGAAATCGCGAATCCATTGCAGATGCCTGCCCAGCTGAACGATCGCGACTTGGATCTCCAAGTTTTTAGCAATTGCCCAAAGTCCCGCACCTCCAAGCGTATGTACAACTTCTCTGAGATCGTCTCTTGCCTGTAGACATTCGCGTTCCTCTTCCGTTAGAAGTTGCCACCACACCGTATCAATGTGTTGAGGTTGCTTCAAATAGAGATTGATGCGTCGCAACCTCTCAATTGCCCTGTTCCTGCTGGGATGGAGATTGGCTTGTGAGTTCTCAATTGCGATCATTCCAGCTTCCTTTCTGGATGGCAAATCAAAAGCGAGTTGCTCTGGTATCGCATCGAAAGACTGATAGAAGCCGATGCCGCTACGCGAGCAATCGTGACAACACTGTCAGAAAAATTTATGCCTACATGGGCGCGGATTCAAGTCAGTTATTTGCTTTGTTCATGAATGTTACGAAAATTCCATTCGACAATGGCCATGCATAATAACCGAAGCCACGCTATCTGGGCTCGGGCGATCTGGGTAGAAAAATTGCCTGATGGCCGTCTTGACGTTTCGTGATTTGCGGAGCGCACTGTATCAGAATCCTGTGTATCTATTTGAAGTTGATTGACCATTGTTTTCGATCAGTTCAGATGACAATAAATTCAGAAGAAGGTCGAACTCAGGGGGGATGCCCCGCAGCCAGCGGGTGAACTGGTGGATCATCAGTCCGGCGGCGATGGTGGCTGCGTAGAGGGTGGAGCGTGCGGTGCAGCGGCCGGTCTGGGCCTCGGACGACGTAAAGAGACTCGCTGCGTAGTGCTCGCGTGACGAGGCGTCTGTCGCGGTGAGGACTCGCAGGGTTTCGCCGAGC
>CALLWY010000176.1 GCA_938015865.1 uncultured Planctomicrobium sp.
ATTCGGAGGAGACGAGCCACTTCCGCCATTTTTCGTCACGATCGGAGAATCCAGCCCGGGCCCAGATGGAATGCATTCGAGCAGATCGAGGAGTGGAATCGGAAACAGCGAGCGTTTCCAGTTGAATTGCCGTCTTTGGATTGTCCCGCTCGGCGAGGAGTCGCTGTGCGGTCTCCCGCATGTAAATATTCGGGCTTCCTAACAGACCGATCAGCTCGTCATCCGTCTTTTTGTTCAGATCGAATGGGGCGACACGGGGAACCCCTTTATAATTGAGTCGGTACAGGCGGCCTTTGCCCCGATCCACACCGTCGGGATCTGCTGTTGCGTCCTGATAACAGTGATAACGGTCATACCAGTCTAAAACATAAATGCATCCATCCGGGCCGACCTTCTGGGAGACGGGCATAAACCATGCATCGTTGGCCGTCATCAGGTCCGCAAGCTTCGGGGCATCCGGAGTTCCTGCTTTTGCGATGGTTCCATAGTCATCCTGATCCCATGTTCCGGGCTTGGGGGGAAAGCCTGAATGTGGTCTGGCCTGATAAGTCGCCCCTGACCGCTCCGCAATATCAGCATTCAGGCAGGCGCCATGGATATTTCCCATATAGAGAACGCCCCGGTATTCAGCGGGGTATGCATCAGAGTCAAACCAGACGAGTCCGCAGTAGGCCGCTTTCTGATGCTTGTGATTGACAATTGAGCGCATCGCCCACGTATACGGCGGATACGGCCCCCCCTGCCGGATGTAATACCCGTTTTCAACAACATGCCAGAGATGGTCAATCACGCAGGCAGAGATAAAAAACTCACCATCCTCGTTAACTGCAAGTCCCCACGGATTACTGGTCCCCTCCGCGAAGATTTCGAATTTTTTCGTTCTGGGGTGAACCCGAAACAACGCACAGGTAAAGTCGATCGGCTTCTGATCTGGCGTGTAATTCGGATTGTCTTTTCCATACGTGACACTGCTGTAATTAAAAACGCCATTGAGACCATAGAGCCAACCATCTGGTCCCCATGTCAGTGAATTCGGAAGCTCATGCGTGTCAGTCCGCCCGAATCCAGTCAGAATGACCTCGGAACGATCCGCCTTTCCATCGCCATCCGTATCTTGCAGGAACAGAAGATCCGGCGCATTACAGACCCAGACTCCCCCATAGCCGACAGCGATTCCAGAAGGGATATTGAGTCCTTCTGCAAAGACAGTCACCTTGTCGACCTTTCCATCTCCATCGGTGTCTTCAAGGATCTTGATGCGGTCCCGTCCCGGTCCCGGTTCTTTGCGTGGGTATTCAAAACTTTCCGTAACCCAGAATCGCCCCTGTTCATCGATAAACATGGCCACCGGGTTCACGAGATCCGGTTCGGCTGCAACCAGCTCCACGCTGAACCCGACCGGAGTTGTCATCCGGGAAACCGCTTCCTCTGGACTGAGCGGTGGATTGGGAGGACGGTCATGCCGTCTTGGAATAACAATCTCATCAGCCGGGCAAACCAGTGGGAAGAGTGTGGCAAGGCCGAGTGCCAGTACCGCTGCGCAGCAGAAATGTCGGGGCATGACGTCTCACCTGGTGGAGAGAGGGGGGAGAGAAAAAGCGGCGGGCAAGTCAAAAACCATTGCCGCACACCAGATGTGCGCGGCACCGTGCAACCCTGTTATGCTAACCCTGCCATATTCGCATTGCGAACATTCTCGCAAGCAACGAATACGACTGAAACACTATTGAAGTGTGAACTCAGGAAGCGGAACGATCTTCCCTCCCTGCAATGCCGATTCATGAGCACAGATCCCCACACAGGTCCAGTTGGCTGACTGCACCGCATTTGGCCACGGATCTCGATCTTCCCGCAGCGCTGTGACGAATTCGTGGACGAGGTGAGGGTGAGAACCGCCGTGCCCGCCCCCCTGAAGGAAGGAGAGGTGCTCCGCATCGTGAATCTCTTGAGGAAGAGTGAACCTGCGGATCGGTTCCGGCAGCAGGTGGGCAAAATCGGGGACTTCAATTTCCGAAGCAATTTCCGGCTCAGGCTTCTTGGCGGTGTGCAGGATGTGTGGCTTTCCTTCCTGCAGGGACCATTCGAAGCTCATCTTTGAGCCATAGACATCGAAACTTTCCCGGTACTGGCGTGCGACGTCATACAGACAGCGCCAGACATGAGCAACGAGATCGCTGTCCTTGATCTTGATGTGGCAGGATTCTACAGCGAACCGATTTCCGGACCGTTTGGCAATCTCGTCACGAACCGTCCCTGAACCAATGCAAGACACATATTCAGCGACGCCATTCACCAGTCCGAGGCACGGGCTGACCACGTGTGTGGCGTAGTGCATCGGAATCATGTCCTTCCAGTAGTCCGGCCATCCATCCATGTCCTGTGGGTGGGAGGCGGCGAGATGCTGCAGCTTGCCAAAATCTCCACGCCGATACATCTCACGAACAAAGAGGAACTCCCGGCTGTAGACGACCGTCTCTGCCATCATGTACTTCAGGCCGGTTTCACGGACTTTCTCGACAATCTGTCGGCACTCATCGATCGTCGTGGCCATGGGGACGGTACACATGACATGCTTGCCCGCATCAAGCGCCTTCAGCGACATCCACGCATGGTCCGGGATAGGACTGTTGATGTGGACCGCATCCACTTTGGGATCACTCAGAACGTCTTCGAACCGTGTGTAGCGGGTCTCGATGCCGAATTCATCTCCGATTCGATGAAGTTCCTTTTCATCCCGTCTGCAGATGGCTTGCACATTTGCATGCGGATGATGCTGATAAATCGGGATAAATTCTGCTCCAAATCCCAGGCCGATCATCGCGACATTGACTGTCTCCAGGCCACGTGGGGAAGTAGAGGTCTGGGGGAGAGTGTCCGCTGCCATTACAAGGTCCTTCAATCCACTGAATCAGTATCGGGAGCTCATCAGCAACTGCTGATCGGAACTAGTGTAACCCTGTCCTCTGTGGAAGCACCATGAGGTTATGCGCATGCGAACTGAGTTTTTTCACCAGCAATTTATTCCCTCCGGAAAGGGATCGATGAGTTCAATTTCAAAGAGTTTCATGGTATGATCGCAACAAATCCATGCAGTGTGATGCGTCAAGAATAATATTTTTACACCGCTGGAACCTCCCATTCCTAACAAGTTTCTGTCATGCAAATTCCCATGCGTCTTGTCGTGCCGTGCCGCTCTGATGCGGTCGACCTCAAGCCGCCAATCCGAATTGTGGCCCGTCGCGTTTAACACTCCAATCCAGCCGAGATTCGCTGATCCTCTTCTGCCTCTGCTGGAAACGAATTGCAATCCGACTGAATCAAGACGCTTCAAAAGCGACAACATTCGCACTTCCATTGCCATCGGCATATGAAACCCAAAGAAGTGGCCCTGCTGATTGAGACCTCCAACGCCTACGCTCGTGGGCTTCTTGAAGGTATCAACCAGTATCTTCGTGAGCACCATCCCTGGTCGGTTTATCTCCCCGAGCGGGAGCGCGGGGCAGATGTTCCTGGATGGCTGTCCCAATGGAACGGTGACGGCATTATCGCTCGAATCGAGAACGAAGAGATCGCCCGAACCCTCCGGATGTCCCGACTCCCCATCGTCGATGTCAGTGCAGCTCGTCTGATCGAAACAATCCCCTGGGTGGAAACGGACGACGTCGAGATTGCCCGGCTGGCTGCGGAGCATCTGCTGGAACGCGGATTTCAGAACCTTGCGTTCTGCGGCGATTCCCACTTCAACTGGTCAATCTGGCGTGAACAGGAGTTCAAGCGACAAGTCGCTGCGGCCGGGTATCAATGTCACGTCCATTCTCGACCTGCCAAAGACAGCGGGAACCAGTCGTGGTCTGTAGTGAAGCGGGACCTGAAGCAATGGATTGCCCAGCTCCCCCGCCCGGTCGGGATTTTTGCCTGTTACGACGTCATGGCCCAGCAGCTTCTGGAGGCCTGCCGCGAACTTGAACTCTCAGTCCCGGAAGAAATCGCTGTCTTGGGGGTCGACAACGACCAGCTTCTCTGCGAGCTCTCCAACCCTCCGCTCTCCAGTGTGATTCCGAATGCCCACCACACCGGGTATCTGGCAGCCAAACTGCTGGAAAGAATGATGGCAGGAGAGGAGGTTCCCCCCGAGGCTCATTTGGTTCGCCCATTAGGGATTCAGACGCGCCAATCGACTGACATTTTGGCCATTGATGACCCCCACGTCGCCGCTGCACTGCGATACATTCGTTCGAATGCGTGCCGGGGGATCAATGTCAACAACATCCTGAAGAACGTCCCTCTTTCCCGACGAGCCCTGGAAAGCCGTTTCCGGAAGCTCCTGGGCCGGACTCCTCATGAGGAGCTGGTCCGGTTGCGAATCGACCGGGTCCGCCAACTACTCCGGGAAACCGATCTGTCGCTCTCGGAAATCGCGTCCTTGTCAGGATTCACGCACGTGGAATACCTGTCTGTCGCGTTTAAACGAGAAGTGGGACAGACTCCAAGAGAATACCGCAAACAGTTTTGACAGATGGAGTTTTCTTTTCGCGGAATTACTGGCGTTCAGCAGGACTGGTCTGATTGATGCAATCCGAATCCGGTCGCTCGCGCACCCGTTTTACTTAAACTGTTCTCCAATCTCAGCTTAGAAAACTTTTCCCTCCAGTCATTCAGAACAACAGCCTGAAGAGGAGTCATCCGCTCCCCGCCCCCCGACCGAAGAGCGAAGAACATCGTGCGGCGAGCTAGGAAGCCCCATCAAGCTGACCGGCCATCAATCTCCACCTGGGATCAACAAATCACCTCGCCGTAACTCTTGTTTTCGTCATCCCATAGCGAACAATCAGCATTTCGGCCATTGCACTGGGCCAACAACCGTCCTCGTCTTGGACTGCTTGCAATTTGAGGCTTGGTGAAGTAACGTGATGGACTTCCCTTTTGTCACGTAATCGGGAATTGCGAGACGAAAACAGAGAAGAAATCCTTGTCGCAGCGACATGAGCAAGGGCAACCTGTCGACGCTCATGGTCCACGACCCGGAGACGAAAACCTACCAATCCATCTATTGAAAGTGCAGGGAAATGGGAGTCAAGAAAACAGGCAAAGGGCGACGGAAACTGGGACGAAAGAAGCGACGGATGCGAGCAAAGATTCGACATCGAAAGGGTTAGTCGTCTCTTTCAACGCTTGAACCCCGGAATTGTCATCGCCGTGTCGCCCGCATCCTGTTGGGCCTGTGCCACACTTGATCCGGTCCCGATTTTCCCCAAAACACACGAACAGTCGGGTTCAGACAAACTTCCGGTACTTCTGCCTGTTGAAAGATCGCCCCAAAACGCCCTCCTGCTCCACATTACCAGCATAGCAGGTCTGTGAGCGGGATGTTTTTTTGACAATGATCTCATGCACCCCGGATTGCTCTCTCCGGGGTGTGTTCGTTTTTCTGTGGCACTGGGCAAACTGGGCAGCACATCAGCTGATGCGCTCTTTCCCCGATTCTCTTCGGACTCTCTTTGTCCGCCAGTACTTGTGCCGCGAATCGCATCAGATTCCAGAGCGACACAGCACAAATGAGTGACGGCCAGAGAGGCCACGAAGAACGCTTTCGGCAATGTTCGCCGTACGTCTCGCCGGCTCCGGCTAATCTGCAGATTCCACGGTGCACCGTTCCGTCTCCCGTGCTACCGTCCTGCCCCCCGCATGATCTGATGGCGTCAGGCAAGATTGCGGCCAGAGCAAGTCGCTGTTTGAGCGGAATACAAACCTCCCCGTCCGACCGCACCAATTAAGTGGTGAAAGACTGGAACCGACGATCGTGACTCTTCGAAAACTGTTTTACTGCTCGGCATCTTCCGCTCTTTTGTTAGCACCGTCCCTGCTGACCGCTGCAGACGATCTGATCCAGAAAACATCGGCCAGTTCTGTTTCAGGTCCAGTCATTCCTGCGGAAGTAGTCCGGCCTGCTGCTGACCATAACCAGAACTTTCAGCAGCCATTTGTCTCTTTGATGGGAGAAAATGGACTGGACGGATGGCAGGTTCACGAAGGCAAGTCCTCCGCATGGCGCCGTGACGGAGACATGATCAGCTGCCTGGCCGCGACAGGAGGCTGGCTTCGAACCAATGGGACCTACAGCGACTTCGTCCTCCGTCTGGAATACCGGCTCCAGGCTGGGGGGAATACCGGCATTGGATTGAGAGCTCCGGCTACGGGGAATCCAACTTTCACCGGACTGGAAATCCAGTTACTGGACGATGCCGCCCCCAAGTACGCGGACCTGAGGCCGGATCAGTACACCGGAAGCATCTACTATCTCGTCCCTGCAGCGCGAAGGGCCCCCCTCAAACCAGCTAACGAATGGAATCAGTGCGAAATCCGATGTCTCGGAGACGAGCTGATCGTCAAGATCAATGGAGACGTCGTGAACCATGTCCATCTCAACAAGATGGAACAAACCTCAACTCAAGGCCCCCACCTTCTGACGGAACGTCCGCCAATTGGTCATATCGCATTGCAGAGCCATTCCACACGGGTCGATTTCCGGAATATCGAAATTCAAGACCTGACGACGGTCACGTCCACCGGATTACGCTATGCCGACCTCATCCCGGGTGATGGAGAAGTGGTTGGAGACGCCCCCTATGTGATGATGCATTACGTAGGCCAGCTCTCGACCGGGAAGCGGTTTACAGACACCCGCTCGATGGGAACTGCAATTCAGGTTCCCGTGGAGGATGTCATTCCAGGGTTGCAGGAAGGGCTTCGCTCAATGGCGGTCAATGGCCGCCGACGTTTGGTGGTTCCTCCGCACCTGGGCTACGGAAGCGAAGGGGCTGGAGATGCCATCCCGCCCGACGCCACACTCGTCTTCGAGGTCGAGGTCACAGGGGTGGTCCGGTAACCTGCGACAAAATTGACGATGCCAACGGGGCCCAGAACGGCGACCTCGAAGGGTGTCTCGCTCTGATCCCCGGATTGCTTATACCTCATCAATCCCTGCAAGCCGAACTCTTCGGACAAGCCCAACTGTCCGTCAGAATCAATCTTTTCCGGCGAGTCGAGAAAACCGCACGGACTGATGCTTCTCTTACAGTCCGCACTTCGTCTGCCTGTCGCGGACGTCGAGTCGCTTCGAGCCTGAGCGTCTTCTACTGTCGCCATATGGCAACGCGCCTGCGAAACTGGCGAATTTGCTCAAAAACTGGCCCTCCAAACCGATCAATCGCGACTCACGCTTGTCAGAACGGGTCCTGAATTGGATCATTGAAACATCTGGATGTCGGAGAACCTCAATCCCTCCGGCGCTCGCGCTCCAGCGAATCAATCACAATAACCACACGGGTTCCGCACGGAGTGCTCCCATTTCCCTTTCGAGTCGAATCATAGAATACAATATTGGTTCGCAGGCCATTCCCCCTGCGAGCGTTGGAAGCATTCCCGCGGTTTGGTCATCATTCATTAAGCCAACATTTATCCACCGTGAAGTGGCACATACCATCACGGCAGGGCTGAATATCCTTTTGTCACATTGTCTCAGGGTTTTTTCATGAGTCAGACGTCCGCAAAAGAAGTTGCCTGTCCGGATTGCGGAGAGATGGTCCGAATTAATTCTCTCCGCTGCTGGAACTGCGGAGCCTTCATGAATGCTGAACTGGAAAAGAAGTATCTGGCGATGCAGGCCAATCCTGCACCACTCATCTTCAGCCAGGTCCCAGACGCCGAAATCTCCTCTGTGAATGAGTATCCAGACTCGAACGGCGCCGACGGAGACGAAGACGATTTCCAGATCAATATCCCGATTACTCCGGGCAACCAGTCCACATCCGCTGCAGCCGGCTCGACAACAGGCTACAACCTGCTCGAACCTCCAGAATTGGGTGAGGACGAAGATCTCGACGCCCCCATTCCTCCTCAGGGTGAATCAGCCCAGCGCCAACCTGAGAGCCCTCCCAAATCCTCGTCCGAAGGGGAAGGAGAAAATGTCGCCCACTCTGTCGCAACGGGAGGAGATGCCCTCCTGGATATTGCGATGGAGGAAGAAAAAGAGATCCGGAAGAGACAAAAGCATCGCCGTGTGGCGGGACCGATCCTGACAGCGGGAGGGGGCCTGATTATTTTCTGTCCCTATGGCTGCCGGGTGGAAGTGAAAGAGCAGCATCGAGGGATGACCGGGAAATGCCCTCGCTGCGGAGCCCCCTTCATCGTTCCTGTTGACCCACCTCAGTACAAGAAGCCAGCAGCTGCAACGTCGGAATCAGCACCGTCAGCCGCGGCGAACAGATTCAAATCGTGGGTCACAGACCTGCATCTGCACATCGTTGATCCGGAAAAACTGAAGATCAAGGCCGACAGTCTGCTGAAGGACTTTGTCGAAGCCGACTTTGGTTTCTCCGCAGATCACCTGGTTGTGGCCGTCCTCTCAAAGAAGGGAGGAGGTGGCCTGTTCGCCAAGGGGGGAGACAAGAAAGAGACCGTCCGGGAAAATATGCTCGCTCATCTGAGCGAGGATAAGCCGATCGACGAACTGCCCGTCGGCGAAAAGTTTGTTTTCACTGCTGAGGAAGTGAAGCAGATTCGGGTCGTGCAGCCAACTGCAAATCGGGCCGCATCCCTGTTTCACGGGATTCCTGTTTTCGGAACGGGGCGGATTGCCATTCAACTTCCCCTCACGGAGAAGATGCCCAATCCGACGTACGTTTCGATGGGAATCACGGAATTCTGGAAGTTTGCTCAGGCCATGGAAGAGGTGTACGGCATTTCCGGTTTGGGGTCTCTGGAAGGACTTCCTACGGAACCCAAGCTGGCCGTTGGGAAATGCCACTTCTCCGACATGCTTGTTAAGTATCTGGAGGATGTCGAACTCTTCCAGGCTGACCCTGCTGCTCAGCTGGAAGTTGTGGCCTATCAATGCGGTGCCTGCAAAACAATCGTCAGCGAGCCCGCTCGCAAGAAGGAAAATCTTGGCGGCAAATCCCCCAAGGGGATTGCAAAGGCAAAATGCCCGAAATGCAGCTCAAAGATGGGCGAGCATCTACTTTATGCCTTGAAGCAGGATGTCACCGAGCCAAGTATGAACGAGACGCCTTCGAGTTGAACTGAACTGTCAGAAAAACAGAGTAGTGGCCGTCCATTCAATAAAATGCGACGGCCACTTTCCTTTTACTCAGGTCTCCTTGTCTTACAAAATAACCAAAATGCCCCCGCTCATTTGAGTGAGCAACTTGATCTCGAGATTGAGCGAGAAAGCAGCAGGCCATCTCTCTTAGAAATCCTGTCTCTCAAACGGGTTCCGCCTTCCATCGGCGATGGCTCTCACGAATCAACAGTCCCCCCCTCTTCACGTCTCAGGATGACAACTCTTTCGCCTGACCAGCGGAATTGCGAGGTTGATATCCATTTCAATTCAGACGAACACTTCGAGGGGATCAACTGATGTCGTTGACGAGTCCATCCTCCAGAAGAAATTCGCCCATCGCACTTGAGCAGGACAGCGACGATACTTGCGTCCCATTCATTTCAGTGACATTCTTCGCCTGAGTTTCTTTCGAAGTCGAAGGCGTCTCACACCTCAGGCCCCCTCTCCGTCGAGTCCGAGAAGCGGAACGACTGAAGAAAACGCCCCCTTCTCTCTGCCTAGAGGAGCAATCCCGGATCGATCAACACAGCGAGTACCAACACTCTCACGAGAAATCAGACGAGTTGATTGGAATCCGATTGCGTCTCTCTTGCGGACACTTTGCGATAGATGCCTCCTCCAGAATTTCACATCAACACTTATTGACAGATCAATCCAAAGGTGGCAGAATCAATTTGCATCTCGAAAAATCAATTCACATCAAACTTAAAAAGCCATTCTAAGCAGATCTGCAATCCCGTCCTTTCATTAGCTATACATCGGGAGGTGGCAATGCTGTTAAAGACTCGAAATCGTGGGTTCACCCTGATCGAGCTTCTGGTCGTTATTGCGATTATCGCTGTCCTCATCGCACTGCTTCTCCCTGCGGTCCAACAGGCTCGAGAAGCCGCCCGGCGCAGCCAGTGCAAGAATAATCTCAAACAGATTGGATTGGCTTTCCACAATTATCACGACACATACAGAATGTTCCCCTATGGAACATTCCTCTCCAGCATGTTCAACTATGGGACATGGGGAGTTGCAATACTCCCTTATCTGGATCAGGCTCCGCTCTATAGTAAATGGATTTCCGAAGTCCCAGCGATCGAAGGAGCACAACTGCTCGGCTATGCTGCTGCCGATGTCAATCAGAATCTGGCAGTCATTGAAACGGTACTCCCAGCTTATCAGTGCCCTTCTGCTGTGGGAGCGTCGAAGTTTCGATATGAAATTCCAGCCGGAGCAATGGGGGGCGGTGTCCCTCCGTTCAATATTGCCTGGACTGCAGGGCGCTCTGACTACAGCCCCGCTTCCGGGATTAACAGCGGTTTTCTCAATATTGCCTATCCTGTCGCAGGAACTGCCCCCAGTGAACGTAAAGGAGCACTTTTCATGATCGGGCAGGACTCCAGTCCCGCTCCATTGACAAGCCTGTCCCGCATCACCGATGGTTCCTCAAATACGATTCTTGTGGGAGAACGCCTCGGGGGAGGTGATATTTACGCAAAGCGAAAGGTCGACTCTGCCGTTTCCACTGCGAGAGGAGGCGCGAATGGTGGTGGATGGGGAGACCTCCTTAATGGCGAAAACTGGGTGGGTGGATCAAACTACAGCGGTGACGACTCTGCCGGAGGGGCTTGCGTCATCAATTGCACGAATGCTCGCAACGCTGGATTCTACAGTTTCCACGAAGGAGGCGCTCACTTCCTGCTCTGCGACGGATCAGTTCGATTTATCAGCGAAAACATCGGTGCCCCCACCTTCGCAGCGATCGTCACACGAGCAGGGGGAGAAGTTGTTGGCGAGTTTTAGGTGATTGCCCATTGGGCGCCACTGCGACTTTTGTATTTCCCTTTAAATCTAACGCCTCTATCTGCAATTTCTCCTCATCATATTCTTCTGTTTCGCATCGTATTTCACAATCCAACTTCTCACCCATTTATCATCATCACCGCGTAACGTGTCTGCTTCCGACAGGCATTCCACGAACATCAAGTCCACGCAAGTCGATTGATCGCCAGTTGAACAGGGGTCGTTTGTCAACGTTGACCTCGCTTCCCGATGCTGAGAGTAGAATTTCGTGATGCATTCTTGCCGAAGCCTTTTCGTCATCTTGCTTGCATTCATCGTTTCGATCTCGACAGGTTGCCGCAGGTCAGAGAGGCCCTTTCGAAAGCCTGTGATTCCCGTCAGCGGAAAAGTCCTCGTCGACGGAAAAATTCCAGATACTCCCATCCAGATCACCTGCCATCCCCGCAAGGGAATGGATCAGGAGCATCCAACGATTTCCACCTGCCTGACAGGCCCGGACGGAACTTTTCAGGTGACAACATATGAGACAGGAGATGGCGTTCCCGAAGGGGAATACGATGTCACGTTCGTCTGGAAGACGTTCAATATGGTCTCCGGACGCTTTCAGGGAGAGGACCGCCTGAGCGGTCGATACGATCGTCCCGAAAAATCGCAGATCCACTTCAATGCAGAGGCAGGTCGGCCAGTCGATCTGGGGACAATTGAATTAAAGACGAAATAGTTCGACCCTCTATATCTACTGCGAATCTTACGAACGTTTCGCGTTCTAAAGGCAAACAACACTGTGTTTGAGCGGCGAGTGACTGCTATACTCCCCTGAGACAGGGGCTAATGCGCATAACATGCTGAGCAGATCAACTGCCGAGTGGCTCGAAACTGCGACCAGTTGAACCAGAACTCGCGGAAGATCGTGTTTATCGGAGTCCGGGCGGAAGCAAATAGGAATCCGGCGGTGCCTGATGATTCCGGAGATGCGAATCAGATGACGGCCCTGCTTAAGCTGACCGTCGCTGAGGGCTGTGTCCATCGTACGAAAGCACGGTCGGCTTATCGTCGATCACGGTCTCAAGATGAACCGGTCTTCCCCAGATCATTTGCAGGTTCATCAACGTTGCGTCGGCGTAGTCCTGCTTGAGTTCGATCCCCTGATAATCATGCCAGAGATACAGTTCTCCGCGGTTTCCGTAGTTTCCGTCTTTGACGTAAATAAATGGGCGGCCGTGGTTCGTCAGACTGGCCAGAAGCTGCTTTTTAATGGCCTGAAACTCTCGTGATGCAACTTCATAATTCCCGGTGCTATCATTATATGCAAATGAAAACAACCGATGCTTGCGGCAAAAATCCTCGGTGAGGAACGCGTCAATGAATGTCAGATCATTATGAACTCGCCGGACCTCAAAAATCTTTTGACGCCCGAGGCCAAGTTGGCGGTCCCACTTTCGTTTGACCTCGTCGTTTTCGCAGTTCTCCCACTCCTCACCAAACTGTCCCCTGTTCCATCGCTCTTCGATATCGCGGAACAGTTCAATCCCGATTTTGTAGGGATTCAGACGCTGGGGACTCATCGCCATCGTTCCGGAGTGATGATCGGCATAATGAATCACTTCGGCATCGGTCAGTCCATGGCGCGTCATGATGGTCGAGTGCCAATAGCTGGCCCAGCCTTCGTTCATGATCTTTGTCTGCCCTTGCGGGGCGAAGTAGTACGCTTCATCTCGAATAATAGCGAGAATATCGTGCTGCCAGTCCTTTAATGGGGCATGTTCCAGCAGGAACAGCAGGACATCACGTTGAGGCGTGTCCGGGAATGAACGGGCTGCTTCTCGAGCTTGCTGGGCAGCCAGTCGATTCTCCCGTTCCCGGGCAAGTATTTCCGGGGGATTAATGTAGGGGTCCATATAATCCTTTGAGGAGAACTTTCCTGGCTCGTTCTGGCGATCACCATCCTCCTGTGAAAGGGCTCCATTGGGACGTGCATCATCGCCCCTTCCCCGTTTCTCAGTCCGCTGAATGAAGGGGGAATGAGGATCGATCAGGTTCTCCAATGACAGGCACGCGTCAATGAAGCGCTCAACAGGTTCATAGCCAACGCGGTCGATATACCGCGTCACACGGGCAGCATGATTCGCCATCTGGTCCAGCATTTTCCGGTTGGTTTTCGAGAACCAGGCATTGTTCTTGAAGAAGTCGCAGTGACCATAAACATGAGCGATGACCAGTTTCTGATCGGTTAATGCGTTTGCAGAGAGGAGGTAGGCGTAACACGGATCGGTGTTGATCACCATTTCGTAAATTTTTGACAGCCCATACGAGTAACTCTTGAGCAATTCATCGTACTCAGCCCCGAATCGCCAGTGAGGATAGCGGATTGGAAACCCTCCGTAGGCTGCAAACATGCTCAACTCTTCGTAGTCAAGCATCTCAAAGATGGTCTCAAAGAAATCCAGCCCGTAGCTTCGGGCGATTTCTTCCATTTGCAACTGGATCTCGTAGATTTCCGGGGGCAGCGGTCGGTGGATAGAAACCGGCATTGTTCCTCCTCGGTGCACATCTCGGCTGACGATTTCAGAGGATCTGATCAATCATCGACTGCAATACAGAGCCCTACTCCGAACTCCTCGGTTGTTCCCATGGGGGGCCACATTCCTTCGATTTCTGATCGATGAACAGGCACTTTCTCGCTTGCGAAAGTGGACCTTTCATGCGAAACCACTTTCTCGCTCGACACTGTCTGGAGAAGTTGGAGGCTGCGTTTACGTTCCCAACGCGGCCAAATTGACCGGCGGGACGTTGAATCGTCTCCAGCGACTCCGGTCATTCAAAGATCACGAAAGAAAGGATTTGTTTCGAAATCCTTTCCTGTATTCACGGTGATCGAATTTTACGCAACACGTCCCAACTTCCATAGAGGAGTTTTCGGAACGGCCTGAAATTTCAATCGAACAGCAGCGAAATTCCCAACTCTCCTGAATTCGGGAGAATAGAACTTTCGCTGGCTGAATCTACGAGAGAAATGACGCCTCAAGTATACTCCGTGTCATTTTGCGATGGTCAATCAGCGTCAAACTGGAACTTAGCCCTCCTGTGCCAGGTCCTGTCCGCCTCTGATTCGAGTCGCATCCCTTAGTCCGGCATCGACAAACAGAAACCGGAAGAGCAACCGCCACAACGACGACATCATTTCTGGAACAGCCAATACAGTTAAGATCATGTCCGGTTCCCCGCGTATCCTTGTTACCCTCTGCACCTACAACGAGAGGTCGAATCTTGAGACGTTGATTCCCGCCATCCATGAACGTGTTCCGGAGGCGGACATTCTGGTCATCGACGACAATTCTCCTGATGGAACGGGATCATATGTTGATGAACTCGCTGCGAAGGATCAGCGGATTCGAATCATTCATCGTCCGGGCAAGCTGGGACTGGGGACAGCAACGGTCGCCGGGTTTCGTTATGGAATCGACAACCGGTATGACTTTCTCATCAACATGGATGCAGACTGGTCGCACTCTCCTCATTACATTCCCGACCTCCTTGCACGCCGTGAAGAAGTCGATGTTGTTATTGGGTCCCGCTACATCGGAGGCGGGGGAGTTCAGAACTGGCCTCTGATTCGCAAGGTGATCAGTCACGGCCTGAATTTGTACACGCGGGCGGTACTGGGATTGACAACACGTGACAACACAGGGAGTTTTCGTTGTTATCGGGTCTCCACTCTGGCGAAAATTGACTGGTCCAATGCGCTGGCGCGTGGGTATGCGATTGAGGAAGAGATTCTGTTCCGCTTGAAGCGGATCGGAGCGACAATGACCGAAGTCCCCATCACCTTCGAGGACCGGAAGCATGGCAGCACAAAACTGAAGTGGAACGAGGGCTTTATCGTCGCCTGGAACCTTCTTCACCTGCGTCTTCAAAGCGCGATGAAGGGCCGGGGAGATTCCCAATCGCGACAGGGTTGATATTCGCTCCCGAGAATTCAGCCGTGATCGTTTGCCATGGGAACTCGAGCGATGTCTGATGAATGGTGGCATTTGAGACCAAACACAATCGAGTGAACGGTCCCTCTCCGTTGGGAACAATCTCATGGATCATGGATTACCGTGGCATCGCATCCAGTTCGCCTTTTCGGTGACCTACCATTATCTGTTCCCCCAGCTCACGATGGGACTGGCCCTCCTGATCGTGATTCTGAAAGTGCTGGCGATCCGGAAACAGGATGAGTCGTTCAATCGAACGGCCCGCTTTTGGGCTCGTATCTTTGCGTTGAACTTTGCCATGGGGGTCGTCACAGGAATTCCATTGGAATTTCAGTTTGGGACAAACTGGTCTCGATTCTCTGCCTATTCTGGAGAGGTCATCGGCCAGACTCTCGCAATGGAAGGCGTGTTCGCGTTCTTTCTTGAGTCGACGTTTCTCGGCTTGTTCCTCTTTGGAGAAAAGCGACTGGGACCGAAAGGGCATCTGGCGGTCGCCATTGCCCTGTTTCTGGGGTCGTGGCTCTCGGGATATTTTATCATTGTCACGAACGCATTTATGCAGCATCCCACGGGCTATACCGTCGGTCAGGATGGAGTCCTGAAAATCACTGACTTCGCTGCATTTCTGTTAAATGAATGGGCTATCTGGCAGTATGCCCACAACATGTTGGCATCAATTGTCACTGCGTCGTTTGTCCTGTGTGCTGTGGGAGCTTACTGGACGTTGATGCAGATTCATCAGCGAGAATCCGAAATCTGTCTGCGGGTGGGGGTCGTCTCCGGATTGATATCGACAATTCTGGTGGGATTTCCCACCGGCGACGTTCAGGGCAAACTTGTCGCGAAGCATCAGCCGGTCACTCTGGCCGCCATGGAAGGGCTTTTCGATAGCGGTCCTTTTGCGGAACTGGCGATTATCGGACAGCCCAATGTTCGTCAGGAACGGCTCGAAAATCCGATCGTCGTTCCCGGAATTCTCAGTTTTCTGGCCTACGGTACATTCGGAAGCACCGTACAGGGACTGAATGATTTCCCCAAAGAGGATTGGCCCGACAATATCGAGCTTGTTTATTACAGCTACCACATCATGGTGGGGCTGGGAACCATGTTTCTCCTGGTCATGGCCCTCTCTGCTTACTTCCTGTGGAGAGGAACGCTTCAAAAGACAACACCTATGATGTGGGTCCTCATGCTCTCCTTTCCGTTCCCGTACATCGCAACAACGGCCGGATGGTGGACAGCGGAGCTGGGGCGTCAGCCATGGCTGATTTACGGATTAATGCGAACCGCCAACGGGGACTCTCCCGGAGTGAATCCCGGGGACGTGATCTTTACCACGCTCGGGTTTGCAGGATTGTATCTGCTGCTGGGAGGCCTTTTTGTTGTCAACGTTCTCAAGCAGATCAATCGCGGTCCGGTCTCAGGAATCGAGCATTGATGCCAGAGACGTTCTCAAACCATTACGGGAGATAGGGCCAATAGGTCAACTTCTGATTGTGGTTGGCGACAAAGCGGACCGCTCCATCCTGTGAGACGACCAGCGCAATCACATCCGGCATTCCGCTCACCAGGCGATACGCTGCACGATGACGGGTTCCAGACGCATCTGCCGGCTCGACGACAGTGCGGTTTCCTTCCAGATCGAGTGCCCGGTGGACTTCCGAGACGTGTGAATCCCCCAGAATTTCGGCGCCAAAGCCGATGATGCGAAACGATCGATCCAACACCAGAGCTCCGTCGACACTCATAAAGTCAGCCAGCACGTGAGAGAACTCGACGAGGGCATCGTCCAGATCCTGAACTTCGGCATCGAGTATCCTCTGATAATCATCCCACGTCACAACTGCCAGCCCGCGTGCCTGCCCAATCGTGATCAGTCGCTCGATCAGTTTGACGATCAGTCTGCCAAACCGACGGGTCCCCTCATCCTGCTGAAAGAAGACACGAAAACGAAACCAGCGGGCCGCCAGAGTAGCGGCATCTTCCTGCTCGCAAATGTACGCAAGCATTCCCCCGTGCCCTTTGGTCCGAACCAGCCCAATGGCACGCCGGATGACGCTCTGGGCG
>CALLWY010000177.1 GCA_938015865.1 uncultured Planctomicrobium sp.
GAGCTGTACACCTACGACGGTCTCCAACGTCTGAAAACCATGCTGCGCGGTCTACTGAACGGCGGCCACGACGCCATCTCCAACCAGACCTACGGCCAGTGCTGGAACCTCGACGCCACAGAAAACTGGACCGGCATGAAACAGGCGGAAGGGGGTTCATCCTGGACGCTGGAACAGTCCCGCGATGCCAACCCTGTCAATGAAATCACGGAGATTACCAATAGCGTCGGCCCCGCGTGGGCTCAGCCTGCGTACGACCCTGCCGGGAACATGACGACGATCCCCACCGTTAGCGGTCCTACTTGGTCCCCGCTGACCGCCGATGACTGGAGCGAGCTGACCGCTGACGGTTGGGGCACCATGGACACTGACCCGGCCGCGCTCACCGCCACCTGGGACGCCTGGAACCGGCTGGTCAAACTCGTGGACAGCAACACGGAAGACACCATTGCAGAATACCAGTACGATGCGAACAATCGTATAATTCTGAAGAAACTCTACGCAAATAACACGGTCAACCAAACTCGTCATATCTATCTCTCTACCCAGAACCAGGTTCTGGAAGAACGAGTGGACGAATCCTCAGACGCAGCCCTCCAGAACATCTGGGGCCTGATGTACATCGATGGCCTGGTCCTCAGAGACCGGTTTCTGCCGGATGAAGAATCCAGCAGTTCGTCCGCCTCTTCCAGTTCTTCTATGGCCACCGAGCGCCGCTACTGCCTGCAGGACGCCAACTGGAATGCGGTGGCCCTGACAGATGAAACCGGCACTGTTACACAGCGGTTCTGCTATCAGCCGTATGGCACGTGCCAGTTCCTCGAACCGAATTATGACACAGGAACCAACACTTCCGAATGGACGACGCTGTTCACCGGAAGGGAGCTGGACCGGGAAAGCAAACTGTACTATTTCCGAGCGAGAGATTGGCATCCCAGTCTCGGAAACTTCATTAGCAGGGATTTGCTCAGCTATATCGATGGAGCGGGGCTATACATTGGATACTTTGTACCAAATGGAGTGGACCCAAGTGGAAACGATGACCACACATACATGACGCCTTTTGGGCCGATGGTTGCTTGTGTTCCGAGATACCGAAACGGTCAAGTGGTTGGAAGTATGTGTCCGATTGGTACTATTGGCCAACGGCCTAGCTCTCCCAGCGCTCCAGCGTATCCAGCTGGAGCGGTTACCGGCCTCGCAGATCATCTTAAGTCGTCATGTTGTACCAAATACGACGCATGTGGACCAAAAGAAAAATGTGAGTCTACCGCGGACAGCATCCAAGCTGCACTCGAAAAAGCACGAGATCGGATCAATGCAACGGGTGGCGTCACCAGATTCGATTATGCAGGAAATGTCTGCACCGAATGCGCAAACCATGCCGAGACACAACTGGACACGCTAGGAAATCTTAGCGGATTCTTTAATTACAGACAGGTGCAAAAAGTTCCATGGGTGGACACCCCATTATGGGCAGGTCATGTATGGTTGGAAATAACATGTCCAAACACAGGGGAAATCGTTGCAACAGTAGATTTTTGGGTGGGTAGCGGCGATCGTCTGGGCTGGACGCCTGGAGAAGATGGGTTCGGTTGGACCCCAAACTCCGGCCGTCCTGGACAGCCAATTCCATAACTAAAATCCAAGTCGATCAACGCGACCTGATCCACGCACCAGGAAAGACACGACCATTGGCATAAATTTAACGACACGACTATTTCCATAAGCAGAACATCACCATGTCCACGAGATCATTTAAAATCAGGAGCCAAGTCGTCACGATTGCGGTAGCAGGAATTTCAATTATAGCACTGTGGTACACGCACAGCAGTCGCTGCAGGATTGTTGGAGACGCTCGAGCTGCAGCAAGGGCGCAGGGGTGTATTCTGCGAATGGTTACACTAATCGACAAGAGTGTCGCTTACGCTGAGTACAATCTGAAATCGAGAACAGACAAAGATGAATCTGGAAGCAAACATTCTTTTGCCGAGTATTTGATGCTCGAAGGAGATATGTGCCACGAAGACGGCATATGTTGTACATTGGTAAAAAATTGCGCAGACCCTTTTGAAGGCTGGTTGCTGTCGCCTGCATTTGAAAAAAAACACCTCTTTGATAAAGACGTAAATCCAAGCTCCCCAATTACAATTGTTTTTTGCCATGACGAAAATCACGTGCATCAGGTTAATTCAATGAACTTCGCAATCATTGCCCTTTCCGACGGAACTGTAAGGTCGTACAAGGTTGACCCTGCAGATTACAATACTTGGCTGAGTGATAAATTCCGACAAGGCAAGTGCCTACTTGACGAATTCGAGAGAGATGTAAAACCCGACAGTTATACGAGTCGATCGGCAGTGAGGTAGGCTGGGTCAAGACCCAGCTTTGGTGGCGTGGTTCCTCGCCTGATGTTGATCTTTGGCAACCCGGTAGGATTCACTCTGTTTATCTGACGGGGAACATGCATGCGTCGATATCGACGGAATCGTGAAGGGAGCATTTTCTTCTTCACTCTGGTGGCGCATCAGCGGCGGGAAATTCTCACAACAGAACTGGGCCGTAGAGCATTGCGAGAAGCAATCCAAACTGTCCAGCAGGCGCATCCGTTTCAAATTCGAGCCATCGCCCTGCTGCCGGATCACCTGCATGCCGTTTGGGAACTTCCGATGAACGACAATGACTATTCCACCCGGTGGCGACTAATCAAGTCACGTTTCACACGGAACTGGATTCAACTTGGCGGAGAGAGCGGAATGCTGACTTCATCCCGTAAACGGAGCGGAGAGCAAGCGGTCTGGCAACGTCGTTTTTACGAGCACACGTGCCGCGATGAAGCGGATGTCACTCGCTGTATCGAATACATTCACATCAATCCGGTGAAACACCGCTTGGTGAGCCGGGCTGTCGATTGGCCCTGGTCGTCATTTCATCGCTACGTCCAGTCTGGAAAATATCCCAGCGATTGGGGCGGTTCGCCGGAGATGAATTTGTCCATGCTGAATAAAGCTGGGTCATGACCCAGCCTACATAACTTTCGGGTGTAGAACATTGATAAGGAGGTTTGATTCGTGGGAAATATCATTTTTTTTACTGAGTTAGCCACAGTTGTTCTGTATAATGTTTGGTTCAGTTGCTCCTGGGCAGTGAGGATCGAGCTTGACAGTGAATGATTGCTTGTGAGGCTTCGGGAGTGCCGGATCGAGTGCCAGCGTTTCATTCTTTCAGTTCCAAATGCGGGGAGAGGTGGATGTCGGGTAAAGCAAGGCCGGAGGGATGGCGAAACGGATCTTCAAGTTGGTTCCCCCCGTGGCCCCCGGGAAGCTCCAGCTTTGGCGGTGGTTCCAGCGGCCCGCCTCCGGAACCACCTTCTTCGGCATCCAGTCAATTCCCGAATGCCTCGAGTTCCGGTTTGTCGTCGGGGGCGG
>CALLWY010000178.1 GCA_938015865.1 uncultured Planctomicrobium sp.
CGGTTCAAGTGAACCGACCTTGTCGTGAATTCGGAGCTGACGGGCGGGATTGAGGGTGACAAACTTCAAGGCCTCTTCCGGTGGAACCTGTCCGTAGCGGATCGCTTTCGCTGCTTCTTGATTCAGGCGACGGGCCATTTCGCGGTCATCGGAATTGAACGAGACGATCACCCCTTGCTGATAGAGGATGGCTCCGTTGTGCGGGATGGCGTCGTAGACTTCCAGCTTATAGGCCCACCAGTCGGCGAAGGTTGAAGCGGTTGCTCCATGGCGGGCCAGGGCCTCAGCGACTTTGTACCCTTCAAGGATATGCTGGAGCGATCCGACCCGGACATTGAACATCTCCAACGTCGCCAGGAATTCGAGAATCTCATCCTGCCGATAGCTATGGCAATGAATCCAGCGTTCCCCCTCGAGAATTTCATTGAGGGCCTCTAACTCGAGATCGATCCGTGGTGGAATCCCTTTCGGATTGGCAGCATAGTCACGGTGTCGCTGAGCGTACTCCCGTGCTTCCATGAAGGCGTCCTGCATCAGCTCCGGAACCCCCATTCGCGTCTGGGGGTATCGGGAGGATGGGGTGAGGGAATTACTCCGCTTGACGTTCTCGCCCAATGCAAATTTGATCCCTGCGGGTGCTCCGGCGAATTTCATTTCCTCGTCGCTGGCCCCCCATCGGAGTTTCACAACCTGAGTCTGCCCTCCAATCGGATTTGCAGATCCATGCATAATGTTGGAGGTCGTGACCCCGCCAGCGAGCTGGCGATAGATGTTGATGTCATCACAGTCGATGAAGTCCCCAATTCGCACTTCCGCTGTGATGGCCTGAGTGGCCTCATTGATCCCGCCATCTGTGGCGAAATGGGAGTGACAATCAATCAGTCCTGGGGTGATGTGTCGGCCACCTAGGTCAACAACAGTTGCCCCGCTTGGAATGTCGATCCCGGTTCCAACGGCCCTGATTGTTCCGTTCTCGATGAGAAGAGTAGCCCCTTCCAGTGTTCCTTGCGGGCCACTCGTCCAGATTGTGGCATTCGTAAAGGCCATCAACTCCGATGGCTCTGGAGGTGCGATGCGGCCAAAAGGACCGAATGGAAAGTTGACCGGGAAACTGGCAGGAAGATTCCTGATCTTCGGGTCGATTGAATCCTTCTTCGGCTCATCGCTCGATGCAGATTTCTCGTCTGATTTACTCTCGCTGTCTCGTGTGAATGTCTTCTCAGAGGCATCCGGTTTCTCTGGCTTCTCTGGCGATTCAGACTCGGGCTCATCTGTGGAATCGCCCTTCTCTTTCGGCTTCTCCCTGCGCGTCATGGCAAAGGAGTCAACGGTTCCATCGGCCCAGAGAATTTTCCCTTGCCAGGTGCTGACGCTTCGAATAGGGATGATCGACAGGCTTGCTGTTCCGGGATGATTAAACCTGTTTCCGGGGAACTGGCCCGAGATCCCTCGCTCTGTCAGTTCAATGACCTTGAAGCTGACCTCCTCCGCCGGACGATCTGGAATCGCTCTGCTGCGAATCCGGCCTGTCAGCTTACTTTTCTTCTCAAGGATCAGTTCCAGCGGTCGGTCAAGGGGCTCGCCGGCCTCTGGGAAAACGACATCCCAGACCCCGCTCGGATTGATCGGTGGTTCCTGCTCCTGAAATCGAACGCCGGAAACCCAGGTTTCCAGAATTTTTCCTTTCGAAGAAAACAGATTCCCTTCGACAACCAGAAAGCTGGCCAGCTTACCGCTCTCCAATGTCCCGAGCTGTGAGTCCACACCAAAAAGCTCTGCGGGGGTTGTTGTCAGGGCTTTGAGTGCAGCCTCTTCCGGGAACCCGCGCGCAATGGCAATGCGGAGCTGATTCAGAAAATCGCCCGCCTTCTCAAGGCGGTCGGTCGTCAAAAGAATGGTGACACCAGCGGTATGCAGTCGAGCCAGATTCTCCGGTGCATGATCCCAGTGCATCAAGTCGGTCAGCGATGCGGTTTGTGCCTCTTCCGGCCGGCCAACTGCGGGCGCTTTAGGAAACGCTACCGGGAGGACAATCGGCCGGCCAAGCGATGCGATTTCGTTCAGTCGGCGGTATTCCATCCCGTGGCCGATGAGAAGCAGGTTCAGATTGAATTCACGCGCGAAGCGATCGGCACGCAGGGAAAACAGCTCGTTCCCCGCCTTGACCGCAAAGAGGGTCTGACCCTGGAGTGCCGGGCCCATGGCAGCGAGGGTCAGCTGTTGTGGGAGGACAGGAAGGGTGGGATCGTTGTTGACCGCAACTCGGGCCTTCTGGTCCCATTGGGCATCGTAGAACGCCTGTCGGGCCAGCGCCACCGCACCCATTGGGGAGCCGGGATATGTGTTGGGAATTCGACTTGCGCGCGAGATCGTCAGTTCCCCATGCAGGGCAACATCGTCTTTGAGAAGCTGCTCCCGGACAGGGCCATCACCCAGCTGGTAGAGTCCGCTGTAGCCGCGTATGATTCCCTTTGAAGGAGCCATCAGGCGGGCAACGAAACCGGCCTTTCGCAGCGACGATGCATTCAGATCCGCATTCTGGAGAGTTGCCGAGACCCGTTCATCTGCACGGATCTGTTCATTCCAGTACGCCCCTTCCGGACGCGGGAGCGTGCTCGGGGAGGCTTCTCCATAGGCGTCGATAAAGCCTGGATAAATTGTTTTTCCTGACAGGTCGATCACTTCTGCTGCGGGGGGGATCGGGACTCCCTTTCCAGCCGCAAGGATCTTTCCCTCCTGAACAACGAGCGTCCCCTCTTCAATGATTCGCCCCGGCCCCTGGACGATTCTCGCTCCGGTAAGGGCATACAGGTGCGGGATATGTTGGCGGATTCCATCCGGGGGAGCGAGCTGAAGGTCATCACTGGCAGGCAGATGAGAAATCGCCACAGCAGTGATAAACCCAAAGGTTGCCAGGCAGCTGATCGCCTTCAAAGTCGTTGACGTAAAGGCCCGAAAGAGAGCATCACTTGGCACAGGCAGACTCCGCAGCGGGAATGGTCAGCGTCAACAACAATTCAAATCTCAGTGTCAGCTCAATGACTGGCAGAGACCGGTCACATTGGCTTCAGAGAATGTTTCCTCAATGGAGTTGCGATCTTACCAGTCCCGGAATTCCGCTCTCAACGGTGCACGATCAACACTTATTGCATTTGAGTTGATCGTTTTTGCTGTAACATCTGCGTTGGTTGATGTGTTTTGGTGTCTCCGTTCACTGCCGTTTCGGATTCAAAAGTGAACTTGAGGATTTTGGGAGAGCCTGTTGTTGTCGTTTTAGGCGGCAAAATCGTTTTGATCGCTATTCTCGAGGCAGAATTCCTCGGTTTTGCGAATTGCGTGCTTGCAATCTGCGGCGGCACTTCCTGCCGATCCGATAATGGGAGCAGTATTCCCAAGGAAGTGTAGAGGATGTCAAGGATGCGGAATGAATCCGCTCCGGATGGCCAGAAATTCGTGTTCTCGGATGCGACGAGAGTCTGGACGGTCCGGAAATCTTTGGTTGTGGAACGGACAACGTCTCCACGCTGGATTCCTCTCTGATAGATATCTGTCGGTCGCTGATCAGTAAAAGTCATCCCCATGCAAAAAACGACCCGTCGTCGCACTTCTTCCGTTCAGAATCCGTTAGAAACCTATCTGCGGGAAATTAATGAAACGGCTTTGTTGACCGCTGAGGAAGAAAAAATCCTTTCGAATCGCATCGCGGAAGGAGACATGCACGCGCGTGATCAGATGGTCCGTGCGAATCTGAGGCTCGTGGTCAATATTGCCCGCGGGTACACAGGAAAAGGGCTTCCCCTTCAGGACCTGATTGAAGAAGGAAACCTCGGACTGCTGCGTGCGGTGGAAGGATTTGATCCGGACATGAACACCCGGTTCAGCACCTACGCTAGCTATTGGATCAAGCAGTCCATCAAGCGTGCCCTGATCAACTCGGCGAAAACGATCCGGGTTCCCGCATATATGGTGGAACTCCTCTCCAAGTGGAGACGGGCGACTGCGAAACTGCACGATGAGCTGGGGCGAATGCCGACAGCTGATGAAGTCGCACAGGAGCTGGAACTCCCTTCGAAAAAGCTGAAGATCGTGAAGAAAGCGATCCAGCTTTACAACACAACTCCCCAGACTGAGGACAACGAGAGTGTCTCTCTGGGAGAAATGATCCCGGATGCCCGCGTCCTCCCACCGGAAGATGACCTGATCAACAGCGATAATCTGGTGCATGTCGAGCGAATGCTCAAGGACATGGATGAACGCGAAGCGACAATCTTGAAGCTCCGGTTTGGAATTGATACCGGCGAACCAAAGACACTGAAGGAAATTGGAGAAGAACTCGGACTGACCCGGGAGCGGGTCCGGCAGATTGAAAGCGAAGCCCTTCGCAAGTTAAACAAGGGACTTCTGGGCGAATAGCTCTTTGACTGCAATGATATTTGAGTGAGGGCGTCGGCCCGGTCATGACGACCGGGCCGACGCTTTTTTGCTTCTACTGACGGCACGATTCGATACGGATTATAGAATTGTCTTTTGTTGCAAGTGATGTTAGGGCAATGAGTTGTGTTGTTGTAGGGGAAATCGCTGATTTTTTTGTCCAAATTTCGGGACTCATCAAAATAGTAACGTACGTATGGGACGTATTTTCATGATTTCGTCGGCATGTCGAAGCGAATGATCAATCAGGAACGCAATCGCCTGGAACCCTCCCAGTTCCAACAGGATCACCGCCGGTTTGTCCGTCTCTGGACCGCAGCATGTCGTCGTGTTCATGCGTACATTTTAACTCTGGTGATGAATCAGGCGGATGCTGAGGACCTCCTCCAGGAAGTGGGGGTCACTGCCTGGGAAAAACTGAGTGAATACGATCCAAGCCGCGATTTTGCCGTGTGGGCCTGTGGGATCGCTCGGAATAAAGTCCTCTCGTTCAATCAGCTTGTCTCACATCGACTTGTTCGTTCGTCGGATCTGCTCGACCGAATCGATCTGGCTGTGGGGACGGCAGAGGAAGACCTTGAGTTGCAACACCAGCTGCTTCCTCGATGTCTCGAAAAATTGAGCGAAGCGGAGCGAGAGTTATTGCGACTGAAGTACGCGGAAGGAATCTCATTTGAGGAGCTGACTCACAAAACCGGCAAAACAATCGATGCGGTCTATAAGGCTGTTCAACGATTACGAAAGCGGCTGTTCGAATGCGTCTCTCGCCTGCTGGATGCGGAGGGACTTCGATGACCGCTGTAGACAGGTTGAAACAGCTGTTGTTCTTGCCGAAGGATCAGCGGGAGAGTCCTGAGGTTGTTGAGTCGATTCGACAACTTCTGAATGAGGATCAGAAGGCAGTCGAGTTCTACGTTCGATGGTCTTACTTTGAATCCAGCCTCCAGTGGCATCTCACTTCTGTTGAAAATCGAAATGTTGTCGTCAGTCAGGTTCAGTCTGAATTTCAAAAGCGACGGATCGCTCGCCTGATCGCCCTGCTTTGTTGTTCTGTTCTCTGTGTTCTATTGGGATTTCAGGCCACCCTCATTGCCATTCGAAGTTCCGTCAAGGCGGTTAAATTCTCGCCGATTGCAGGGTGGATCGAGGTTATTGATGGCGTTGTCTGGGAGGGAAGCCACCTGGGACTTCAGCCATTGATACGTCCCGGGCAACGGTTCTGTTCCCGGCAGGGACAGTTTCAAATTCACCTGGATAGCGGAGCGAAGATTGCGTGTTCTGGAAAAGTTGACCTGGAAATACTTAATACGATGCAGATCCGGGTGAATGAAGGAAGTCTTTGCGTCAACGTTCCCGAACGTGCTCATGGCTTCGAGGTCATTACAAAAAGTTGCCAGCTGGTCGATCTGGGAACGCTCTTTGGTTTGAAGGTTTCTGTCGATGGAACGACCGAACTTCATGTCTTTCAAGGAAAAGTGGATGCAAGGAATGAACTGATCCCAGGTTTTCTGGCGATTCCGGGAGTAGCTCTTCGCGCCACCAGCAATCAGGCTCATTTTCACCAGATTCCATCTGATGATTCTCTCTTTGCCTCTCAGTTAAATTCCATTGCCGGGATTCGGGAAACCCGAAATCAGGTTCTGCTGCTGTCACGTCCTCCTGAGTCCGTCAGGTTTGCCGATTCTCCTTCCAGAGATTCGGCAGTGTTGTTCAAGGAAAGGACGGTCATCATTCCAGACAAACTTCAGGTCGATTTGGCGCTGCCGGGACGTTACAGCCAGGATCAGTTGCCCAAACAGGGAATGATTGCCGCCGGAACTGTATTAACGTCCTATCTGTTACACGGGCAAACGTTGCAGTCGTCTCCTCTTGAAGGACAGGTCACATTTGACGGGACGATACTGGGGATTGCCATGTCTCCAGAGAGTCTGCAGGAAACAGATCCAGTGTTCGGACTTCCACAAGTTCTCTATCCTGACAATCTTGAGGATTCGATGGCGATGAAGCGTGGGGCACTTCATCGCGAAGGGACAGATAGAATTGAAATTTCTGAGGATAGAAGAACATTAAAATTCCGGCTTCAGTGCACGACTTCGAGCTTAAATTATGATCAGATTCGAATCTTTGTCAGTCAACATGCTGGCGAACAGGTGGAGATGTCATCCGGTGTTACGGAAAATTAGAGGCAAGGGTTAAAAGCTTCGTTTTAAGTTGTCGGAAAATAATTTAGTCGGATAATCACTGCATTACCGCAAAAATTTTGTAGTCATAGTCTGTTTTATGTAACGAAAGGAGAGTTTTATGAGTCATTCTGTGAGAACATTTCGATCCGGTCGTGGACGAGGGTTTACACTTATTGAATTGCTTGTGGTGATCGCGATTATTGCAGTGCTGATCGCTCTTTTGTTGCCCGCGGTTCAGCAGGCACGGGAGTCAGCCAGACGGACGCAGTGTCGAAACAATCTCAAACAGATTGGTTTGGCAATGCATAACTATCATGACACAGTCAATGTGTTTCCATTAGCATGGATTAATCCGGCTAATCCTTGTGGGCGCGGCAGCACGACAAATAATAATTACAGTTGGGGAGCGAATGTTTTCTTGCTTCCGTATGTCGATCAGGCGAATCTGTATAGTATGCTTGAGCCGGATGGGTGCAGATTACCTGAAGCGGATTATGTGTTCCCCAATGGCGAAAAATTGCTGCAGAAAACGGTTCCGGGGTTCATGTGTCCTTCGGATACGGGAGGATCGACCTCGGCGTATTATGATAACTATGCAAGATCGAGTTATAATGTCAGCGAAAATATTGCCGATCCGCAGTATGACGAAACTCTATATGGGTGTGTCAGGGTGCGCGATATCACCGACGGTCTGAGTAACACGTTGATGTATGCCGAGAGAAGATATCTGAACAATGGGCCGGGGAAGCGCTTCCCGGGTGGGACAATGTTTGGTCGGGTACCGTCGACAAATACGAGCACAAAGTTTCGTGCCGGCTGGCCGATTAATCATGTTGGGGGATTCACCAGTGACACAAATCCCACATCTGGTGATACGGGATGTTCGCGTTTGGGAGCCAGTAGCGCACACACAGGGGGAGCTCATTTTCTGTTTTGCGATGGTTCGGTTCGCTTTCTCAGCCAGAATATCGCATCAAATCCAGCTGCGGCCGTTTCAACGACCTGTGTGAATCCACGCGACTTCAAACCAGGGACCTACGCAGGGAATGGCTTTGTCTATCAGAATCTCTTTTTCCGTCATGACGGAAATACGATTGGAGAGTTCTGAAGCATTGCGTTGTTCGGGTTTGATGTAGCGGGTTTACCGGGGCGACATGCGATCATTGCTGGTCTTGTTGAGCCTCTTGTCCGATTCACATTTGAAGTGAAAGTACGGTTGAAATGCACAAGTGGGCTGTAATTTTTCTAGGGCTCATCTGCATTGGATGCAGTGGGAAGAGCTATGACGGTCCGCCCCGTTACAGCCTTTCCGGGGTCGTCACTTTGGACGGGGCCCCTGTGACTGCCGGGACGATTTCCTTTCTTCCTGACGGTCATGATGGGCGTGTTTCTGGCGGGCAAATTGTTGACGGAAAATACGACATCCCTTCCGAATATGGCCCAAATGCAGGGGCGTACCTGGTCAAAGTGAACTGGCTGCGTCCAACCGGAAAGAAGACGATTGACTCCGACACACAGCAGGAAGTCGATGTCGTCGAAGAAACAATTCCGGACCGCTATCATCGGAAAACGGAACTCCGGGTGACAGTGAGTGATCAACCTGGAGTGCAGGCCTTTGATTTCGAACTGGTTTCGAAATGAGGCGAGAGTCTCTCTGTCCGGTTTTTGTTCAGGCTCGCGTGGGAAGTTTCATGAGGCTATTCATTTTCTCTCGTCTCATCGTTGTCGCTGCCGTGGCAGTTCTTGTTGTTGCATGCCCGGTTTGGTCAGCGGAGATCCTTTCTCCCTGGGTGAAGACGGGAGAAATTCCCGCGAAGGAAGCTTTTCAGGCCGCCGCTGCCGATGGCCCCTTTCTTTATGCCATCAGCAGCACAGAGGTGGCCCGCTATGACCGTGCCACCGGCAAGCGGCTGGCAGTGAGTCAGGGAGACGCCCATCACCTGAATAGCGGGTTTCTTCACGAGGGGAAGCTGCTGTGTGCCCATTCCAATTATCCGAAGAAGCCGGAACAGAGCGAGATCAAGGCGCTCGATCTGGAGACCATGCAGCTATCGACCTTTCACTCCTTCGGGAATTCCCCGCATGGAAGTCTGACGGTCGTGCTGTATGAGAATGGGGCGTGGTGGTGTGTCTTCGCCAAATACGGTGACGAGAACGCTGGGACTCGACTGGTGCAGTTCGATCCTCAGTGGAATGAACTGAACAGCTGGTCGTTCCCGGAGAGTGTGGTCTCGGACCTTGGAAAGTCGAGTATCTCGGGAGCGGTCTGGAAAGACGGTCAGCTTCTGGCGACCGGACACGACAAGAAGGTGATCTATGTCCTCACAGTTCCAGAATCCGGAACGGTCCTGAATCATATCGGGACATCAGAAAGCCCATTTCCCGGTCAGGGAATCGCGATCGATTCCCTGACGGGAGGACTGGTCGGGATCAATCGCAAGGAACGCAAGATCATCCTGGCGAATCAAGAGTGAACTCTTCATCGAGACTTATTTGGTCACCCGATTCACGAACTGAATCAGATCGGGAAATCCCGGAGGCACCATTGAATTGTGGTCCGTTCCGGGATACTCGATGAGCGTTACATCGGGATGGCCGATGCTCTTGAGCATTCGGGCCAGATAGGCATTTTCGTCATAGCGGGCGAACAGCTCCTTCTCGCGATCACCCACCAGCAGCAGCAACGGCGGAGCATCCTTGCGGATATGAAACAGCGGGGCCAGCTCATCGACGAATGGTTGCGAATTGGGCATCCCTTTTTCGTGACGGGCGGCTGCGTGAGTGATCGTTTGCCCGGAAAAAGGAGCCAGTCCAGCCAGTTGATCCGGTCGGGTTCCATGCTTCTCCATCCATTGCGGGTCGAACCCGATCATCATGGTCAGGTATCCACCTGCGGAATGACCACTGACGATCACTTTCTTCGGATCGCCTCCGTAGGACTCGATATTTTTCAGCACCCATGAGACCGCTGCGGCGGCGTCATCAATGCAGTCGGTCACCTTCACATGGGGAGTGAGGCGATAGCCGACTCCAGCAACGGCGAATCCCTGATTCAGCAGGGGTGCTGGAATCTGCTTTGATCCTCCTGTCAGCCCCCCGCCATGAAACCAGATAACTGTTGGGAAACCGGTGGCATTCTGTGGAACTGACAGATCCAGAACACACTGTTTTCGGAGATACGGATCTCGTTCTTCATCCGCCGAGCGATAAAAGAGATTGCTGACAACTGGAGCAGAATTCGGGTTGTTTTTGGGTGCCTCAGCAAGGCAGAGTTGACTGATCAGAGTCAGTCCGAGGAATGGAATGACGCTCGACCAGAATCTTCGGGCTGGGGAAAAAGCATTCATCGGTATCAGCTGCTCCTGTAAAAACGCTTCGCCGCACATAAATGATTCATGTACGGCGAAGCGGGTCAGTTCACTCTGTTTGTCACAATTCAAAGAGAGAAGTGAGCGGACGAATCGTGTTTACGATTTCTTGCTCGTGGCATTTGCGTACAGTTCGCTGACCTTCGGCCAGTTCACCACGGAGAAGAATGCGTCGATGTACTCTGGTCGGCGGTTCTGATACTTCAGGTAATACGCATGTTCCCAGACATCGAGGCCGAGGAGAGGAGTTCCTCCCGTCATCAGCGGGCTATCCTGATTTGGAGTGCTTCCAATGGCCAGTTCGCCGTCTTTCGTCAGATAGAGCCACGCCCAGCCACTACCGAAGCGAGTCGAAGCTGACTTGGTGAACTCTTCCTTGAACTTGTCGAAGCTCCCCCACTTGGTGTCAATCGCCGACTTCAATTCCTCGCTGGGGTCACCTGCGTCCTTCTTGAGCAGCTGCCAGAACAGCGAATGATTGGCATGCCCGCCACCGTTGTTGCGAACAGCGGTGCGGATGTTTTCAGGAACGGCGTTCAGGTCGGAGATCAATTCTTCAACAGAGAGCTTGCCCAGTTCGGTCCCCTGAACGGCCTTGTTGAGATTGTTGACATAGGCCTGATGGTGCTTGCCGTGATGGATCTCCATCGTCTTGGCATCAATGTACGGTTCCAGTGCATCGTATTCGTATCCGAGCGGAGGGAGGGTGTACGGCGGATCGTCGTCCGCAGCCACGGCGTTTCGGACGGTTCCCGGCAACCAGAGTGTTGTCGATGCGGTAATGACAGCGGCGGCTGAGGTCTGCAAAAAGCCCCGCCGACTGGTGATCAGACGATTTGAGTCCGAAGTGCTGAAGTGTTCCTGAAACAACATGCGAAGCTCCTCAATTTGATGGTGATGCAGACAGACATTTCAGGACGGTACTGCCAGACAGATCGGTGTCGGACAAAGCGACCGTCGCCTCGCTGTGAGAGCATTCTCTCACATGAGCATTCCGCGATTGTAGCCCTTCTGGCCCGTGCTGGAAGAAGTAAAGCAAAATTGAATCGACAGAACCGGATTCAATCTGACGTTTGTCGGGAAGAATCAGCTGCCCTGGCGAGTCGTTGTTGCGCCACTCGGGAGACGATGGCCTGTTGTTGTGCGGAAGAAAGGGAACGCCAGCTTGCGATTTCCTGAATGGTTCGATAGCACCCTTTGCAAAACAAATTCCGGTCATCCAGCCGGCAAACCTGAATGCACGGCGAGATGACCGGAGTGTTCATAACAATGACGTTGTTAACAGTATCTGAAGGATGATCTTCATCCGGCAGGCTGAATGTCGACGATCTGTCGACAATGGAAACACTGCCGACGTTGGCGTCATCCGTTTGCGTTTTCGAAGTCCTTCATGAACTTCACCAGTTCGACGCACCCTTCCTTCGGGAAGGCGTTATAGATGCTGGCACGCATTCCGCCGACACTTCGGTGTCCTTTCAGTCCGTCAAAGCCGGCACTGGTTGCAGCTTTCACGAATTTCGCGTCGAGTTCATCTTGTCCGGTGACGAAGGTCACGTTCATCAGCGAACGGCTGTCCTCATCGGCGGTCGGCCGGAACATCTGGCTCGTCTTCAGATAATCATACAGGATGTCGGCCTTCTCCTGATTCTTTCGGGCGATCTCATTCAATCCCCCTTGCTTGAGGATCCACTTGAAGACCAGCCCCATCAGATAAATGCCGAAGGTCGGACAGGTGTTGTAGCAGGAGTCGTTTTCGGCGTGGATGCGGTACTGAAGCATCTCGGGAATATCCTGCCGACCGCGCTTGACCAGGTCGTTGTGAATGATCACCAGAGTCACGCCGGATGGTCCCAGGTTCTTCTGGGCCCCTGCGTAAATCAAGCCGTATTTTGTCACATCGATCGGTCGGGAAAAGATGTCGCTGCTGGCATCGCAGATGAGCGTGCTTCCACTGGGGACCTCTGGTTCAGTTTTCCACTGAGTTCCGAAGATCGTGTTGTTTGAAGTGAAGTGAATATATGCCGGCTTTTGTGAATACTCTGCTGATTTCGGGATATAGCAGAAGTTGCGATCCTTGCTGGTGGCGGCGATGTGGACGTTCCCAAACCGGGTCGCCTGTTCGACTGCCTTCTTCGACCAGCTCCCCGTCACCAGATAATCTGCAGTCTCATCTTTCGACAGAAAATTCATCGGGATGGAGAAGAACTGGGAAGAAGCCCCCCCCTGCAGGAACAGAACGCGGTAATCGTCGGGGATATTGGCGACTTTGCGGCAGTCTGCTTCCGCTTGAGCGAGGACGCTGATAAATGCCTTTCCGCGGTGGGAGTGTTCCAACACACCAATTCCCGTATCTCCCAGAGACAGCAGGTTGTCACGGGCTTCCTCAAGAACTTCGACGGGGAGGATGGCGGGTCCGGCGGAGAAATTAAAAATGCGTTGAGTCATTTTGGGTCGGAAACGGAAGTAGGAGGATATCGAAACGGGACCTGCCACCATGACAGCCACCGCTGTCTGCTCGACGAGTTACAGCCAGAGTTCAACGCGGTTGCGAAGGGATTCCGGCAGTCTCTTCATCACGGACTTACGAATCTGATCGTCATGGTAACGGGTGCTGAAGTGCGCCAGAATGATCAGCTCATTCTGGAACCGATCGGCACGCGCGATGATGTCGTCCAGATGGATGTGCCCGAACTTGTGGATCTTTTCCTTGCGGTGTTCAGGTCGGAAAAACGTGGCTTCTGTAATCAGCACGCGGGCCTCATACAGTGCGGGACAGGAATCCAGCCCCGCAGGGGCAGTGTCTCCGGTGTAGGCAATCAAGGGTATTCGGACTTCCCCACTCACTTCAACTCCGCTTAACCGCAAATCCCGAATCTGATCACCGGTCAGCCCCTGATATTCCGGCTTCAGTTTCTTGCGGCGTTCCCAGACCAGGTACCCCAGAGAAGGAACGGTGTGCGTGGTCGGAAAGGCTGTGACAACATGCTCCCGGGAGATTTCCAGTTCGTCTCCGGGGGTCACCCCGATCAGCTCACAAAGCATTCGGCCCCGATCCAGACGCTGCCAGGAGCGGAGCATTTTCTCGACAGGTTCCTGAATCTCCGCCGGAACATAGATGGTCGGAGGGGCCATTTTCATCATCTTCCGACGTGCGACATAAGCCGGAAGTGCGGCCATATGGTCCAGATGGGCATGCGTGATAAAGAAGCATTGTGTCCCCATGAAGGACCAGGGGCTTCCTCCCATGTCGAAGCCGAGTTTCAGCTCTGGAACCCGCCAGTAGCTCTGGACGGCGGCACGCGAGTAGCCTTCGATCGTCAGATCGTTGTGGACCAGCGATTTAAGGGGAAGATTGTCGACCATGATCCTGCAGCGACATTCGGGGAAAAACCGCACAGAATAAGCGGCCTAGCCCCGGTTTGCACTGCTGAATCCGGAATTTCATCCCTGTGCAGGGACGAACAGGAGAAAATTTCCCGCTCTGAAGGGGGACTCACGGCAGGATCAGTAGCGGAACCCGACTCGGCCAATGAAGCCATCATCGATACTGAAGTTCTGGGCCCATTTGGCCTTGTATTTAACATCCCGTTCGAAGATGTAACCTGCTTCAATGAAGCTGGTGACGCGGCCGGTTTCCCATTTGATCCCCCCCAGGGCCCGCCAGTCGGCGATCTGGACGCGGGTGCTCTTGGTAAAATCGCCCGGTTTCACTTCGTAGGCTTCGACATGGTATTCCACACCACCGTAAATCCAGGTCGGGATTCCCAGAGGGGTTCCGAGGAACGCGGTAACTTTGGGTTTGGGGAAGACCAGCTGGAATTCCCAGATGTCATTGGGGTTCCAGATCAAACCGGCATAGGGAAGGACGATGTCGTCCACGCGGTCCCAGTAAAATGCCCCAATCACTGCGGTAAACCGGGGCGTCCATTGCCAGAACCCGACGATATGCCCGTCAAAAAGAAACGCGTCCGTATTAATCGAACTGTTGAAGTCTGTGGCCATTGACGGGTCAAAACCAAACTCGAGAGTGAAGTTATTGACCGTCGGAGTTCGCAAGAACATATCGAGGCCGAATCGATAAGCTCCCCCGGGCATGTCCGAGGCAGGATCGGTCGGCCCTTTCCATGATCGGTAGCTGAACTGAGGGCCGATTCCAAAGGTCCATGCCTTCAGGGTCGGCATTGTGTAAAGCATTTCCAGATCGATGCCAAAGACTTCAAATCCTCCCACTCTGGGGCTGTGGGTCCCTTCCTTCGGGAGAAATGTGACATCAATCCGGTGTCGCCACCCGTACCGCTGCGGCTGAGGACCATTGATCCCCATGGTGTAGAATCCCTCACCCATTCCCGGCGACATATAGGGTTGGACACCTCCAGAGAAGGGGTCCTGAAGCGGGGCGGGATATCCCGGCACTGCTCCCCCTCCGAATGGGTCGGGGTTCCCGTATTGTTGAACGGGATAAGAGGGCTGATAGTAGCTGGTCACCCCTTGGGGCGGATTGACAAGCGTCCCGGTTGTTTCAGGACTTTGTGCCCGCACGACCCAAGCTGATTGATCCCGCAGGGCCTGATCAAACGGAGATCCTTCGTCCATGCCCGCGGATGTTGGCAAGCTGGCTGCCAACAGGATCAGAAAGGGAGTGGTGTTCACAAGTGTGACCTTCATTTCGGAAGGAAAGACGTGCAGAGGATCGAGGGGGAGCCCCCTCGGGCGCGGGGATTTTCAGGAAATCCCGAATTTCGTCAAGATGGACTCAAGTGTGGTGACGAAAATGCCGACGGCTCTGCCATCTTTATGCCGGTGAAGGCATCCGAAGCTCTTGTGATATAAGCACCTGTGGCAGTTTTGATTCCGATTGCAAATATTTCAATCGGAAAAGATTTCTGCGGGATTTTCTCCAGAAGCGGGGAGAAAAACTAAAGAACCTCTGTTTTTTGCTTGTCGATGAGAAGATTTATTGAACAGATGGGGATTTGGACGTCCAATCCGGGTCATATTGATCGCTGAAGAGCAGCTGAATCCGCTCGGCACGATCGGTCCCGGAGGAGCTGAGGATCTCGATCCCCTCCCGAATGAGTTTCAACCGTGGATCGTCGGAAACCTGATCCGCATTCGCTGCCCGTTCGATTCGATCCAGTGTTGCTGCCAGATCAAGAATCCCGCATCGCATTTCGAGATAGTGCCGGTCAAGAACCTGAGAGGCCTGTTGAAGAGTGGGCATCGTCATCTCCTTGTGATGGCATCCGAATACGGGATGAAAACTGTCTGCATAGGAAAGTGTGGCACTCTCCGATCCACTCTTTCAACTGAACGGCCGTCTCTCCCGGACTTGTGGCTTTCCCGCCTCCGGTTTTGAGCGTTCATTTCGAACATCAGACGAGATCAATGGACCGTGGGACTCGGACAGGAATTCCCTGTGCTGCCATGATCTCCTTGGATTCAGCGATCGTGTATTCCCCATAGTGGAAGATGCTGGCCGCCAAAACGGCACTGGCCCCCCCGATCGTCACTGCTTCGCAGAAGTGGTGCGGGTTTCCAGCCCCTCCGCTGGCGATGACGGGAATCTGGACTGCATTGGAAATGGCAGCAGTGATTTCCAGATCGTATCCATCCTTTGTGCCGTCCGCGTCCATGCTGGTCAGAACGATTTCTCCGGCCCCCAGCCGTTCGACCTCTTTTGCCCAGGCGACAGCGTCCAACCCCGTCTGAATACGCCCTCCGTTGATGTGGACATCCCAGTACACCTCGTCCGGCCGGGGCGACATCTCTGCAAATTTCCGGGAAAACGGTCCCGATTGAGGGACTGGGCGGGGGATGACTCGCAGGGCATCCGGGACGTTGAATTTCGCAGCCTCTGCGCGACTCTGGTCATTCACGACAACCCGCTTGGGGTCGATATTGACGACGATGCACTGGCTTCCGAACCGGAGGGCCGCTTCCCGGACAAATTCCGGATTCTTCACGGCGGCACTGTTGAGGGAAACCTTGTCACATCCAGCATTCAGAAGTTTTCGAATGTCTTCGAGCGTCCGGATTCCCCCTCCGACGGTTAAGGGCATGAAGCAGACTTCGCTGGTCCGTTCCACGACATCAAGAATGATGTCCCGCTGTTCATGGCTGGCGGTGATATCGAGAAAGACCAGTTCGTCTGCCCCTTCCGATTCATATCGGGAGGCGACATCGACCGGGTCCCCTGCGTCCCGCAGATTCAGAAAGTTCACTCCCTTCACGACGCGGCCGGCAGACACATCCAGACAGGGGATAATTCGTTTCGCAAGCATGGCACTATCGTTCTTGTGGAGGGGGGAAGCGGTTCCGTGCATAAAAATGGGGTGCGGCTCACCTTTCACCCGGCCAATTCAATTCCCGCCAATAAAATTTGACGCAAATCGTGTTTGGCACCATACTCCGGTGAAGGATTCTGCACCAGTAATCACCACGATTTTTGTCCTGAAGGATTCAATGTGTTTGATTCATCCCTGTTTCTCCGCTCTGCCGACGTCCGTGGTCTTTACCCGAATCAGATCAACGAAGAGCTGGCGTGGTTCACCGGGCGATATCTTGTCCAGAGTCTGAGAAAGCTCCTCGATGAGCGTGAACCCCGGATCGTGGTCGGGCGGGATGGACGCATCTCATCACCGGCGATTTATTTTGCGTTAGTTCAGGGGATCGCATCGGAAGGAGGAATCCCGATTGCCGTCGGACTGGCGACGACCGACATGATCCAGTGGGCGGTTGGGGCGAAGATCAACGATGCTCAAGCGGGAGCGATGGTGACAGCCTCTCACAATCCTCCTGAGTACAACGGGATCAAAGCAGTTGTCCGGAATCCGAAAACAGGGGACCTCGACATCCTGCGTCCCGTCGACCACCTGCACCCCTGTTACCTTGCGGATGGGACCAGCGCCGCCGCTGCACCCAATGCGAGTACTGCGTTTCCACAACAGGCTCGCCTCGATTTGCATCAACAGTTTGTCGATGCCGCTGTCGCCCGCGCACCACGGCTGAAAGACGCCGCTGGAAAAGTTGTCCTCGATCCCGGCAACGGTGTGGGTGGGCTGTTTCGTCCTCTGCTGAACCGCTCTCTCTCTGCGATTGGTGCGAACGTTGAGCTGCTGGCCGTGGCTGAACGAATTGATGGGAACTTCCCGACCCGCCCATCCAACCCGGGACTTCCGGGAGCGGTCAAGCTTCTTCAGGAGACCGTAATTGCGGAAGGGGCTCGCTTTGGTGCTGCCTTCGACGGGGACGCTGATCGGGTCTTCCTTGTGGATGAATGGGGGCAGTTTGTCTCCGGTTCGGTGCTTCTGGCAGCCCTTGCCAAGGATCTGGTCGAAAGGAACGGGAATACCGGAGCGGTGGTGTACTCAGCCGTCTCGTCCTGGCTGGTTGCTGAAACTGTCCGTGCCGCAGGGGGAACTCCCATCATCTCCCGCGTTGGTCAGGATGCGGTGAAGGTTGCCCTGACCAGAACGAATGCTGTTTTCGGCGGGGAATCTTCTGCCCACTACAACTTCCCGGACACGTACTGCCTCGACTCCGGTCTGTTCGCGCTGGTCACATTCTGGAACATGCTGCTGGAATCCGGTCTCTCCTGTTCGCAGCTTTTAGGTCAGTTGCGTCCGTGGCCCAATAGCGGGGAAGTGAACCTTCGCGTGGAATGTGCCGATTGGAAGGCGATGAGCGCCGAGATCATTGCGACGTTGAAACAGGAGAATGCCGTCGATACTGCCGGCAATTATGTCCTCGACATTGACGGAATCAGCGTCTTTCATCCCCGCGTCCCTGAATACAAGTCGGTCGATGATCTTTTCACGATTGATCCGAACGGCGACCCGACCGGGAAGATTTACCGTCAGGTGCAGCCCTACACCCCCCACTGGTGGTTTAACGTGCGTGCGTCGAACAACGAGCCGCTGCTGCGGATCAATTTTGAGTCTCGAGATGCCAATGAGGTCTCCGGTCGGACCTATTCGCTGATTTCACGGATTCGTGAAATTTGCGGGGATCGAGCACGGATCGTCGTCCAGGACTGGGGCAATTTGAAGTAATCGCGAATTCCAGTAGAGCCGTTTCGCTCTGCCGTGGTTCGTCGTTTTAATGAGAGAGGCGTGAACTCTTCGAACGGGTTTCGCCTCTCGTTTTTTATATCCATTCCGCTTTTGCGGATTTGAAGCGCCGACGGTCTGTCTCCTCGGCCCTGGTTTGTGGACAAATGTCTCATCAGTCTCCGTCGAAGTCGGTGCCCTTTGAATTCAGCAATTTTCAAAAAAATGTCTGAGACGGACGGAATAGACTTGACTCAGACGACAAAAATGTCGAAATTAAGCACGACTGAGTTGGTAGTGGAAAGTCACTGGCTGTTTCCGAGCTTTCCTGCCTGTTTCTTGCCTGTTGTTTCGGTGCTGACTGGACTCGTCTGGAGGCATCACGCAAACCGCGAGGTTTTGCATGATCTCTAAGCCCCTGTCTCCCAGATCTTCTGGAATCGTTGCTGCTCGTGTTGCGATGACCGCTTGCTGTTGCGGTTGTTGTTGATTTCGAGTCTCTCAACCTGAATTCCTGAATTCGTCAGCGATCTGCCTGCCTCTGCTTCAGGTGTTTCCGAATGAATGACGCTGTGTGGCGTTTTTTCTCGGAATGCGGCCCTTCTTTGGCGGAGTGAAAGTGCTGCTTCGCATTAAGTCACTCGTGACCGTGCGCTCATGCTGCGCGACGTCATCACACTAAAGGTCTGAATCATGAAGGCATTGTCCCCTCGTGTCCGTCGTGGATTTACTCTGATCGAGTTGCTGGTCGTGATTGCGATCATCGCTGTGCTCATTGCCCTCCTGCTGCCCGCTGTTCAGCAGGCACGCGAAGCTGCCCGTCGGAGCCAGTGCAAGAACAATCTCAAGCAGATCGGTCTGGCACTCCACAACTATTACGAAATCCATAACCGTCTCCCCATCGGCTACATCGACACCATGACGAATTCAAACGCGGTGAACAAAGATGGGGGATGGAGCTGGGCTGCCCAGATTCTTTCCCAGCTGGATCAGGCCGCGCTGTACAACCGGTTCGACTTCCGCATGCACCCTCACGGGAGGCGTCCGGAAGAAGCAGGAAACACGGAAGCTGGGACAACTGTTCTGGCTGTCTTCTCCTGCCCATCTGATCCCAAGCGTCCGACTCGTCAGAGCGGAAACAGTAATCCGGATGCTGGACAGGGAACCGGAAATGGGATTGTCGATGCTGTTGCTACCACGAGCTATGTGGGGGTTTTGGGGCCGTACAATCAGGAAGTCTGCATTCAGGATTCGTCTGATCCAGACTTCAAGCCCAACTTCGAAAGCCCCAGAAACCGCGGGATCTTCGGGATCAATGTCGCCAAGTCGTTTGCCCAGGTGACCGATGGGCTGTCGAACACCATCGTCGTCGGCGAAACGAACGAGCCATTGACAGGGAA
>CALLWY010000179.1 GCA_938015865.1 uncultured Planctomicrobium sp.
CCAGCTGCATCGTCCGCGCTGGGGCCCGTCCGGTCTTCGTTGATATCGACCCGGTCACGTACAATCTCGATCCCGAAGCGGTTGAAGCAGCCATCACTCCGAGAACCCAGGCGATCATTCCGGTCCATCTTTACGGACAGTGCGCCGACATGGACCCGATCTGGCGCATCGCGGTGAAGAATCACCTGCCCGTCATTGAAGATGCCGCTCAGGCGATCGGTGCTCAGTACAACGGCCGTCAGGCGGGTGTGTTGGGAACGATGGGATGCTTCAGCTTCTTCCCGACCAAGAACCTCGGAGGAGCGGGTGATGGCGGAATGATCACCACAGATGACCGCGACCTCGCCAACCGCCTCAAGCGCCTCCGCGTACATGGAGACTTTGGTGGGTACAACCACATTGAAGTCGGTCTGAACAGCCGGCTGGACGCCCTGCAGGCAGCAGTGCTTCAGGTCAAGCTCCGCTACCTCGACTCATGGGCAAAGGCCCGTCGGGAAAACGCCGCCCGCTACCATCAGCTCTTTGAAGAGACTGGACTTTGCGAACGGCTCGTCGCTCCAGTCGAAATGCCATGCCGTCACCACATCTACAACCAGTTCGTTGTCCGTATCAAGGATGGGCATCGCGACGCGGTTCTGGCATCCCTTCGTCAGCAGGGAATCGGATGTGCGATCTACTATCCTCGTCCGCTCCACCTGCAGGAGTGCTTCTCGAATCTCCAGTACCGCAGCGGACAACTGCCGGAAGCCGAGAAAGCGGCAATGGAAACAATCGCCCTCCCCATCTTCGCCGAGCTTCGTGAAGACCGACAGCGTCGTGTGGTGGAAGGACTGGAACGGGCATTCGCAGAAATCGACTCCCGCAGCGTTATGCCGATGCGTCGGGCAGCCTGATTTCTCGCTCCCCCATCGGCTCGCTCCGATCGGTGGTGTTCCGTTTGACACGTTCATAACAACCCCCGTCAGTGAATCTCTCGCTGACGGGGGTTTTCTGTTTGTACTCCGGCAATTTCAACCGCTGAAAATCGGAAGAAGCCCACTCACTCGGAATTGTCGTCACGATCAGAAGAACCGGAAGCCGATAACTCAGAGAGAGTGCTGACGAACTCCTGCGTACTGCAGGAGAAAGACCACCGTAGACGGACGGACAGGGAGTGTCAGTCCGATCCTGTTGGCACGGCATCCCTGAAGCCGATTCAGGGGAAGTGGGGGAAATCGAATGATTCGATGGACGAATTGCGCCCTTCTGGGTTGTGCACTGGCCATGTCCTCAACGCTGACGGCTCGGGCAGACTGGCCTTTCTTTGCTCCAGAGGGACAGCCACTTCGGGGAACCCCGGAATACAACCAGCTCCACGCCGGCGATCCTCCGGGAGCACGCCAGGTCTACAAACACGGGAAGTTCTGGCCTCCCCAACCTCGCCCCATTGGACCGGCCGCGACCTTTGCACACCGGTATCATCACACACATTACTGGCCGTATCCGTACACCTGCCAGGATCGGGCCGCCGTTCATTCTTTCGTGAATGTTCAGGTCGCCAATGGATGGCAGCAGCACACAACCCTCTTCGACTATCACTTTGATCCGGTCAGCAACGAGCTGAACAGTTCCGGCAAGGCTCATCTGAACTGGATTCTGTTTAACGTTCCGCCTGAGCATCAGCAGGTGACCGTCGCAACCGCGAACGAACCCGCCCGAACCAGCGCGCGAATGGCAAATGTTCAACGGGAAGTGGCTCAACTGGCAGGAGCAAACCCCGGATTCCCGATTCTCGCCCGTCGGGTCGAAGCAGTCGGACGGCCCGCAGGAGAAGTGCAGGCCATCTTCACCAGTGCATTGGAAAATATGCCTCCCCCGATCCTGTCACAGACCGCCGGCGATGCTGGCGGAGGAAACGCTCAGTAAGGGACGTAATCAAAAGCAACCGCTGCAATGGAACAGGGCATTGATCGCCCGGTTCCATCGGGACCGTTTACCAGGATGAGGAAACAGAGGATGAGGAAACATCTGACGGAATCACATCCGGGCCGGACCTGTTGATCGCCCCATGACCGCAATTCAATGGGACACCAATCAACTTCTCAGTCAGTCTTTTTCAGCCTGATTCTCGTACTGTATTCCCATGTCATTTTCGATTCCAGAGCCGTATGGAGATGAGCTGTCGCCGGTGAGCGATGACTTTACCGCCATCCCTGAAGCGGTCGATCTTCCAGAGGATATTTACGAGCGGATCGTTCAACAGGTACGTGACTTGAACAACCTCTGTGAAGCATCTCAGCAAAACGATCTCGCTGGAGCGAATGACGTTCCCCCGGCATCAGACCCCGAGATCGACTTCACCCCAAAGGCACCGGAAACCCTGCAGGAAACCGGAATCAGCCAGGCACAGATTTCCGATCTGATTCTGAAGCTTGTCTATTTGAATGGGACACTGAACGGATTTGAAATCAGCCGACAACTTCGGCTCCCCTTCAGCGTACTGGCGGAGACGCTTCGTGACCTGAAATCAGACAGATCCCTCGAAGTCACATCCGGCGAGATGGTTGGGCCGGTCAGCTACCGTTATTTGTTGACAGACCAGGGACGCACCCGTGCTCGCGAAGCATTTGAAACATGCCGGTATGTGGGCCCCGCGCCCGTTTCTCTGGAGCAATACACACAACAGTGCCAGAAACAATCCGTCCGTTACGTCTCTCTGAACGAAAACCAACTTCAGGAAGCTTTGGCTGATCTCGTTCTGGAACCGGATCTGCTGCGTCGACTCGGTCCGGCGGTCTGCAGTGGCCAGTCGATCTTCCTGTACGGCCCTCCGGGGAACGGAAAGACTGTCATCGCGAAGGGGCTTGCCCGCTGGCTGAATACATGCGGCGGCGCAATCTTCGTTCCATACGCACTGTCGGTCGACAACCAGATTGTCTCCATCTTTGACCCGAACGTCCATCGCCCCGTCTCTCCACTCTCCCACACTGAGGTCGAAGAAGAGCGGCCTGATTCGGAAGACGAATTCCCGACACCCGATCTGCGGTGGCGAAAGGTCCGTCGCCCCGTCGTGATGGCGGGCGGAGAACTGAGTCTCGAAATGCTCGACCTTCAATATCATTC
>CALLWY010000180.1 GCA_938015865.1 uncultured Planctomicrobium sp.
GTTCGTTCAGGCGTCGTTCCAGTTCCTGAATTTCCTCGTTCCGGGTCTCGATTCGTCCCTGAGCCTCGAGCACCTGAAGCTCGGCCTGCCGGATTTTCTCGTTGTGTTCACCGCCGGAAAGCTTGTCCAGTTCGGCATTCAGTTTTTCGATCCGCAGCTGTTCCGCCTTGGCCTGATAGACGCGCCAGGAACGGGATTCGTCCTTGGCCATCATCAGCAGCGTGGTCCCCAGCAGCACAATCGCGCTGAACGCGAAGATCTTGTGGACCCGCGGAAGGCTGCGCCAATACTCGTCGTTTGCTGGCATGGGGAAGTGTGGAAAAGTTAGTGGTGAAAAATCAGGGAAACAGCGACAGGACGGCGATTCGGTTTAGATGTTAAAGAACCATTCCGGAATGGCGACGATGTACTTCAGTGTGAAGAGCCAGCGAAGGATCATCTTCAATGGCAATGCCGCCATGAACAGGACCAGATTTGCGAGAACCATGTACCGGATGAATCCCATCCTGATGAAGAACTTCCGGAAGATGGTCATTGCCATCAATGGGGGCAACACGAGCAGGTAGACCAGGATTGCCAGTAATCCGAGCCATTCCCGGGTCAAAATGACTCCGGCCTGTTTCAGAAGGCTGTCTTCCGCGTTCGGGCGGGGGAGCGGCATTCGCATCTGATCCAGCCAGAACCAGTCGGACAGGTTCACGTTGTTCAGCACTTCGAGCTTGTGAACGTCCCAGTATTCATAGAGTCCGAACATGTTCCAGTTCGGACCACGGATGAAGGTCCCCAGAATAATCATCGCCACCCACAGAGGGAGGAACCCGAACATGAAGGTGGTGACGGCGAATTTTCGCTGATTGAACGTGTAGTACCCGTTCCCGTGCTTGTTGAAATCGATATAGGGAATGGCCATCAGACCGACCAGAATGATGCTCGGCAAGACCACCCCGGCCATCCACGGATCGTAATAGACCAGCATTTCCTGAAGCCCCAGAAAGTACCAGGGGGCCTTCGACGGGTTCGGCGTCTTCACCGCGCTGGCTGGTTCTTCCAGCGGAGCGGGCAGAGCGACTCCCCAGACGATCAGGAAGGCGGAGACCAGAATCATGCAGATCATTTCTGAGTAGACAAGATCCGGCCAAACAAGGACCCGGTCGCTGAGCCCTTTTTCCACTACCGGTTCTCCCGCAGCAATTCTCCGGTCGTTTTCATTGGCTTTATAGAAGTAAAGCCAGGTAAAGAATGCGACCAGATACAGCATCCCGACGATCGGGACGTTGTCCGGCTTGCCGACAATCTGGCGGAAGTCGTAGTCGGTCATGCTGAGCGCGAGAAACAGGACGCTGAGGTTAAACAGAATCCAGGCGACGGTGGGCTTCACCCACCAGTTTCGCAGCCAGATCATGGCGACAAAAATCACAACCGAAACCACAAAAAAGATGGTCGGATCAGCGATAAACCGGTCAACCTGATTCTTGAATGCCAGCGGAAGCCGGAGAAGAAACGCATCTGGATCGCTATGAAACGTCAGGTGTGTGATGGCAAGCAGAAGATAGAGTCCGGCCAGCAATGCCCAGAGCGTTGCTTTCGGGGCGTGACTGATCCCGGCCAGACTGTTGAATTCTCCGTCCAGTCGATAGCTGCGTACCGTCCAACCCACGTTCAGAAAGAACATCAGCAGGTAGAGCCAGCCAAGCCCGTTGATCACTCCGAGGGTCAGATCGGGATGAGGATTCATAATGCCTGTCGATTTCCGTAATGGACTGACACGTGTTTGATGCCGGACACCGTTGTGGAACAGATTTCTCTACGGACAACCAAATGTTTCCGTCGAGGCAAACGACGGAAACTGTTGATTAAAGCGGCTGGCTGATGCCTCCATCCTTGCGGACCCTCCAGAAGTGAATCGCGATCAACAGCGACACGACAATCGGAATGGCCACGCAGTGCATGATGTAAAACCGGTTTAATGTCTCTTCCCCGACAGTCCGGGCTCCCAACAGGAGGAAACGTGCATCGCTCGCCTGAGTAATCAGGTCGTACCCCCCGACATTGAGCAGCTGGAATCCGGGGCCTTCATGTCCCAAAAACGGTGTTGCTCGAGCCATGTTCGAGCCGACCGTGATCGCCCAGATCGCCAGCTGGTCCCAGGGAAGGAGATATCCGGTGAAGGAGAGGAGTAATGTCAGCACTAGTAGCAGCACACCGATGACCCAGTTGAATTCCCGGGGAGGTTTGTAGCTTCCGGTGAGAAAGACCCGATACATGTGGAGCCAGACCGTGATCACCATTGCGTGGGCTCCCCAACGGTGAATCTCTCGCATGATTCCGAGCGTATTCACGTCCCGAAGGGCACGGATGTCGGTGAAGGCCCATTCCAGAGTGGGCCGGTAATAGAACATCAGCAACACACCGGTCAGCGTTTCGGCAAGAAACAGGAAGAAGGTGATTCCTCCCATGCACCACGTGTAGGACAGAGCGATTCCACCTTTCTGCACCGAGACTGGATGCAAATGAAGGAAGAAGTTGGTCAGCACCACGACAGCACGATTTCGGCGGTCATAAGGAGCGGGGTGACGAAAGACACTTCGCCAGAGTTGCGACTTACGAATATATTCCGAAACCGACATCGCGCTGCCTTGCCCGGTGTTGTGGTGGAGTATGAAACGACTGAATCCGAATTGACGTTGTTTTGTCTTGAGGATCTGGATGTGAGATCAACCGCTCACGAATTCACGTAATACGACTTCGGGTCGGCCCATTGGCCGAGTTCTTCCTGAAATTTCAGGCTCTTGTCGACTTCCAGCATTCCATCCTCGGCTCGCCGGAGTCCGACTCGTTCCAGAGGACGGGGAGCAGGTCCCTCGAAGTTGATTCCCGTGATGTAAAAGCCGGAACCATGGCAGGGACACTTGAATTTCTGTTCCCCTTCCAGCCAGTTCGGAGTGCATCCCAGGTGAGTACAAACGGAAAGGAGTCCGTAGATCAGGTCTCGCCCATCGTATTGTGAGGAATGGACAATATAGACCCCGCGGCTGGCCTTGAATTTTTCCGAGACGGTTCCCGGAGGGAAATCGGACGGGGGACCAACTTTGAACTTCGAAGGAAGTTCCAGAACCATATTGGGCATCATGAACCGTGCGATTCCCAGCGTCCACGCCCCCGCGATGGCTCCCATTGCAACCCAGGCGACAATGAAGGGGGACATCAGAAGGGTAACAATCCCCTGAATCGCCGAGCGGCGGGAGACCCCTTTGTCTTTCTCCGGGAGTTTGGGAAGTGCTGGAGCAGGTTTGGGAAGGACGGGAGGCTTTCCTTCATGTGCCGCTTTGACAGCCGCCACCATCTCTTTGATGTCGGGACGATCTTTGAAGGCCTCGGAGGAAGGGGCTGATGAGGCGGCCGCTGGGGCGCCTGCTGCCG
>CALLWY010000181.1 GCA_938015865.1 uncultured Planctomicrobium sp.
GGGTGGAACTGGCACAATTGGAACTGGCTGCTCGCGAACTCGCCAGCGATCGCTCGGCGCAGGCACTTCGACATGAATTTTCGGTCGTGGAACAGCAACTTGCCGATGCCCGTGAACAGTGGCAGTCGCTGACACTCCTTCAGACGGTGTATCAACGGACGCAACAGAAACTCAACGTGGAATCTGTTGCTCCTATTCTGAAGGAGGCTTCCGCCTATCTCGCACGAATGACGATGGGACGTTATTCCCGTCTTCGTTGGGATCAGAAAGAAGGGGCCCTGCTCGTCCTGAATGGTGGGGAACAGGGACTTCCCGCACAGGCGTTAAGCCGGGGGACACTCGAACAGGCTGTCCTCTCGTTCCGACTGGCACTCTGCAATGAATTCCGTCGGCGTGGAATCTGCCTTCCTCTCGTTCTGGACGAAGTCCTGACGGACAGCGATGAAGACCGCATGAATGCGGCAATTGAAGTTCTGGTTGACTTTGCCCAGTCGCAACAGGTTATTTTCCTGACGTGTCAGGAGCATCTGTACAACATGTTCTCCGGACATCAGGTCACCGCAATGAGCCTGTCGGGATCTCTTTTCCCTGTCCGGAAGGCAAAAGTGGAAACGGTTGTCGCCGTTCCCGCTGCCAAGTCCGTCAGCGAACCCGATTCGGCAATCCACTTAGCTGTGAATCAGACGGAAAGCACTGCTTCAGGTTCCGCGACGGTGACAACCGAAACGGTCTTTGCCGATCGGGAGCGGCTCCAGCCAGATGAGCCATACTGGCTTCAGACCTCCAGTCCGGTGAAGCTGATCCCCTCGCTGGGGGAACAGATGTCGCGGCGTCTGGGAGCATTGGGGGTTCGGACGGTCGGGGATCTTGTCGAACTCGATCCGGACAATTCCGAGATGCCGCTGGATGCCCTCCAGATTTCGGCAGCAACGCTGCGGATGTGGAAAGCAGAGGCTCGGTTACTGGTCTGCGTAGCGGGCCTGACGGGGCGTGATGCCCAGCTGCTGGCCATGTGCGGCGTTCATTCTCCTGCGGAGTTGGCAGAGTCGGACGTCATGTCACTCTTTGGCCGAATTGCTCAGATTCGGTCCCGGCAGTCGTTGGGGAATTCGACTCCCTGGTTGCTGCAACAGCCGGAATGGCCTTCTCAGTCGCAGGTGGAATACTGGATTCGTCAGGGACGGAACGCCCGGACATGGAAAGCCGCTCTGCAATGGTCCGATACCAGAAAAGCAAACCTGCGGACGATGCAGACGAAGAAGCAGAGTGGATCAAACAATCGTTTCATGACCAGCGAGTCTTCGCCTCGAACCGGGGACGATCGTCGTGTCGTGGAACACGAGATTCAAAACAGCGAGAACTGGAAGTTCTATCTGTTCACCCACAGTCCCATTGTGGATGCTCCTTCAATCGGGCCTCGTATGGCGGAACGGTTGAAAGCCATCGGGATTCATACTGTGGCCCAGCTGCTGAAAGCATCGCCGGTCGAGATCGCCCGACGGCTCAAACGCCGCGAAGTGACTGCGGAGACAGTGACGGACTGGCAGCATCAGTCTCGTATGATGTGCACCGTCCCGCAGATGCGCGGGCACGATGTCCAGGTGCTGGTGACCTGTAAGATCACCAATGCCGAGATGCTCGCGTCCATGACCCCGGCAGAACTGTATGCCCGGATCAAGCCGTTTGTTCACTCTAAAGAGGGAACGCGGTTGTTGCGATCATCCAAGGTTCCCGATCTGGAAGAAGTGACGGACTGGATTCATTTCGCCCGGCAAGCCCCTTCCGTGAAGGCGGCCTGAAATTAGGACGGGGCGCGCCGGACGTAGCCCCCGTCCCTCCATTACGTTGGGTTCCAATGGCGACAGGGGGAAGTAAACGCAGAGTCGGAGAGGCGCGAGGTCGCAGAGAATGCGATTTGGGGATTCATCT
>CALLWY010000182.1 GCA_938015865.1 uncultured Planctomicrobium sp.
GGTAAAATCAAGATCGTCCAGGGGGCCCCGTGTGTTGGTGGCATCTGTCCTGTTCGATTTGACGCCATATGCCCATTTCCCCCGAATCCTCGTGCGACATTCCCGGGAGGAAAGACGCGGTGCACGTCGTGGTAGTTGTGCAGGGCGAGCCCGATCTGCTTCAGCTGATTTTTACACTGCGAGCGTCGGGCTGCTTCGCGAGCCTGCTGCACGGCTGGTAACAGCAACGCAATCAGGACGGCAATAATGGCGATGACGACAAGAAGTTCGATGAGCGTAAATGCGCCACGACCCATTCTGCTGTTGGTGAGTTTCATTTTCGGTCCTCACAGATAAGGGGAGGGAAGGTGTACGAGATGACATTGAGGTTAACTTGATTAAGTCCTTCAGGGGTGTGGTGAAGATTCACGCACGAGAACCCGCGCCTGATCCAGGTAATAGGGGGGGGAAACTCCCCAATAAAATGAAACTGTCTTCCGGTCGTCGGATAGCAAGATTTCATCCTCCTCCAGTTCCAGTTCCCGAAAATCTCGTGATTCGAAAATCGTCTCCGGGAGCCCAAAGAGAGCGTCTGTGGACCGCAGTCCGGAATTCGAAACGACGATGGCACTGATTTCGTTGAAGAACGTCACTCCGCCTCGGGGGGCAAATCTGACCGCCGATGTTGGGTCATAATGAATGAGGTAACTGCTGATGACGGACCCCTTGGTGAGCGTGGTGATTCCAGAAAGCGTTTCGACTGTCAGGGGCTCTTCGAGAACGACGTTCTGCCGTTCGGGAATAATGAGCATTTGGTTCGGCGTTGTCAGTTGCTCACTCTTCAGCGAGGTTGGAATGGAGTCGGGAGTCCGGATTGCTCCTGTAATGCGGCGAATACCACCTCTGGAACGATCGACCTTTTGGTATTCTTCCTTAGAGAAGGCAACTTCCTGAACCGTTTCCGAGGAAGGACTGATCTTGGCGGCCCGGGCAGTGGTCAGCCCGACGGCCTGCGTTGGAGTCCCTCGCCAATCGATTGATCTGGCATGAACTTCGCCGCGGCGCACGCTGACGTACGTCCCTTCGGAAGGCGTATAGCGGACCAGGAATTCTGTCCCCAGATCAACCACTTCGCCATTCGGAGTGATCACAGAGAATCCTTTTCCACCAGTCTCTACTCTTGAGATGACAGTTCCATGTCTCAATGACAGTCGCGTTGATCGGGTGAGTGTGGCAGTGACCGGGCCAACAAGATCTACCATGACATCCTTGAGCTGGATGCTGACCACGCCGTGATTGAGGTGGATCGTCTGTCCAGCACGAAGAATCTGTCCAAGTGCAAGAGTGGGAGAGGATTGGGTCTCGGAAGAGAGGCTGGCGACGGTTCCTACAGGGGAGGGGACGATGACGGCACTGTAGATCCCCCATCCCAAACCGACAGCAACCAGTAATGAAGCGATTGAGAGAAGCAGGTTTATCCACAACTTTTGCCGACTCTGCTTCAGAGCGCAAGAATCCGAGTAGCGTCTCATCCCTGACACTGCCGCGACATCCGGTGGCCTTTGATCGGCCTGCTCGACCAGTTCGCAGTGAAGATCGAGTTCCTCGATATACAGTTGAAGTAAGGCCTGGTCCTGAACAATCAGGGACTCGATTCGTTCCATGCCCGCGTTGTCGATTCTGCCGTGAAACAGGTCATCAATCAGCGACTGCATCTCTGCGATGAGAGATGAGTCGTTATTCTTCGAAGGGAACGCCATCTACAGTTCCCCTCGTTCCAGATGCCGCTGAACGCATTCCACCAGTGACCGCTTCAGTCGTTTCAGTTTCGAGTAGACTGATGAAACTGTTTTGCCTTTGCGGGCAGCCAGTTCGACCAGTGATGTGGACGAGCGATAGCAATCCGAAAGAAAGTGACGATCGGAACTGCTCATCTTGTCAATGCAGTCCCGGATGAGTTCTCGACGGAGTTCAAGTAGCTCACTGGCTGCTGTGCGCATGAGGACAATGCGGGAGATGGCTTCTTCACCAAACCCGGTCCCCCGTTGCCGCCTTCGTTTGCGGGCAAATGAGCGGGCACAATTGAAGGTGACCGTCATTGCCCATTTTCGAAAATTGGTTCCCGGCTCGAACTCCTCGTATTTCTCCCAAAGGACCACGCAGACTTCCTGAATGACATCCTCCGCATCATTCCGGTCGCCGACAATCGACACGGCACAGGCGTACAGATCCCGGTAGGTAGCAGCGAGATTACGAAGAAATTCCGCATCTCTCGCAGGCCCATTTATTGTGGTGGGGGTTTCGAAGTCAGGGAATCTCTGGGGCATTGCAATGTCTGATGTCTTCTGGATTTATGGGGAATGGTGTGTGGATCAGAGATGTCAGAATGCATTGAGTTCATATAAATAATGCCTGAAGTGTTCGAATGTGGGCGGAAAACTTTGAAAAAAGGCATGCCTCTTCCCACTTGTTCGTTCAGTTGACCGAGATCCAACGACTGGCATTCTTTTGGCGGGAAGAATTGTGGGAGAGGAATGGTCCGACGACGTCGTCTATCGGGGGCTCAGATGATGGGGGAGATCATTTGCGAGATCGGCAAGGTGAATGGCGTGAGTGGCACGGAGCAGATCGAATTGCCACTTGTTTTGAGCTATGAAGTCGACATTCAACGAAATTTCATACAATAGTGGAGAACGAGAGAGAAAAGCGGTTGCGTCATGGCGACCCGAAGTCGCGTCTTCACTCTAAGCTGTCAGGCAGGGGCAAATGCAGAATCCGGCATGGGTATTGATCATCGCTGGAATATTGATTGCCTTGATCGGCCTGGGATGGCTGGTGTTTCCCACGGTCCCCTGGCTTGGAAAGCTGCCCGGTGACATTGCAATTGAGCGGGAGCAGTTTCGCTTCTACTTCCCGATCACAACCTGCATCCTGTTAAGTCTGTTGTTCACTGGTGTGATGTGGATTGTTCGCCACCTCGGGAAGTAAGTAGGGAATGAGGAATGGCAACAGAACTTTATACGATTGGCCATTCCAATCATCAGATCGAACGATTTCTCGACTTATTGAAAAAGCATGAGATCGAGGCTCTTGCGGACATTCGCCGATTCCCGACCTCGCGGAAGTTTCCGCATTTCAATCAGGAGAATCTTTCGCAGTCACTGAAAAACTCAGGCATTGAATATGACTGGCTGGAGCTACTGGGAGGGCGGAGGCCGAAACAGACGTCGATCTCCTCCTCTGTGAACGCCGGATTGACAAATGCCAGTTTCCACAATTACGCCGACTATATGCAGACCGCATTGTTTCAGCGAGGAATTCGGCAGCTCCTGGACATTGCAGAGAAAAAGCGTTGTTCCTATCTCTGTTCAGAAAGCATGTTCTGGCAGTGTCACCGGCGACTGGTCAGTGATTATCTGACAGCTCATGGGTATGTGGTCTGGCATATCTTCCCATCCGGTGAGGTCCGGCAGCATCAGCTCACCCCGGAAGCACGGGTTCAGGGAGACAATGTCATCTATCCAGGACCGAGAACACTGTTTGAATAGTTCCGGAGCGGTGCCTCGTCGCATAGAGGCAACTCAATCGTGCTGATGTGTACGGCAATCGTTAGCGCAGGCGAAGACAAAAGAGACTTCGCTGGTTGATACTCCCGTGCGAATCACAGAACGAAACGACGGCAAGATCCTTGTGGCGTGACCTCGCATGCATCGATTCTGGCCTCCCCGTATCGCTTGTGACGATGCTGCTATGCGACATCCTTCGAATACGTCCGGGCAATGATGATGTGCGGATGAATGCTGGTCTCACTTTGGGAGGGGCGAGAATCCGAGTTCCTTGCGGGTCGGCTCAGTAGTCTGGAGTTTTTCTTCGAGAAAAAGTGTCTTGATTCGACGTTGGGGAATGAGACGGGAAGAAGATCGCTATTCACCGAAACTCGCTATGCAATTCACCGCAGGCGCAACTTCGTCTGCTGGTCTCTTCGATCTCAAATTCATTCGAAGAACTCCAGTCCTGGTCTGGAATTCCTGATGCGACCTGAGAGATTGGACTGGCCTCCTTAACCTGAAAAGTCCTCTTTTGTCGACTTCCCCGCATGAGTGATGGGAATTGTGTTCTGAAATGCAGGAACCGTCTGATTTTCGGGTTGAGCTTTGTCAATCAGCGTCAATGATGAGTAAGTCGGGAGCAAAGACTAAGGACACAATGCCACGGTCCGTGTTTAACACGAACCGATTTTTTATGCACGGAATCGGATCAGTCGTTGTTAGTGCATCTCTTTTTCATCGAGTTTTCGGAAGTGAAGTTTCAAGTGTTCTCGGAATCACCCTGAGCCTGACCCGCAACAGAGGAGAAAGAAAGTACGATGCTGACGCCGCCCGTCAATCTTGAACAGGATCACCTCGCTGGACCGGCAGATGCCGAGATGATGCTTGTTGAATATGGGAGCTACGGGTGTGCTCGATGTTACGCGGTCCACGAAGTGATTGAACGATTGCGAAGTCGCTTTGGCAACCGGATGTGCTATGTCTTTCGCCATCTGCCCCGAAGCGAAATTCAAAAATCCAGACAGGCCGCAGTTTTTGCAGAGTATGCAGGCAGGCTGACCGGAAAATTCTGGGAGATCCATGAAGCGATCATGGACAAAGGGCCGGCGATGTCGTTGAGTGATCTTGATCAGATTGCTCGGGACTTTGGGATTCCGACGCTCGCTGAAGCCCCGCCGGAGATGGTTGCCGCTGCAGAAAAGCGAGTTGAAGAGGACATCCAGAGTGCTCGGGAGAGTGGAGCACCTGCAACTCCCGCATTCTATATCAGTGGTCAACGGTATGATGGGGCCTGGGATGAAAGTTCGCTTGCCGATGCGATGCTCGGAACGCTGGGGCATCGCATTCAGTCGGCTGCATTCCAGTTTGTCCAATGGGGACCATCTTCCGGGGTCCTGTTAGGGCTGGCGACGTTGGCCGCATTGATCCTGAGTAATTCCCCTTATGGACCTGCCGTTGCCAAGTGGTGGCAGACTCCCTTGGGCTTGAAATTCGGCTCACAAGAATTCACCCATTCGCTACTTCACTGGATCAATCATGGTCTGTTATCCGTTTTCTTCTTTGTGGTTGGCCTTGAAATTAAACGGGAGTTTACGGTCGGCCACCTCTCCAGTTTTCGGGCTGGAGCCCTCCCGGTACTCGCTGCGCTAGGAGGAATTGTTTTACCAGCAGTGCTCTATGCGGCAATCGCGCCGGCCGAATTACGGAACGGATGGGGGATTCCAATTGGGACAGACACCGCGTTTGCGGTCGCGATGATTGTGTTACTCCGAGAACGTGTTCCTATTGAATTGCGTGTATTTTTAACAGCCGCGGTCATTATCGATGATATCGTGGCGATTTTAGTGATCGCGTTCTTTTACTCTGGCGCCTTGAATGTCAGCTTCCTCATAGCCGGGGCGGTTTTGACCGGTTTTGTTGCCCTGATGAACTGGGCGGGAGTTTACCGTGCGCTGCCTTATTTCATTTGCGGGGTCGTTCTCTGGTTCTTTCTTCATGAGGCGGGTCTGCATGCGACATTGGCAGGGGTGGTGATGGCAGTTTTGATCCCTGCGCGACCTCAGGCGAAGCTCCCCGCTCTCTTAGCTCAGGCGATGACGCTGGTTCATCGGGAAGAGGAGTCCAAGGATAACTCCTCGAATTCCTCTCCGTCTGTGGCGACTCTCGAGACGCTAGATGCGATTCATTCCCGGATCGAGTCACCGGTCGACAAACTTCTTCGGGTTGTGGAACCATGGTCGAGTTACTTCGTTTTGCCTGTTTTCGCTCTTGCCAATGCCGGAGTCGCTTGGTCGATGTCGGTGTTTGAAGGACACGTACGCTTGATGGCTGCCATCGTCACCGGGCTGGTGGTAGGAAAGCCATTGGGGCTTGTCATTGCTGCATGGCTTGCAGTGAAACTTGGAATCGCGATGAAGCCGGCAGCTTACTCCTGGCGGCAACTCTGCGGAGCAGGGGCTCTCGGGGGAATCGGATTCACGATGTCCCTGTTCATTGCCGATATGGCGTTTGCAAATGCCGACGACCATGCTGCGGCGAAGATCGCGATTTTCATCGCTTCGCTGATTGCCGGTTGTATCGGTGTGCTGATTTTATGGCCGAAGATTCAGTTGAATGAGAGTGAGGGGGCCGGGACGGTGAGGTGAAGTATCGCTGCAAAATGTGGCAGACGGGAGGATCTCAATGGGGAGGCAAGAACGCTTGAGATGGCGATTGTTCGATGACAAATTGTCAGACGCTGGGAGTTTCAACCTTTCTGCTTTTCCAGATATTCCTTCAGAACAATTGCACTGTTTCGTCGTTGATCGCTGGCTGCGTAGATGAACGTGACTGTTCCCTGAGCAATCTGGTCTTTAAGTAGATTGATGGAATCCTCTTTCTCCTGAAGCTCCTCGATGTATCTCTGCCGAAACTGTTCCCATCGTGTCAGATCATGATGGAACCATTTTCGGAGTTCCGTACTGGGGGCAAGATCCTTTACCCAAAGATCGATTGCCGCCGCTTCTTTGCTCACTCCACGTGGCCAGAGTCGCTCGACCAGAATTCGCAGGCCATCCTGCCGGGAAGGGGGATCATAGGCACGTTTCAACCGGATCATTGTTCGCCTCATTGTTCGATGGAGTGAGCTTTTCGTTGATCCATATCGGCGCAAGGAAACGACTCTTCATCATATCCATTTCCCAAAGCGAAAACCGGTTACTGTGATCCGAACCGTGCTTCATGAAAGGGCCGGAACGTACGCAGTCGCATTCTTCGCAGTTCGGTGTTTCCGTTTCATTCGCCAATCTGCCTACACCACAACGGCCCGGATCGTGCTCAACCTTCAAAATACTTCGTCAATCAATGAATCTGAGATCATTGGGAATTGGACCGGTGGGTTTCATCATCTCCTTGTGAATGGGACAATGAAACTTCTCTGGCGCCTCTTGAGGTTCCGCGTCAATGGGGACAGGCTTCCAGCGATCACAGACCGCACATTTTTCGCAGCAGAACGCACGGGTGATCGTCTCCTTGCCCGTCTTGGGATTGCGTAACGGCAGTTTTGCATCGGGACGGGCTTTAAAGATGTAGCGCGTCACCGAATCGATGACGATCTGGAAGTCACGGTCCTTGGGGCTTTTCTCATCACCGATGACTTTATGGTCAGTCATCATTAATGCAGAGAACATCAGCCCACAAATGAATATGAAACGACGCATTGGAGGATTCCTTGTCAGCTTTGCGTGAAGGGGCAAATGGATTGAACGTCCCGTCGTCAGATTCGCTGAGTTGTCTCTCTTGTCGAGCGAATCTGCCGAAGGATTCGATTTTGGGAGAAGGTGAGTTGATTCCCATGCCCGGTTCATGAGAATCAACTCATCATTGGGGAATCCTCAACCATCGTTAATGTCGATCAAGGATTTGCGTCGTTGCCTTAACAACGGCCGGGTCTGATGACTCTTTGTTGAGGCGAATCACCTCGGCCCGGTACAGTGGAAATGATGCGGGATTCTTTTGAATCCGATTCAATCCGCGATGAATTTCCCCTAGGTCATCGGATTTCAGACATTTCATGATGTCGTCATGCTCAGTCTGGCTGGATTCGTACCGTTCCAGCAATGCCTCATCTGATAATGGAGGTTGTGAATGACAGCCCCATAGCAGCATGATCAGACATAGCGACAAGCGGTTTGTCATGATCTCCTCCAGAGAAAAAATGTCGTGACGATCCAGATTTAAAACTCAGGAACCACGTCGCCATCCGCATAAGTCACCAGCGCCTGGATGACATCAAAACTGATGTTTTCTCCGACAAACCGGACAGAACCGTCCCCCATGCAGAGTTGAGCCCCTCCCGTATGGTAGCTGTGAAGAGACTGACCGTAGTTACATCCGAGATCTCCGATTTCGACACCGGGCGTCCACTGATTCACGTCGCAGACGAGGTAAGGTGTCGCCCCGGCGATCGTGTATCGGGCGTTAATGTTTGCCTGCTGTGTAAAGAAATTTTTGTGTCCGCCCCACAATCCATGTTGCGAGTTCGGAGCCTCTCCAATAACGATCGTATTTGATAATCCATCCGTGATGTCCCGGATTGAAACGTTTCTGGCATCCGGATCCCAGGTTCCACGGGGGGAAAACGTAGCCCCATTCATAATTCCATTTGGGGAGGGATATTTCTGGCTGGGGGGAAAGGCGTCGTTCCCAAGTGCTGCATGATAAAGTCCGCTATAGTCCGTTCGCCCGAATGCGGCCCCTTCAAATTCGCGTTTCTGGCTGGCGTTTGGATTCGAAGGGCACTGAAACACAGAGAGTGGCGTCGAGGTTAATACGTCGTTGGGGGATTCAAAGAACCACCTTGCGTGGTCATATTTGTTGTAGAGGGTCGCCTGATCGACATAGGGCAGTAACGCGGTAGACCAGCTGATCATCTTTCGGGCCAGAATGGGGGCGTTTGTTGAATTGCTGAGCGTAATCGTTCCATTTGGTCCGCCGCGATGAAACAGGCGGAACGTGTCGTGATAATTATGAAACGCCAGTCCAATCTGCTTCAGGTTGTTCTTGCATTGCGTTCGTCGTGCTGCCTCGCGTGCCTGCTGGACCGCGGGAAGAAGTAACGCAATCAGGACTGCGATGATCGCAATGACTACCAGCAGCTCGATCAGGGTGAATCCGGAGCGTCGGATTCGCATCGGGTGAGCGGAGTGTGCGCACTGTGGGAAAGACTCCAGCGCTGGAGTCACGAAGCGGGTTGCCATGACAATTCCTCGTTGTCAGGTCTCTGGGTGATCCAGAGACGATCCGGTGGCGACTTCGTGAAGGGAGAAAGCAGCAACTGGCAGAGATAGTCAACCCGGCACACTCGTGCTGGGCGCAGGTGCAGTTGAGATCGGCGCGACACATCACGCGCGACAGCCTTCAGCCCCCTTTGACCACGAAGGGACCGGTACAAAATGATCGACTTCTGGGCAGGTCTTCTGGCTTCCGGATCATCCACATCGCCACGCCTTCCCGGATTCCAGTTGGATTCCAGTGGCCTGTGTGGCGAGTGTCCCCGGTTACAGCGGCGGGACCGCGACGGACTTGCACCGTCTTCCCTATTCTCCCGAAAGACACGATCTCTCGGGCACCCAAGTCGCGATTGATCCTACAAAGGATTCTCTGAAATTCAATGGACCGATGAAGAATTTTCGTGCGGCAGCTGGGGTGTGAAATTCCTTAGCGATTGAATTCGCTGAGGCATGACGTCGATCGTGTTGAACGATCAGCAGGCCAATGTTCTTCCATGAAGCATCATGGCAGATTCTGCAATGGGTCTAATTCAATGACGCGCATCTTCGTCCACTTCCCTTGGACAAACCGGAAGAGAAACCCGATCCCCATGATGATGACAGTGGCGGTGATAATGGCCCAGCAGTCGTAAAGGTCTCCACCATTTCTTACCACCCAGAGTGTCGGGACCACCATGCAGACCCAGCCGGCAAGAGTGGAGAAGATCAGCGAGAACAACGTGTCCCCGGCCCCGCGTACTGCTGATCCAAAGATGATGGCCATCGCATCGAAAAACGTATACAGGGCTACAAACCGGAGCAGGGTCACCACAATCGGCTTCAACTCCTCGAACTGGGACTTCTCGTCGCCATGCATGAAGGGGGACAGGATCAGTTCCGGGAGGGAAAGATAGATGCCGGCAAAAAGGAGCATGTATCCGGCCGAAATCAGAAACCCTTTCCAGACGGTCCTGGCCCCTAGTTGAGCCCGTCCTTCTCCGATCCGGTGTCCCACCAGAATCATGACGGCGGTTCCCATCCCCATCATCGGAATGAAGGCGACGGCATTGAGGGTGAAGGCAAGATTTGTTGCAGCCTGTTCATTGGTTCCGAGTTGACCAATTAATGCCAGAAACAGGGTAAACGAGCCGACTTCCAGCAGCATCTGGATCCCATTCGGGAAACCGTATCGCAGGTTCCGGAGGAAGAGAACGGAATCAAACCGGAATGTCTCGCGGAACGGATAATTGTGACGACGGGCCTCTGAAATCAGGTTCGAGATGAGGAGACCTGTCCCAAGAAACTCGGCAATCACGGTAGAGAGTGCCGCCCCGCGAATTCCAATTCCAGCAAAACGTCCCCAGCCAAAGATCAACAGCGGGCAGAGCACCAGATTGCACACCGTCATGATCAGGTTCACCCGCATAACGACTGCGGAGCGTTTTCGGGCTGTGAAAAAAGCCCCCAGGACATTGTTGCTCAGAATCGGGAGCGCAACAGGGAGCAACCAGTTGAAGTACTCCGCCTCAAGTTCGACCACATGGGGATCATGCCCCATGAGTGCGAAAATATGGTGAGAAATCAGACCTGTTGGTTGAAGCAGCAGGCCGGCAATCACCGAGATGAACAGCCCCTGCCAGACGGCCGAGGCGACCCGGTCCTTCCGTCCGGCCCCTTCGTACTGGGAGACGAACGCATTTGTATATCCGGCAATCCCGAAAAACAGGCTGATCATCGTCCAGTTCACCATCACTGCTGGCATGGATGCGGCGAGCGCATCAACGCTGAGTCTGGCGATGTAAACACGATCGACCACATTCATCAGCGACAATGAGCCTGCGCTGATGACCAGAGGGAATGCGACATGAAGAAGCTCCTTCAGCGACCCTGCAGGAGCGTTAGAGTCTGATTCTGGACAACTCGCTTCACCATCCATGAGAAATTCCGAACCTCAATGCTGCCCGTCGTTGATCTCTTTTGCCCTCAACCGATCCACCGGAGGCTGCGGAAAGGGAGGCACCGCTGAATGCAGACATTCGGTGAAATCCTGACAGTGTCTAATTCGCTCTGTTTTTTCGCAAGGAGAGACCGGCCCATTGCGGACAGAAGCGAGGCCGTGCTGGTTCGCAAAAAAGTGGAAAATGCCGTATGTGTTGGACCGCTTTGATGTTTTTTGATCGGTTTCCATAAGTACAGGTGGATTTACCGACGATGAATCTGATATCCTTCCGATATCCTGTGTGCCCGCCGTTGACGTCGGTCCTTTCGACGTTCGCTCCTTCCCTCCAGACCTCAAGGTGACACATGCCCAAGCCTTGGCTTCTCTCCCGCCGGACGATGCTACGTGGAAGGGGAGCCGCCGTTGCACTCCCGTGGCTGGAGGCAATGTCGGATGTTTCCCTGTTCGGGGCAGAGCCCGCCCGCCCTCCTGTCCGCCTGGGGTTTTTCTACGTTCCCAATGGCGTTCACATGCCGAACTGGAAGCCGAAGGAGACGGGCGAACTCAAGGAGCTTCCCCGTATTCTGAAGCCGCTGGAGCCGGTCAAGGACAAGGTGCTCGTTCTCAGTGACCTTGCTGCGGATCACTGCAAGGGAAAAACTGCAGCGCACGAGCCGTCTGGCGGAGGCTTCCTTGTTGGCCACAAATGCAAGCACTCAGAGATTCCGGAGGTCGGAGGGATTTCTGTTGATCAGGTTGCAGCGAAAGAGATCGGGCTGGAGACGCCGGTCGATTCCCTTGCACTCGGCATTGAGGTTGCCTACCGCGGGGACCACGGGTATAGCGGGACGTATATGTCCAATATTTCGTGGCGGTCGAGGACGAATCCCGCTCCGCTGGAGATGAATCCGAAGGATCTCTACGAACGTCTCTTTCAAGGCAAACCTCCACGGCAGAAAGACTGGAGCCAACAAGCTCAGAAATCGACTGCTCCGGCAGACCCGGTTCAGGGGAAGTTGCTCGATCTCGTTCGAGACGATGCGCGATCCCTTCAGCGCAATCTGGGATATAACGACCGTCGAAAGCTGGAAGAATATCTCGAAGGGCTTTACAGCATTGAACGGCGAATTGCTCTCGCAAGTCAGGATGCCCATTCGCATCATCAGGATGCCCACACCGACGAAGCGAATTTCGATGAGCAAGGACGAGAGCTGCCACCCCTTCTTCTTCCAGACGGAAAAGGGATTCCATCGGTCTATGCCGACCATGTCAATCTGATGCTGGATCTGCTCACCCTGGCATTTCAGACCGACTCGACCCGGGTTGCCAGCTTCATGTTTTCGTATGAGAAGTCCGGGAGATCCTATCGTGAAATCGATGTGACCGGTTCACATCATTCCAATTCACATCATCAGGGTGAAGCCGAAAAACATGAGGCGATTACCCGAATCAACGTTCATCACATGGAGCTGTTTTCCCGGATGCTGCAACGCATGTCGCAGATCGACGAAGGGGGAACAACTCTCCTGGATAACGTGGTCTTCTGCTACGGCTCGGGAATCAGCGACGGCAACCGGCACAACCACGATGATTTACCGATTCTTCTGGTTGGAGGCGGTGGAGGGACCATCAAAGGAGGGCGTCACCTCGCTTATGGGAAGACTCCGCTCTGCAATCTTTACCTTGAGATGTTGCAGCGAGTTGGGGTTGCGAAGACTCAATTCGGCGACAGCACCGGATTGCTCGGCAATCTCTCCTGAGGCACCTTCTCATGAAACTCGAATTTCGTTGCCAGCATCTGTTGGTCGCGGGCCTTCTCTGCTTTGAAGTGTTCGGTCCGGCGTGTGAAGCCACTGCACAGCTGAATAAGCATCTCGATCCTCTGTCGTGGGATCGGAATGTCGCCGGGCTGGTGGCAAGATACTGCTATGGATGTCACAACGAGAATCAGACGAAAGGGGACGTCAATCTCGCTCGGGACGTCAATCCCCGTCTGATCATGGAGCATCGCGATGTCTGGGAAACGGCACAGGGAGTCATTGAAGCCGAACTGATGCCCCCTCCCAAGGCAAAACAGCCGACCGAAGAAGAACGCAAAATCATGGTCGACTTCCTGACCCAGTTGCTGGGTGAAGTCGATTGTTCATCGGTTCAGGATCCCGGACCCGCTCCGATTCGCCGTCTCAACAATACGGAATACAACAACACAATCCGCCAGCTGACGGGACTCAATATTTCCCCAGCAGACACGTTTCCGCCTGATCCGACCAGCTACGGATTCGACAATATTGGGGCAGCTCTGTCGTTCTCGCCGACGCAGGTGGAGCAGTACCATAAGGCAGCGACTGAAATCACCGAGTGTTTGTTGAAACAGACGCCACAAGTGAACGGCTGGCCGGAAGTTCTCCTGCCCGCAGGGTTCACTCCGGGGGAGTCTCATCGCCAGACCGCGCAAGCGATCACCGAGCGATTTGCGACACGAGCGTTTCGCAGGCCGGTAGAACCGGCGTACGTTGAACGGCTCATGGAAGTCTATGATCTGGCCGTCGAACGAGGAGATTCCCCGCAACAATCGTTGGGGCACCTGCTGACAGCTATTCTGTCTTCGCCCCGTTTTCTGATTCGGCTGGAAGCCAATCGACCAGATGAAGTCGAGCCATACCCGATCGATGACTATGAACTCGCTTCACGATTAAGTTATTTCCTTTGGTCCGGTCCACCAGATGACGAACTGCTCGAACTTGCGGCTTCCGGAAAACTGAGTGAGCCTGAAATCCTCGATCAGCAGACCCGTCGGATGCTGCGCGATGAAAAGAGCATTGAGCTGGTTCGCAACTTTTTCGGCCAGTGGCTCGAATTGAACCGGCTGAAGACACACCAGCCGGATTCACAGATTTTCCCCGAATTCAATGGGGATCTGCGAAACTCCATGAATCTGGAAACGGAGCTTTTTCTACAGGGCATTGTCAGCGAAAATCGCCCTATTCGTGAGTTGATCGATTCCAATTATATCTATGTTGATCAACGTCTGGCCGAGTGGTATGGCATCCCGAATGTCACGGGAACTGATTTTCAGCGTGTCGAGTTGCCAGATCGTCGACGTGGCGGGATTCTCACCTCCGCAGCCGTGCTAATGCTTCAGGCAGATCCCGACCGGACAAATATCCCCCGTCGTGGTAACTATATCGCTGGCCGAATACTCGGCGATGCGCCGCCCCCGCCGCCGCCGGATGTTCCCGCCCTTCCTGCCGACAATGAGGAGGTCAAGATGCTGACCCTTCGCGAACGGCTTGAACAACATCGCGAGAAGGTGGAGTGCTCGGGATGTCATGGGAGGATCGATCCGCTTGGATTCGCGCTCGAAAACTATGACGCCCTTGGGCGATGGCGTGATCAGGAGAATGGACACGCAATTGACCCCAGCGGGGAGCTGCCGGATGGCCGGAAGATTGCCAATGTCGATGACTTCAAAACGGTTCTGCTTGAGAATGAGGACCGATTTGCCCGGACCTTCATCAATCATCTTGTCATCTATGCCTTGGGGCGTCCGATTCAGTCGTCGGATGAATGTGTCCTGCGAGACCTTCGCAACGTCGCCAAAAATCAGGAGGGGCGATTTGGCGATCTGGTAGTGGCTCTAGTTCGTAGCCCCCTCTTTCTTACCCGGCGAAATCCGGAATAGTCAGTCACTGATCATAAGCGGCTGACTGGTGCCGGGGCATTCGCCTGCTTTGACGTTCACTGCGTAGCGATCTCAGCTATCGCAGTGATGAACGGAATGAGCACTTCAGCCCCACCTGATAGGGTTTAAAATCCATTGGCGGTGGGGAGATCGCTAACCACTGGAATGGATGTGTTTTTTCTGAATGGCAGACGAGGTCGGCAATTGAAGGTTCGTTAGCCCCTGTCTCGGGGGAGTGTTGCGGTCATTTGTCGCTCGAGCAGAGAGTCTTTGCCTTTGAAGCGCCAAACATTCGCAGATCCGCCCTCGCACAGGTTTCTTTTCTGAAGGTGAATGTCAGTCGACAGTCGATTCTTTATGGCGGAGCGTCGGCATCCATTCCTTCTCCTTGCCAGGGATGTCTGATAAATCCCGTGCAGCAAGCTCGTCTCCCCCGGGAACAACGGGCATTCAAGCAAGTTGGAGGCAAACTGACACAAGCAGAAACCGCTCTCATTTCACATTGTCGTATGCGACGACTCGGCCATTCCTGTTTTGTGTCCCATCAGCCAGTTTTGACTTGTGTCGCAAAAAGTGAATTTTTTCTATTGAACTCAAATGGGCCGAGTGTTATCTTAAGAGTGTTATCTTAAATTGAAGTGATCAAGCTATGCTGTGATCACGCGATTTCTCCACTCATACTCTTTCTGATTCGCACAAAAAGCAGACTTTCGACTTTCACAAAGCAGAAGTGATTCGCCGCTGTTTTTCACTGCTAGTTTCAGCAGTGGAGTTCTGCGTCGCTGATAATATATTCCCGGTACTTGGTACAGGGTGAATCCAACTGACTACCTGATCGAAGTTGTGAAGAATCTCGTCGCGGCGAGACGGTCCCTCTTTCGTTAATCAATTTCGCACATCGATCTTCGCGGACGGCGTCAAAGGACGTCGAATCCGTGCGCTGTTCATTTATTGAGAGTTCTGCCAGGTCACCTTATTTTCTGAATTTTTGGATGTGTATTATGCTGATTCACCGCTCCAGTAAACCGCGTGCTACAGGGTTTACCCTGATTGAACTTCTGGTGGTCATTGCGATTATTGCAGTGTTGATTGCACTTTTACTTCCTGCTGTCCAGCAGGCGCGGGAAGCCGCCCGCCGGTCGACGTGTCGGAATAACATGAAGCAGATTGGTTTGGCACTTCATAATTATCACGACACATTTCGGACATTCCCGCCCGGAAACATTGTCAATACCATTTCGAGTGCAATCTGTAAGCCCATCGGTCCGGGGAATCAATGTCAAAACGGACGAGCAAACTGGGTTGTCATGATCCTGCCAATGCTGGATCAGGCTCCACTTTATAACAAGTTTGATTTTTCTGAGCCATTTTATTGGGGGTTTAATGATTCATTGGCGCCGGGCACCAGCTGTCCAGTGAATGTGAACAGCCCCAATCAGGTTGTTGAACTGCCGGCAATGAAATGCCCCAGTGATCCCGTGGCACAAGAGTGGCCCGCCAGTAATTATTTCGGTGTCACGGGAGGGGGAGATCGGCCGACGGATGCTGCTGAAGGGGCAGGTTATCCGTGTCGTCCCCGCAATGATGGGGGGGCGCATTTTAATACTGGGGCCATGTTTATGAATTCGAAGATCTCTCTCAACCAGATGAGTGATGGAACGTCGAATGTCTTCCTGGTGGGTGAGTCCAAGTACATGAATTCGCCACAGAATTGCTGTGAAACACAGACATGGGCGTCTGCGGCGCGTTCACAGGCGGCTGGATCAAACGATACGTTTATTTCCGTACTTGCGTCAGCAGTCTTCCCGATTAACTACATTGCCGATGGTAATCCTCTCGATCAGGGTGCCAACATGATTGGAGGCGCGAAATCAACGGATCGGTTTGGGAGCTATCACACGGGAGGATGCATGTTTCTGATGGGTGACGGGTCTGTGCATTTTGTCAGCGAAAATATCGATACCAGCGTTTATACGCAGCTCGCAAATCGCGCAGATGGACTTCCGACATCTGGATTTGCCCCATAATCATCGCGGTGAGTTTGCAGGGTTGACAGGCGTCAATTCGGTTTAGATGAAGCAGAATTACGGCTTTAGCAAGGGTTATCTCTCATGATTCGTTTTCGTAATCATGACTCGAAATTGGGCCTCCTTGTGATGGGAATGGTGATGTTTTCCCTGTCAGTCCAGGGGTGCGGAACAAAGGTGCAGGGCCCGGAACTATTTCAACTAACAGGCAAGGTTACGGTTAACGGAGAGCCCATTCCGGCAGGCACCATTGAACTCGTTCCGGATGCTTCCAAGGGAAACCAGGGGCCTTGGGTGCTTCTGACTGTGCGGGACGGGAAATACTCCACGGACAAGAGAAACGGAATTGTTGGTGGGCCTTACAAGGCCAGAATCGAAGTGTTTGATGGAAAACCCACCGATCCTTCACAGGAGCTAGGAAATCCAGTTGGGCCGCCTCATTCTGTCGAAGTGGAACTTCCTCGGAAGAACGGAACTCATGACTTCGAGTTGGGGAAATAACCAGTTTTGGATGAAATCGGATGAACTGGATCGACAGATGTGATCGCACGTTCAAGAGTCACCTTGAGTGAATGAGTGAACCCGTATGAAGTTATCAATTGGTTGTTATCTTGGTCTCTTGTTGGCTGCGGTTGTGCTTGTTAGTGGCTGCGGAGGGGCTGAACGAATTGGAACGGTTCCTGCAAAGGGAAAGATTCTGTTCAACGGCCAGCCACTTGCTGGCGCAAGTATTCGGTTTTATCCGGAAAAAGGTCCCGCTGCATCAGGGTTCTCCAACGATGCTGGCGAGTTTGTTATGGAGACGAATGGAGATAACCCCGGGGTTCTACCGGGCACTCATCAGGTCACGATTGAAAAAATCGGTCCTCCGGATCCAAAGGATGAGTATGCTCCTCGAGAGCGATTGATTCCGGAGAAATATGCAACAATTCAAACAAGTGGCCTCACCGTCACTGTTCCGAATGAGGGGAAGACTGATATTGTTATTGACCTCCAGGGAAACCCGGATTGATTGCAATGTCGTATGTGATTTGACATTTATCAATGTTTCTGTTGTTTGTATTAACGATTTGCAATGGAGTTGGCCATGAATGGTCGAATTCGTGGGTTTACGCTGATTGAATTACTTGTTGTTATTGCAATTATTGCAGTTTTAATTGCACTGCTTCTTCCTGCAGTCCAGCAGGCGCGAGAAGCGGCCAGGCGTTCTCAGTGCAAAAACAATCTCAAACAGCTTGGTCTGGCAATTCACAACTACCACGAGATTCACAAGCAGTTTCCTCCGACGGGAATGGCTCACAACAATCTGAACTGGGCCTTCAATCGAGCAAGTGGCCTGGTGTTTATCCTCCCCTTCATTGACCAAGCGCCTCTTTACAACAGCATCGATTTTAATTACCCCGGTGGTCAACATCTGGACCTTCAGGTCCTTGCCGGAACGACAAAACTGATTTGTCAGCAGGTGATTCCTGCCTATCGCTGTCCCAGTGATCCATCTCCTGCCATTTTGTCGCAGGGATACAACACTCAAAGCCTCACGCCTCCCGAACGTGCTACAAGTAATTACGCGTTCAGCATGGGGGCACAAAACTTTAGCGTCTGTGGCGCCGGCTACGACATCATCAACAAGAATGGCGATTCGACTAACGGCGACAATCGAGATGGATCAAATTACGTCAAGAAAGGGTGGAATATCTCCGGCGCCTTTGGGAAGCAGGTCTGGAGTGCGTCCGTCTCTCAGATTTTTGACGGGACGACGAATACGATTGCGATGGGGGAAATGCTTCCCTACTGCGCGCAGCATTCGCAAAATGGATGGAGTCATTCGAATGCCCTCTGGTTTGGAACAACCGGGGGAATTAATGCGAAGACTTGCCCCGACGATCCAGGTTATTCGACGGACGTGGCGACCTGTCGAAACTTCAATTCGCTGGGAACCGCCCATGCATTTAAATCAAAACATCCGGGCGGAGCCCATATCATGATGTGTGATGGGTCTGTTCACTTTGCAAATCAGAATATTGACATGCGGACCTATCAAAACCTGGGCGGACGTCGAGACAAGGTCCCCGTCGGCGAATGGTAAAAAGGGCGCCCGATCCAGGGCTGATGAGCATCCAGATTTTGGGCGCGAACCGAACCCTGTTGTCGTTGCTCTCGTGGATTCGCTAAGAGTTCAAGCTGCCAAGGACTCCGGATGATGGGGACGTGCAGTTCCGTCCTTGAACGTTCCGTCGTCTACGATATACTTTGCCCTGTTGATGGATCATTCGGGGAGTTCTCATTGGGGTGTCATCTCCATTTTCCGACGAAGATCCACGGTTAGGGCTCTGATGAGTTCGGTCAGTTTGGGGAATTCGATCATCTGTTCTGGTTCCGATTGACCGCGAGCTTCTCAACGCAGAATCCTTGAGGATTCGATCCCCCTAGCTGCACTGCCGGATTGCAGCGCTGTTTGCCCATGGATCCGGTCGTCAGGTTTTGTCTTTTGAATTCTGGAGTGCTGACGGTTTTGGTGAGAGGCAGTCGAGAGAATGGCAGATCAAACCCGGGGGACATGAAAACTCCTTGTCGGATTGCGATCTATCTCCCAAATTACATCAGTAATTTTCACCAGATCGTTGATGGAGTACTGAAGTTTCAAAAGGAGCACGGCCCGTACCTGATTCGGGATTTTCGTTATTCTCCGGGAGACCTGGACGATCTGGAAAAGAAGCAGTCTCCTCCCCCGTGGACCAGCCGATGCAATGGAGTGATCACCTTCGTCGGGCGACAGCCAGGAATGGAAGAGTGGCTCATTCGAGGGAATGTTCCAGTCGTCAACACGTCTGCAGACCGTCTGGGATGCTTTCCGCCTTCCGTTCACAGCGATGCCGCCAGTATTGCAAAGGTTGCTGCCGATCACTTTCTGGCGCTAGGACATGAACGATTTGCCTACGTTGGGTACGGCCCATCAATCGGGAATACGTATCGAGCGGAAGCGTTTCGAGAGGAGTTGGCGAAGCGGGGATATTCCTTAAAAAACTGGAAGATTCAGTCGATCTGTGATGCACTGATTGAAGATGCAGACCCGATTTTGAAGGTCGATCCTCATCTGGGCAAGGAGCTTTGCAAAGCGAGGAAACCACTCGCTGTCCTCTGCCAGAACGATGCCACAGCATCTGCGATCATTGCAGTTTGTCTCAAACTCGGGCTTAAAGTTCCGCAAGATGTCGCAGTCCTCGGGGTCGGCGATTTCAGCATCGCGACGGACTGTTGCATTCCCATTTCCAGTATTGTGATTCCGAGTGTCAAAATTGGTTGGGAAGCAATGTCGCTCCTCCATCGTCTCATTCGTGGCGAGTCGGATATCCCGCAGGATACGGCGATTCCAGTCGTCGATTTGGTTGTTCGCGGATCTACTGTTGAGCGACCGCACCGCGACAGGGACTTCAACCGGATCATTCAGCTCATTCGAGAGAAAGCCTGTCAGGGGATTACCGTACATGATCTGGTTGACACGCTTCATGTCAGCCGAAAGACACTCGAACGCAAGTTTGTCGAGATCGTGGGACACCCTCCCGGGGAAGAAATTCGACGTGTTCGACTTGCACGAGCGAAAGAACTGTTACTGACCACCCAGCTATCGGTCTCCCGCATTGGACGCATGGTCGGATTCGAGAAGGGGAGCCTTTTCACCCGATTCTTCCTCACTGGGACCGGCCTCACGCCGAGAGACTACCGGAAGATGACGGACATCGAAGAACTCCAAAGTGTCGGAAGTTGACGCTGTATCGTCGGTAGTGCCTCTGAGACTCGGGCACCTTGTCGTCCCTCTCTTTTTTTCCCAAGTGTCGGCTACTGTCACATCTGGATTCGGGACAGGGGACTCTCGGTTAGAGGGATGTGGTCGTTTTTACGGAAGGTTTTTCTCGAAGAAGCGAAGCCAGTTGCCATAAAAGATGCTGGCAATGTCCTCAGCCCCGTACCCGCGCTGGGTAAGAAGCTCTTCGAGCTTGTGGAGGTCCGCATAGCGTCTTAATTCATGCGGAGTCTGTTCATTGCCGAAACCTCCATCCAGATCGCTGCCGATCCCGACGTGTAGACAGTTCCCGGCAATCTGACAGATGTGATCAATGTGGTCGACGACAACAGAAAGACTCAGTACTTCTGGCTGTGTCTTGTGAAATTGCCAGCCCGGATAGAGCATCCACGCGTCAAACGCCATTCCGATGACCCCTCCGCGCTCGATCAGCGCACGAATTTGCTCGTCTGAAAACTGTCGGTCCCCCGGCGTCAGGGAGCGGCACATATTGTGGCTGGCCAGAACAGGGCCGGAGAACTGCTCCAGAATTTCAAAAAATCCCGGTTCCGCAGAGTGCGTCAGGTCAACAATCATTCCCAGCTTCTCGAATTCCCGAAGCAGGTCCCGACCGGCGGGGGTGATTGATCCCTGTGAGCCTGTCCCCATCCCATATGGCCCTTGCCCATAATGGGAGAGACCAACGCAGCGAAGCCCGATCTCCCACCAGAGGCCCGCATGGCCCGGAGTGACGATGGGATCGGCCCCCTCCATCGCCAGAATCAGGCCGATCCACCGGTCGTTGTCGCTCGCTTCCCAATGCGACATGAGTTCAGACCGGGTTCGAATGAACCGGATTTCCCCCTGACGTTCCAGCTCCTGATAGTAGGCGACCTGTCCATGACCAACCGCACTGGCGATGGTCTGATTCCGATAGTCCAGATCTGTTCGAGATGCTCCCTGTGCAGGAACAACATTCGGCTTGGACCGGACTAGTACGGTACCTACACAGATTTTGACGTTCGAATCGCGCAGCTCGGGCAACGTGAGAGTTGCCCGTCCCCGCGAGGGATGATCGATGACATGCTGCTCATCCTCACGCATCTTTTCCAGTGGAATTGTCAGATCGCGACTCCAGGAGAGAGCATTCCAGGCCAGGTCCAGATGGGAATCGATGATGGGAAGCATGAACGTGTGGGGGATCGGGGAGGGATCAGAAAATTTTGAATTGGTGATAGTGAACTCACGTGATGGAATGCAAGATGAACCAGAAACCCGAGCCCAGCAAGATCACTGATGTCACGAACCACAACCGACGGCGTGGGCGGCGTTCCTGCTGGTGCTGATCTCTACAGTTTTGTCATTCCTTTCGTGGGAACTCATTGCTCCCACTTCTGAAGTCAGTAGGTTTGATCCACAAGGAGACAGGCGACATACGTGATCAACGTGCGAAAGGACAATCGAGATACCTGATTTCCCGGATTTCAGACCAGGCTCCCGCGCGAATCGACAGTGAGGGGCCGGACGGAGCCATCGGCCTGTTGCAGCCAGACCTGATTCTGAAGGTTGATGCACGGGCAGATGTGATTGGGGATGACCGTCACCCGATCGCCAACTCTCGGCCTGATTTCGCAACCGGACAGGTCAAGTTCCCCATGTTCTTCGCTGAGGCGGGTGATTTTCGCAGCAGGAAATTCCAGCACGAAGCCGTGTCCGGAATCAGGTTTGGTGATATTTCGGTCAGATGTCAGTGTTTTCGAACCCCCGTCAATCACCGCTTTCCCCGTCACACTTGTACTGACCACCGTGCAGACGATCGCTGCGGCCAGATCGTTCCAGCTGCAGTAGCCGCCGTGGACTGAATTCATGTCGTTATAGACATAGGTCCCGGGTCGAATTTCTGTCTGCGTCGTGATCAGGTGAGACTGATGCAGCGTGGGAGTTGATCCCCCGGAAACGATTTCGGTGGACAGTCCATCCGAACGGAAGAGATCAATGGCTTCCGCGAGAATCTCATCGATCTCCTTCAGGGTGGCCTCCTGTTCGGATGGATGAGCCCAGACATGCCCCGGGTAGAAAAAAATCCCATCCAGTCGGAGGGAAGGACCATGCTGATTGACTCGCCTTGCAAGCTCCACTGCCAGCGCGGGTGAGGCCACACCGGTTCGATGGTGCCCGATATCGAGATCGACCAGAACGCCGATGTTTACGTTGGCTGCTCTTGCAGCGGCTGCCAGACGGTCGATTCCTTCCGCAGAATCGAAGGCCACCCGGACGGTCTTCTCCCGAGCCAGCTCTACTAGTCGAGACTGGCGTGCGGAATCAATGGCGGGATACGCAAGGAGGAGGTCGGACGACAGTTCCTGAAGGGCCTCCATCTCCCCGACTTTGGCGAAGGTCAGTCCAGTGGCCCCTGCTTCCACCTGCCAATGGGCTATCAATCGGGACTTGTGGGTCTTCGTGTGTGGACGCACTTTCAGATGGTGATCAGAAGCATATTTCGCCAGACGCTGGATGTTTCGTTGAACAGCCGGCTGATCAATCACAAGGGCAGGTGTGAATGGGATATTCTCTTTCGCAGCAGTAAACGTTGTGATCATCCAAGTATTCCTTACCCTCACGTCCGGCGTTAACGCGGCAGATGACAATTTCCTAGATCATTTCGATTTGATCGTGTTCACGAATGGGATGTCCTCCAAGTGAACTGACCAATCATGAACGGTTGATCCAGCTACCTTCGCCGCGTCCGGGCTCTGATCTGAACAATATCGACATGCTTGTCGCCCGCAATCAGATCCTCTTGGCAAATGTTCCAGAGTGTATCTCGGCGACGCTTTCCTGAGATCGACAACACCTGGTGCGTCCATATCGTCGCCGAAGCCCAGTTGAATCCCCTCCCGTTCTTCATGGAAGAGGGAGGGTTTCGTAGTGATGAACGGCTACTTGGTTCGAAGGTCAGCAACGGCGCGATGGGCTGTTTCCTTGAGAAACCGGGCAAATTCCGGATCAAGTTTTTCAGGAACAAAGGGATTCTCTCTCACGTCGTCGCCAAACAGGGTTTCATAGAAGACACACGCACCGAGGAATTCCCCTGCGGTGTTGGCATGGTGGCCATCGATTGCCAGACGTCTGGTTTCATTTGCTGTCGTCCAGCGCCAGCCGGTGTGGAGTGAATGAGTCTGATTCGGAAGCTCCGGAAATTTGGCTTCGGCAAAGTTGAACCTTTTGTCGGGGCGGTATTTCCATTTGTCGTCAAGCGTCGCAAGATGAAAGGCATCACCGACAGGAATCAGGCCGGCTCCCAGTTCATCCGCGATGGTGTAGTAAGCATCGCGAAGTTTGCTGTACATTTCTTCCTGTGTCACGGGGTTGGTTGTTCCGGCAGCGGGTTTGACAAACCAGGGGTCATCTTCGCGATAGGCCCAGGTTTCGTGGACCATTAGCTTTGCCTGAGGTGCATAACGTTTAATGTAGTCTTTTAACTGGGTAGCGAACGGGCGATAGGTGTCCAGGTCGAAGCTGAGCCGACTCGCCTGTTGAATGGTGACATAATCCCAGCGTTGTTCTCCAAGTCGTTCTTTCAGGCTAGATCCATCTGCATACCGCCCCTCTTTTGAATCGGGATCGGCTTCATGTTTCAAGGCCTTCGTCGCGTGCAGTTCCATGGAGGCCCCGCCGACAATGATGGGACGATGAACGAGCTTGTGCCCGCCTGCAGTCGCAAGAGGTTCGAGGTAACGGGTCGCATTTCTGGAAAAGCTGTTGCCAATCGTCAACAGATGAACGGTCTTCGCTTCTTTCTGGGTCGGCTCTGCTCCACGGGCGAAGTCCGATTGGATTGACGCTGTCCCGACAACGAGCATCAACATGAAACGGAACACGTATGTGCACTTTTGAGCCATTACTGACATAAAATCACTCTCGACTTCGGGACTGATTGTGGTGAGTTGATCAAAGATGATAGGACAAACCGCAGACAAAAATCGACCGATGGCGTTGGAGTGCCATTAAGGAGCAAATGCGATTCAGATGGATTTTGACAGCGTGAAAGCGTTTCGCTCTCCTCGTCTCTGTGGTCTTCTCCTGTGCCATGCTGGTTTGCATTCATCCGCCGTTCCCTTCGCTGAGCGAATCTTCATGTGGCGATTGGGGCGATCTACTAATGGCTCGACAGGTCCCTCATCCGATGAGAAAGAGCTTGGGGCATCTCGAACCGCTTACGTGACTGTCTGGGGCACACCTCGCGAAGAAAAAGCGAGCAGACGCAGACCGTTCAGCACAACGAGAACGGTTCCACCCTCATGTCCAATTACTGCCAGGGGGAGTGGCAGAGCGAAAAACAATCCGCCGGTCACCAGAACCATCATTGCCCCCATTGCGAAAATCAGGTTCTGCCGGATGATGACGGTTGTTCGTCGTGCAAGCTGGTGAGCAAATGCCAACTGGTGCATGTCCTCTGACAGCAGAGCCACATCTGCTGCCTGAAGCGCAACGTCTGACCCCGCTGCTCCCATCGCGATTCCAACATCGGCACGGGCAAGCGCAGCTGCGTCATTGACTCCATCGCCCACGAAAGCCACTTTCCCCTTGCTGGCAAGTTCCCCCACCATACGGACCTTGTCCTCCGGGAGCATTTCGGAGTGAATATTCTCCGGCTGCAAACCCAGCTCTTGGCCAATCCGCAAGGCGACAGGCTGCCGATCCCCCGTCATCATCACAATTTTCGAAATACCACTTTTTCTCAGAGCAGCGAGCGCGGGTGCGGATGTCGCACGCACCTGATCGGCAATACTGACCGCACCCAACGTCTGGTTGTTCAACCCGAGGTAAATGATGGTCTGAGAGGCGTCAGAAAGTCGGGCCAAAGCTGGGTGATCAACGGATGCCCCCATTTGAGCGGCTAGTCGTACATTGCCAGCCCATAGCTGACCTTCCGGTCGAACCCCGGTAATGCCTGCGCTGGGGTGGTTTCTGACATCATCAACGTGTGCTAACGGGATCCCGCGCGCGGAAACTTCTTTACGAATGGCAGCTGCGCTATGATGTTCCGATTGTGATTCCAGTCCACCCAGAAGCGACAGAAACGCTCTTTCATCGATGCCGAGCGTGACCACTTCGGAGACGGCGGCCTGACCTGTGGTGAGGGTGCCCGTCTTGTCAAAAGCAAAGGTGTCGACCGCTGACAGCGTTTCCAGGGAGGCGCCCCCTTTAAAGAGGACACCTCGACGGGCAGCAGCTGATAAAGCCGACAAAATGGCGGCGGGAACTGATATGACTATGGCACACGGGCTCGCTGCCACCAGGAGCGTCGCAGCACGGTAAAGAGCCTGATGCCAGCCCAGTCCAAGCCAATGGAATGAGGCGAATGCCAAGGTGGCACTGATCAGGACACCCACTGTGTAACGTTGACCAAACCAGGCACTGAATTGTTCGGAGGGGGCTTTCGCAGCCTGTGCCTGTGTGACCAGGGTAATCATCCGGGCGACGGTACTCTCTGCGACCGTTTTCGTCACCCTGACTTCCAGCACACCATCGAGATTGACTGTCGCTTCAAACACCTTGTCCCCGTGGCCCTTGGCAACCGGCATCGACTCCCCCGTAATACTGGCTTCGTCGATGGAACTCTGACCGTCAACAATGACTCCATCCGCAGGGACACGGGCTCCGGGACGGAGTACAATAATGTCATCAACTCTCAAATCCGCAGCGGGGACTTCCGCCACGGATCCATTTGGCGACTTTCTCAGTGCTGTTTCCGGACGCAGCGCCATCAGTGCCTCAATGGCCCGTCGTGCTCTTCCCAGAGCCCGTTCTTCGAGTGTCGTGGAGATGCTGAACAGCGTGAGTAGCACTGCTCCTTCAAAGGGAGCCCCTACGGCAGCAGCGGCGACTGCTGCAATAATCATCAGCAGATCGATATCGAGAACATGGTCCTTCCATAATGCCCTGAGAGCGCGGCTCGCAGCGGGCACGCCACCGGCGAGGTAAACCAGTAAAATGCCGAAGCAGGAAAGAAATCGGGACGCGTGCGCAGTCAAAGGAAAGGCACTGCAAGCGGTGAGTACCAGTCCCAAAGTGGTCAATCCGGTCAGGATCAGAGCGAGATCTGCAGGTGAGTCTGCGTCCGAAGATTGATTGCGATCCATAACGTAACAACTCGCCTGCGATATCGGGACTGTCTTAATTCATCGTAAAACGATTGATAAAAAGAGCAATCAGGGACGACTTCGGAGCTGATGATCAGAAGAGCATTTTCGTATGATGGCTCACCGTCCACGATATGGGATCAGACATCTTTTGGTGAATGAGTCCCCGGATTGCGATCTGCTGGGAAACGGAAACCGTGGGAGCGCATTTGCTCAATCACTACAAGAACTGATCGCTGAGGCCGGTCAGGGAATATGGAAGAATCAGGGGGTGATCGCGATTTTCAGAACGCCGTCGCACTGATTCG
>CALLWY010000183.1 GCA_938015865.1 uncultured Planctomicrobium sp.
CGGGTGTGCGGTGATCTGTCGCGACGATGATCCCGGCCGCATCGTTGTACAAGGACAACCTCCGCGAGAGAACCTCCTGAATCTCGGAAACCGGATCGCTCCCGCTCAGCGACGGACGTCGGGATTGCGATGCCGGATCGCGACTGATGCGATCGGCAATGACATGGACATCAGCCGTCAGCCAGACAACCGGCCCCGCCTGCTTCATGGCCTCGCGATTGGAGTCGGAGAGGATCGCCCCTCCCCCGGTCGAGACAACAATCTGCCCCCGGGCCAGCTGCTCGCTGAGCACGCTGGTTTCAAGATGACGAAAATGTGGTTCGCCATGCTCTGCAAAAATTTCGGCGATCGACTTCCCTGCGAGCCGCTCGACCTCCGGATCGGTATCGACAAACGACCAGCCCAGCCGCTGAGCCAGCAAGGCCCCGACGGTTGTTTTTCCCGTTCCCCGATACCCGATGATCGTAATCGCCATGCCGCCGATTTCCTGCCCGGAACAACTTGAGTGAATTTCAAGATAGCGAGTGACAGGCCCCTAGACACCTGTGGCCACTGGATGGCCCCCGCTCGTCGTAAAAACGCCGACAATCAACCGGCACTCGATTCCTGAGTCAGGAGCTTCAGCAGCTGCGGAATCAATCGCTCAAAGGCACGGGCTCGATGGCTGAGATGCTGTTTCACCACAGAGGGGAGTTCTCCGAACGTCCGGTGATACTCTCGAATCAGAAAAAAAGGGTCATAACCAAATCCGTTGTTCCCGCGTGCTTCGTGGGCAATCCGTCCGCGGCACGTCGCTTCCACATTGAGCCGGATCGTGCCATCGGGGGCTGCAACAGCGACGTGACAGACATACCCTGCCCCCCGACGCTCTTCGGGGACATTCTTCAGCTCATCGATCAGCTTCCGGTTATTGAGCTCATCGGTTGCCCCTTCTCCCGCGAACCGGGCGGAATAAATTCCGGGCGCTCCGTTGAGTGCATCGACCTGAAGCCCGCTGTCTTCTCCGATGGCCCAGTGTCCGGTCTGCTTCGCCACCTGCGACGCTTTTAACTCTGCATTTTCCCGGAAAGAGGTCCCGGACTCCTCAACTTCGGTCGCCTCCGGGAAATCCGCGACACTCACCAGCGGAATTCCATAGGGGGCTAAAAGCTGACGGATCTCAAGGCTTTTCTTCTGGTTACGACTGGCAAGGACAACGGTCGGGAGTGATGACGGCATCATTTTACTTGAGACTCACGCCCCGATGTGGGGAATTGAGCAACTGGGGAAACATCGAGAGGGACCGGAGGACTGCCCCGCTGACAGAATTCGGCAAAGACCCCAATTTCTCGAATCAGCGACGTATTTTCAAACCGCAGAGTGAGTTTTGAGGGAAACCGGAATCGCCAGCTGCCAAATCGGATGGTATTCCGGGCGAACACGTCTTGAGCAGTCCGTCTGTTCACCTCGTCCCTCTCTTCAGCATGAACAGACGTCTACAGCTTTGACCGGGGATTAACTGAGACTGTAAGCGAATTCGCCGATCCGGTCCTTGTCACAGGCGAAACGCCAAAACTGATCTTTCGGGAACTCGCCATGACCGCTATTTTTCGCAGCGTCGACGAGTCCTGAGGTCTGTTCGTTCGAACAAACTCAGGGAATTGGGAGATCGGAGCGACCGGGTCGGACAGTTGTCCCCGTCCCCACGGCCCCCAACCGTGTGGCAGCCCGCTTCAGGTCCCGCCGGATCCCATTTGTTTCCAACCCACAACGACATTTCCCCCCGTCTGGTCGATTCCAGCACAATCGATTTCAAATCCCGGTCCAGAAACATTGCGGCATGAGAATTCCTCATGTTGTGAATGACCTTGATGTACACATCCTTCCGCAGGAGGCGGAAATGGAATTCCATTCAAACAATTCCTCACGGATGAGGGATAACGGGACGCCCGCTGCGACCACTGCACCTGGCAGTTCGCATTCCCGTTCATGTGCTCGACGACCGCACACCTCGAGTTCCCTGATGACAGGGAGCCTCCTTTTGTTGATGCTTGGGGGAATTGTCCTGAGTGCCGTTTCCGGCTGCACCACTATTCGTCCATTGAATCCACTCTCCCGGAGCCACGGGCTTCCTCCTCAGATCGAACACGGAGGGGACGACTAACCACCCTCTCCCGATCTCCCTTACCGGAAAGGAAACTCCTTCACACCCCCGGGAACAGGATGTTCCCCCTTCACTGGTCTGACAGAACAACACTGGTCATTAAAACAACGGACTGAACCCATCCAGAAGAGCCGCACGATGCGACTTGAGTTCCTGTCTGAAATGAATCCTGATCGAAGCCCCCGTCACCGACTCCTCACGCTCTCTCTCCTCTTCTTCATCACAATGAACGGAGTGGGATGCGAAGTCGGGCGCAGCTGGTTCTCCATGTCCAGCGATTCCCCGATGCCGTGGTTTGGTGTCGACCTTCTTCCCCGGCGCAAGACGACTCAGATCTTTCCTCACCGGGAAGACCCGACACAGTCGACTCGTACGGTGGCGACCAGATCTGTGCCGAAGGAACAGCGAGGCCCCCGCACCTCTGAGCGGGTCTGGTCGAAAGAGCTTCATCTCCCGTCGATCCCCGCGTTCTTCGATGACAATCAGGTCGAAGAACTTTCGTTTGAAGGACCGACGGGACCATTCTCCCGTTGAAGCGAACAGACAGGCCGCAAGCCCCCCTTTGCCCGTGACGGGAACCTCCTTTGGAACGTTCACTCGATCCGGGTCATCCAGCTCTCATCAAACGCAGGTTCGAGCCGTCCGCCAGATGTTTTCGCAAATGGGAGCCACAACAGACCGACTTCATCCACAGTCAGGTCTGATTTTCGCGGGCGAATTTCGTACGGTTCAATGTTGAGGTTGTTTTCACTGAGCCGGGCCTTCAAGGCATCAAGTTCCTCCTGAAACTGACGGTCGACCGACTGCATTTCCTGTTCAATCTGCTGGCGAGTCTCCTCAGCCCGTTTGATGTCTCCACGCTGTTCGACGACTCGCCCCGCAGCGCGGACACTCGTGGCCGCACGATTCATTGTGGTTGCAGAGAGCTTCTTCCGACCAAAGAGGGCCCCAAGAACGGATGCCCCAAACGTCATCGCTGCCGTCATTGTGGCGGAATTCGCCTGCTGCCTCTCCGTTTCGACTCTCTGATCTGCTTTCCGAAGACGTTCCTGATACTTCTTCAACGTCTCCTCGTGTTTCTGTCGGAGCTTCTCCATCTCCAGATCCCGACGTTCCCGGGCCTGAAGATCCAGCTTGGCCCGGAACTCCGATTCCTTCTCTGTTGGGGACGAATAGAGCTTCAAGTCATCACAGTAACTGAGTGTCAGAGTCTGTGTCCGATACAGATAATTCTTGAATGACGTTGCCAGCGAGCGAAATGTCGTCACTCTCAGACACTCGGCAGGCAAGTCAGAATACATCGCTGACGGGACCGCAGGTTCAGTCGGGAGGGTCCCGTTCAGTAAATCCGCTTCATCCCACGGCTCTTTGGAAACCCCCTCTTCCGGGACCGAAACGACCCAGGTCTCATTCTTCCAGTAGTCCACTTTCGATTTCGCATCGACGTAGTGAAGCCGTGCCGATGCCAGAAGAGCGGGACGATAAACAATGGGTGTGCTGGCCCCCACGCTCCGAGAGACGGGGAGATAATGCTGGGTGATTTCAGGCGGGAGCACCGGCGGAGTGGTGGAAAAGACTCCTTCCGAAGACGAACTGGCTGCTCCGGCCGCTGCGGCCGCACTTCCCGATGGGAACGTGAGCGTCGACTTGAATGGAGCGGTCAGTGTCCGAATCTGTTCTCGCGTCAGCGGACCGCGCAGATAGGACAAGGCCCATCGACACTGAAAGACAACCGGATGGTCATCATGAACGTTGTTCATGAGAAAGACCCGATTCTTCAATCCCGAAAGGATTGACTCTGTCTTCTGGCGATCAAACGCCACCCCGGCAGCTTCACTCGCTCCCTGCAAGCCATCAAGGACACGTGCCTTGTCCCGTTCCGTCTGCAACCGTCCGAGGAACCATGTCCCGGCGTTTGACAGTGCCTTGTAGTCGATATCGACCGGGTTCTGCGTCGCCAGAACAAGCCCGACCCCGTAAGCACGGGCCTGCTTCAACAGCGTCAGGAGCGGAGTCTTCGACGGAGGATTGGCTGTCGGGGGGAGATAGCCGAAGAGTTCATCCATATACAGCAGCGCACGCAGGCTGCTGGTCCCCGGCTGAGCGCGCATCCACGAAATCATCTCGTTGAGCACCAGCGTCACAAAGAACATCCGCTCCTGTTCACTCAGGTGAGCAATTGAAAGAATCGCCAGTCGGGGGCGCCCTTCTTTGGTATAGAGCAGATTCTGAATATCCAGAGGAACCCCCATCGACCAGCTGGCAAAGGCCGGGGATGCGAGAACATTGTTGATCGTCATTGCGAGCTGACGTCGATCGGCCGCCGGGAAGATCGATTCCAGATCCATCACCCCGATCTTGCTGAATGAGGGGGACTGAATCTCACGAATCAGCTGAGGCAGATCGAGGTTTCGTCCTTCCCGCCATGCCAGCTCAAGAATATTGGAAAGCAGGATATGCTCCCGGCTGCGGAGCGGATCGGCATTGATCCCCAGAAGCGTCAGCAATCCGGCTGCTGTATTAGAAACACGTTCCCGGAGACCATCGGCACTCTCACGCACGGCCTCCGGAGGGGCATCAAGCGACTTCAAAACGGTTAAAGGAATTCCCGCATCGCTTCCGGGAGTGTAAATCGCAACTTCAGCAGCCGACCTCATCCGGGAGATTCGTTCGGGCGTCTGATCCCATGCTGCCAGCCCTTCTTTCCAGTTTGTCGCCTGTCGATCCGCATAGTCCTCAACCGTCATTCCCTTTCGCATCGCTTCCGCAGGGTCAATCCATGGCGCAAAGTCGGACGGCTGAAGATTCGGGAACGTCAGCATCAGATTCCCGAGGTCCCCTTTGGGATCAATAATCAGTGCGGGGATATTGTCGATCGCAGCCTCTTCCAGCAGCGTGATTCCCAGTCCGGTTTTTCCGCTGCCGGTCATCCCCACAATCACGGCATGAGTTGTTAAATCCTTCGAATCGTACAGCATGGGAACCGGAGCGGCCTCGCCGGTCGAAGGATCGAGTTCACGTCCAAGATAAAACACGCCCAGTTGTTCGTAATCAATCATGGTGGAAGACGGCATTGAGCGGACTGAAGCGGACCAGAAACAGAATGGAATACCGAAATCGAACTTATCCGAACAACGCCCCTTCGGGCAATATCATCATGGGCTGCCTCACGAAGGCCGGAGTCGGTTGTATCGATTCCTTCGTCAGAACTGCGTGAAACGGAAGAATTCATTACGATAAAATACAGCAGCTCAAGCGCTCCCCCTCTCCGACGTCACGGGAAAGTCGCCATGTCTGGCAGCAATCATCGCTCCATCCGCGAACACGTTGACGAGCTGTACCGCACCGAATCACGCCGCATCTTCGCAACCCTCATTCGGCTGTTGGGAGACTTCGATCGGGCCGAAGAGGCCATGCATGATGCGTTCGCTGCCGCCATGACCTCATGGGAAAAAGAGGGAATTCCGGCAAATCCGCGTGCGTGGCTGGTCTCAGCAGGGCGGTTCAAAGCGATTGATGCGATGCGCCGACGGGCGAAATTTGATGCTTCGCTGGGGGAATTCGCCAATCGTCTGGATCGGCAAGGTTCTGAACAGAACACGTTTGATGATGACCATGTCGCTGATGACCAGTTGAGGCTTATCTTCACCTGCTGTCATCCGGCAATCTCTCCGGAATCACAAGTGGCTCTGACCCTGCGGGAGGTCTGCGGGTTGCAGACCGAAGAGATTGCGCGGGCATTCCTCGCCACACCTTCGACAATTGCCCAGAGGATTGTCCGCGGAAAAGCCAAGATTCGCGAAGCTGGAATTCCATATGAGATCCCCCGCAGGAGCGATCTCCCGGAACGGCTGGAATCGGTCCTTTCCGTGATTTACCTCGTTTTTAACGAGGGATATTCGGCGTCATCAGGGGATCAGGTGACCCGACCGGACCTGTCGGGAGAAGCAATCCGACTCGGGAGACTGGTCGTTCAACTTCTTCCCGACCCTGAAGCGATTGGTCTGCTCGCACTGATGCTCCTTCAGGAATCGCGCCGCGATGCTCGCACAACTCCGGATGGCGATCTGATTCTGCTGGAAGATCAAGACCGGACCCTCTGGAATCAGGAACTGATCCGCGAAGGGATTGGACTCGTCGAGCAGGCATTCCAGAACCCGGAAGTAGGGCCCTATGTCGTCCAGGCCGCCATCGCTGCCACCCACGCACAGGCTCCGTTGCCAGAGCAGACCGACTGGAGCCGGATTGTCGCGCTGTACGATCTCCTGCTGACCGGGGGACGGTCTCCCATCGTTGAATTGAATCGGGCGGTTGCCGTCGCGATGCGCGATGGACCGATGGCAGGGCTGGAACTCATCGATGCCATTCTGGAGCGGGGAGAACTGACGGAATATCACCTGATTCATGCTGCCCGGGCCGACCTGTTCCGAAGACTGGGGCAGACAGAAGATGCCCTCGCTGCGTATGAAACTGCCCTCCCCCTGACAAAGCAGAATCCGGAACGCCGGTTTATCGAAAAGCGTTTGTCAGAAATACGTTCCAGAAAACCGGGACTCGTCCGGTAAGGAAAACCAAGGGAAATTGAAATTTATTTTCCTCTGGATGTCGAATCTCGGTGTTCCCGTTCGACAATGTGATGTCCACATCAAATTCAATGCGGTCCAGTCGATTCGCCAGCAGAACCGAAGAACGGTCCGGAGGAACACAACATGAAATTCGTCTGTCTGGGATGCCTTGACGAAGCCAGATGGGAGCAGTTCTCTCCTCAAGAGCAGGAGGAGATGGTGCAGAAGTGCCTGGAGTATGACAAGGAACTGGCTCGAGGGGGGCACTTTGTTCAAGGCTTCGCCCTGATGCCTCAGAATCACGCTGTCACGCTTCGGACCCAGAACGGTCGAGTCATCACCACGGATGGACCTTTTGCCGAAACAAAAGAATATCTCGGGGGGATTCTCATTCTGGAAGCGCGAGACCTGAATCACGCGATCCAGTTGATGTCGCTGCACCCCGGAGTCCGAATGGGGTCGTTTGAAATCCGCCCACTCAATGAAGAGTTCTCAGCGATGATCGCATCGGAGATCAGTCTCGCTGCGAATGAGTGAAGTCATTTATCATCTGGAATTTTCCACTTCGGAACCAATCCTCGAAGGAGACCGGCCATGGCTGATCAGAACGAATCAAACAATGATTTCACCCCACCGGCACCGCAGGAAGAGCACAAATGGCTTGAGCAACTCCTCGGGGACTGGACAGCGGAAGTCACTGCCACCTGCACTCCCGATTCTGAGCCGATGACTCATGGGGGGAAGGAACATGTCCGCTCTCTGGGGGGCCTCTGGGTGATTTGCCAAGGGAAGATGGCGATGCCCGGGGGAGGTGAATGCGAAAACTTGATGACTTTGGGCTATGACCCTGCCCGCAAGGCCTTTGTCGGCACGTTCACCGCCGAAGTGATGACCCACCTGTGGATCTATGAAGGTCATCTGTCTGAGGATGGCAAAACTCTGACCTTGAACACCAAAGGACCAGACATGACCGGGGAGAGAGGCCTGATCGATTATCAGGACATCATCACCATCGTTTCTCCGGATCACCGAACGTTGACATCAAGAGCACAGCAGGCGGATGGGACGTGGGTCCAGTTCATGGAAGCTCACTATCGCCGAGTCAAGTAGCAAGGCGCTTTCACCCGCAGAAACGGTCTTCTGACCCTACGAGATTCATATGAAATACATGCTCCTGATCTATTCCGACGAAAATGTCTGGACAGAGGCGGAACGCGACCAGTGCTACAAGGAATCAACGGCACTGGTTCACGAACTCGCCTCCCAGGGAAAGTTCATTTCCGCGTCCCCCCTTCAGCCAGTTTCAACAGCGACCACTGTTCAGATTCGACAGGGAAAGCGACTCATCACCGATGGCCCCTTTGCCGAAACTCGCGAGCAGTTGGGGGGCTATTTCATGATCAATGCACAGGATCTGGATGAGGCACTGGAAATTGCCAGCCGCATCCCGGCAGCCAAAAAGGGAACCGTTGAAGTCCGGCCCATCGTCGAACTTCCCGACGTCCCGCTCTAGTCAGTCCCGGTGATCAGCCCCGTCCTGAATGCGGCACTCTTTTTCTTTTCTTTGAACATCAAACCCCGATGGTGCCCTGATGCGAGTCATGGTCTTTGTGAAAGCCACCGCCGATTCCGAAGCGGGAATCCTCCCTTCCCCCGAGCTCATCACAGCGATGACCGATTTCAATCAACAGCTGATCGATGCGGGGATCATGGTGACGGGAGAGGGACTCAAACCCAGCTCAGCAGGGAAACGGGTCCTCTTCTCCGGAAAGAACCGCACCGTGACCGATGGGCCATTTACGGAGACCAAGGAGCTGGTCGCTGGCTTCTGGATCTGGAATGTTCAATCGATGGAAGAAGCGGTTGAATGGGTCAAGAAGTGCCCCAATCCGATGCCAGGCGACTCCGAAATCGAAATTCGCCCGTTCTATGAACTGGAGGATTTCGGGGACGCCTTACCCCCTGAGATTCGGGAGCGGGAAGAGAAAATGAAGGAACAGCTGGAATCCAGATGACGGTACGACAGAGAGGAGATTTTCAGAGATCAGAGAAACTGGAAATCTCCTCTCTCCGTGCGCTGGCACGACCGAACCATCCGTGCGATCGTATGAAACTGCCCACTGAATTGATCAGAACGCCTTTTCTGCGATCGCTACGATGACATCGACTGAAACGTCCGCCAGACCTCCCCTGTCGACCGGAGTCGGCATCCGTGTCGCACTGGCATCAGCTTCATTCTGCCTGTTGTTGTGCAGCTACTATCTGATTCGCCCGATTCGGGACAATATTGGCGTTCTCGCCGGTCAGGAAAATCTGAAGTGGCTGTTTTCAGCAACTTTCCTCTGCACACTGGCGGTGGTCCCGTTGTTTGGGTGGCTCGCCAAGAAGTGCCCCCGCTGGCTGCTGACTCCGTGCGTCTATCTGATTGTCATCCTGATTCTGACCGGATTCGGAATCGCGTTTCACAGCGGAACGAACAAAGTCCTCGGGACTGCATTCTTTATCTGGATCAGCTTTTTTAACCTGATGGTCGTCTCGCTGTTCTGGAGCACGGTCAGCGACACCTTTTCGACCGAACAGGCGAAATCCTGCTACGGCTATATTGCTGCCGGCGGAACCGCAGGTGCTGTGATCGGACCGGGGATCGCAGTCCAGCTTGCCCGGGAAGTCAGTACCTCGGCGCTCCTGTATCTCTCTGCGGGGCTTCTCTCGCTGGCGATGATCTTCCTGATTCTGATTCGAAGTTTCTCACCCAAAGTGGATGCATCCGGTGCCGTCGTCCGCCCGATTGGTGGCTCCATTTTTTCCGGAATCACACAGACACTTCGGGTCCCGGTCCTTCGCAATCTGGCCGGACTGGTCATCTGCTACACCGCGATTTCGACTATCGTTTACATCGAAATGAATGGACTGGTTCGTGTGGCGTATCCCGATGACGGCCTGAGGAAACAGTTCTTCGCCCGGATGGATCTGATCGTGAACGTCACCTCGCTGATCATCCAGTTGCTGCTGACCAACCTGATGATTCGTAAAGCGGGGCTCAACTGGACGTTACTGGTTGCACCACTGGTGGTGCTCCCGGGATGTCTTCTGTACCGAATTGATCCCATTGTCCCCGTACTGGCGTTCGTGCAGATCGCCCTCCGATCCTTCGAGTTTTCTCTCGCCAAACCGAGCCGAGAAGTGTTTTACACGATGGTTGATGCAGAAAGCCGGTACAAAGCCAAGAACTTTATCGACACAGCTGTCTCCCGCGCCAATGATTCCGCCAGTGCCTGGCTGGTGAGCGGAGTTCAGTTCCTGCGACTCACCCCGATGGTTGTGCTAGGGTTGCCGATCATCGGAATCTGGATCTGGCTGGCCCGTCGAATCGGAAAGCCTGCGAGGCCGGCCAATTCAACATCGACCGACCTCGCCATACAGCATGATTAACAAAAATCCGAATCAGACGGGAACAGGCTCTCCTCCGTCACTCGCATCCAACAGGCCCCGAAGTTCCGTCCTACTCAACTGGCAGAAGCTGGACCGCATCCGCGATGACGTGCCCATTGGCGTCATCATTGCTGATCGTCACCGTCACCAAATCCTGATCCTGACAGATTACAGTCCCCAGAGAGACAAACAGTCCATCGATGGGGGGAACCTGCCGCTGGTTAATCCGGTTTTCCTTCTTCTTCCCCTGATGCTCAACAACGACATACGCATTTGTCGCACGATTGGGATTGGCTGAGTACGACACGCGGACATCGTAATTTCCCGCCTTCGGGACATTCACCCGGTATGTCACTGCTTTGCGGGTTCCGGTTTCATTTCCATCATGCAGATAGCCAGTGCCAACAAAGTCCGATATGGAATGTCCGTGTTGCCACTCTCCTGTGATCACCGCCTGATCATCATCAACCACGATCCCCTTCAGGTGGGCGGTAATGGGGCTCGGCTGCCGCGAAGGCAAATCAAGCACCTGCTGATCCGCCAGCAATTGTTCCCGCAACTCCTGATAGGGAACATCATGCAAGGGACGATCATTCTTCAACGAGAGGACACAGGCAGTCGCTGCCGACTGTCCCAGAATCATGAACACCGGCTCCATCCGAATCGACCCATAGGCGATATGGCTGCTCGACAGACACACCGGCACAGCGAGATTTTCGCACTCTTCCCGCACGGGCAGCAGGGCACGCATCGAGATGACATAAGGTCCCCGCGGACTGACCTGAACATCCCCTTCATTTCTGACATAGCCTTCCTCGGTCACATAGCGCTGACAGTGATGGGAATCCATGTTATACGATCCCATCCCAACTGAATCTTCAGCGATACGGATTCGACGGCAGTCGAGTTCTGTTTGGACATAGGTCCCCACCATTCGGCGTGCTTCACGAATATAGCACCAGTAGGGAAAGTAGTTGTTGTCGACAAATTCATCTTTTGAGTATCCCCATCGACTCGCTGCTTCCCGAATCTTTTCAGGAACACGGGGATGATATGCCAGCGTCCACAGAAACCCCTGCACATAGGTCTGATGATCTTTCAGAATCCGTTCCCGGGTCTCATCATCCGCCTCCGCGTAATGATGATTCATTCCGATCCAGTCTGACGACACTGCAAAATTGTTATTCAGGTCCGTCTTACGATTGGGCATACGACCGATGCTCATCGGAAGCCGCATGTCTCCTGCTTCAAAGTTCCTGAGCAACAATTCATGTTGCAACGGATCATAACCTTCCGGTTTATAAAAGGGGATTTTGTTATCGGGCGCATCGGTCATACAAATCCGATAATTATAGGCCTGCACCATTGCATCGGCAGATCCATCTGGCTGGGGAGGATTCGGATTAATACCGGGAAGGAGACCGCTCGAACGATCTCCTGGAATGACAAATGGATCAACCGGCTTGATGAACTGATGATGCCTTGCCTGTCTGACCTGCACTCCATTGAGCGATTCTCCATATTGTGAATTGGACTCACGGCCGACGGTGTAGCTCACGCCGGCGGCTGCCAGCAGGTCTCCTTCATAAGTGGCATCAATAAAGCGATGCCCCTGAAAGATCTTGCCCGATTTCATTTGAATCGAGACGATTCGATTCCCCTTCTTCGAGACCCCTGACTTCCGGTTGAGCGATTCACCGGGGACGCAGACAACACCTTCTTCCGCCATCCAGTCCTTCATAATCTTTTCTGCAACATGTGGCTCAAAAGTCCACATCGCATCTCCACCAGCGTTGTAGGATGTGTTGACCGCTTTTTTCTCCTGCCTCCAGGCCTGGGGATCGGAATAGTATTTCCGGACCCGCTGATAAAATTCCCGTGAGATTCCCCCGATCACAGCCTTGTTGCCAGTATCGGTCTGACCAAGTCCACTGACGGTCAGTCCCCCAAAATGTTGACCAGGTTCGATCAAGACGACGGAGTGCCCCATCCTCCGGGTCTGAATGGCTGCGCTGACTCCAGCAGAGGTCCCCCCATAGATGACCACATCATAAGTTGGACTTCCCTCATCGACAGCGTCCGCTCTTCTGCCTGACCAGAAAGACACCATTGCGATCAGCGACGCAAACGCGCCCCATCGACTGAGCCACTTCAGTTGCCTGGCGCAGCACTGAAGACAGGACCTCACTTTATTTGCCATTCAAGGGTCTCCTCGTCATCAAGAGCCTGAAACCATTCCGTTGAACCCGGAATATGAATCATGTCGTCAACAGAATTCGTCACGACAGAGTGTGCAGCATGCTCGAAGAAAAATTAGCGATCTGCATGATCGATGAATTCACATACTATGAAAGCACAATCGAAACATGTCCAGAGTAGACGAGCAGGAAGTTTGATAATCAATCAAAATGAACGACACACTTCAAACACCAGCGTGAACTGGACAGTGAACAGCACCTGAGGCCCGCACTTCTGGTTTCACAATATCACTGGTATCACTATTGAAACATTTTCAGGCCATCCACACCGAATCCTGACCCCACATCCAATTCAGTCTCACAAGTCAGTCTCACAAGAAGGTCCCACATCTCAATCGCCAGGCCCTTCAATGACATGTTCAGTAGCTGAACGAGATCCAACTTTCTTGAAATTTTTCTGATTAGGTTTTTGAAGCGGGCGTACGATGAAAAGGTAAGACTCTGGTTCCCTTTCACTTCATCTTCGCCAGAGGTTTGGCCTCGTGAGAACGATCCCTTTCGATGACAGCGGTCAATGGAGCAAAACCCCTAACGCTGACGAACGTTACGAAGAATTTCTCCGTCTTTTCTCAAAAGACCGGCACCGAATTTTTGCGCACGTCTTCGCATTAATTCCGCATGAAGCAGATGCGGAAGACGTCTTTCAGCGATGCAGTGTTGTGTTGTGGAGAAAGTTCCACGAGTTCGATCCCGAGTATCGATTTCTCTCATGGGCATGCGGGATTGCTGTGAATGAAGTGCGAAATTTCCTGAGAACGCGCCGTCGAAGTCGAGTCAAATTTTTCCCGGAACCAACAGAACTTCTTTCCGCTGAACGACTGGCTCGTGAAGACGAATTTTCGGAGCGCGGAATCGCACTTCAGGAGTGCCTTGAGCGACTGCGTCCCGCCGAAAGAAACCTGATTCAAATTGCCTACTGGGAAGAGCAAACGCTGAAGGAATTTGCAGACGCAACAGGAAGCTCGCTGCAAGTCCTGTACAACAGGTTATCAAAGATTCGAAAATCACTTTTTGATTGCATTAATCGCCGGCTCTCTCAGGAGAATGGCAATGAATAAAAAGGCCATGCTGACAGAGCTTCAGGGGCTAATCGAACTTCTGCTTAATCATTCATTATCTCCTGCGGACCAGGAGCGTCTTCAGTTCCTGCTGAATTCACATCCCGCTGCACGGAGTTATTATCTCGATTACATGGATCTTCATGTCCAACTCAAACTTGGGGACAAAAAAGAACTCGAATCGAGACCAGTCATCTCTGATCGCGACTTAAGAAGTTGGGGGGCAGCAGATCATCGACGCAAACTTTCTCGTCGCATCCTCCTCTCGACTGCTTCAGCCACGGCTGCCATTGTATTCGCAGCAGCCATGTTGCTGCTGTGGACTCGTCCTTCCGACAACACGACCGCTGCCAACGCAACCCAACTCGTCCATTCCCTCACGGAGACCGCTGCCCCGCCCCTTCAAAACAGCCCTCCTTCAGCATCCCGGCCAGCACCACCGGCAGTCATCCTTGAAGAAGAGGCAGGGGCTCGTTTTTATCATTCATCGCCACTCCGGCCGGGCGATCCGCTTACACTGAATCAACAATATACTCTCGTCGAAGGGCATATTGTGCTTCGCTTCTCCTGCGGAGCCCAGGCCATCCTCGACGCACCTGCTGTGTTCGAGCCACGCTCGGGAGAGCAGCTATTTGTCTCATTTGGAACATGTTCCATCGACGCCAACAACGGTTCAGAACGGTTTCAGGTGGTGACCCCCTCATCCCTGTTCGCACAACGAGACACACGATACCTCGTCACGGTCGATGAGCTTGGTGGAAGCGAAGTCCATGTCATCGAAGGTCGTATCAGCGCCATTGAACCTGGCATCACCGGAAAGCGCGAAACACAAATTTCCTCAGGTCAGGCAAGAAAATATCAGGGGGGCGGAGATCCCCTCCCCGCTGCGATCGCTTATTCCGCTGATCGATATCGAAACCGTCTTCCAGATCGTCTGGTCGCGTTTGACGGTGAAAGAAATGAACTGGGAGAGATTGCAACCCTCGAGACCGTCTCCGTCATCCGAAGAGGACAACTGATCCACTATTCATTTAACGAGCTCATTGGAGGAGACGTCGTTTCGTTCTGTGAACGAGGCGCTGCGAAGACAACTAACTTTATTCTTCCTCTGGATTTCAATGGAGAACGTGCGGATCTGTGCCTTCACGACAATAGTTTTCTGACAGGAATCCTGAATCCGGGAGGAGCCGTCCACCCCTATCTGGATGAGATCCAGACTCCGGAGACAACAACGAAGTCCTCAGAATGGACTCCGGGGATGACGATTCGCTTTCGCAAACCTGTCATCAACAGTCCAGGCCCAGACATCCTCATTTTCGATGCGCAGACTGCGGTCCATCCTTTGGAAGGGGATTTTTATCATGTTCGACCACTCATTCTGAAGCCAGGTTATTCCGCAACGTCAATTCGCCAGCTGGACATCGACATGCTCTCTCCCGCATCAATTCCCATGCAGAAGTTCATTTTGCTGGAGACCAGCACCGTCATTTCCAGCCTCGACGAACTGATGCGGGCTCCTCTTCGTCCCAGCAACATCTCTATTAACTACCGCGTCACAGCGTCGTCCGTCGACCTGTCAGACATGGGGCTTGCTGAAGGGGAGTCGTTAACCGAGATCTTCCTGCAGGATGCGATGGACAACGAACACCGAATTGACCCCGTCATGATCGTCGGGCTTCCGGAATTGATCGATGAAGAAAAAGTTTCCAGTCGGCGTCAATCCCACTGAATAAGCTCAGGAGTGGTTGTAATTTGCATTGACAGATCAACCGGCAAAAATCAGTCACCTTTTCATAAAACAACACCATCAGAGTTGTGTCGCCTTTAACAGACACACTCTTACGGAATAACAATAACACTTTTTCAATTCGATCATTTAAGTGGAAATATATCTTATTTTTACCTGAACACGAAGGATCACATCATGTTTTCCCGATTCACGCGCCGAGACGGGTTTACGTTGATCGAACTATTAGTTGTCATCGCGATTATTGCCGTTCTGATCGCGCTGCTCCTTCCAGCGGTCCAGCAGGCACGCGAAGCGGCCCGGAGATCCCAGTGCAAAAACAATCTCAAGCAGATTGGAGTGGCGCTGCACAATTATCACGATACCCACCGCGTCTTTCCTCATGCCTACAACAACGACTGGAGCCGCTGGTTGAAGACAGATGGAACAGTTACCACAGTGGGCATCATGGGACAGAATGTCAGTGGAAGGGGCCAGTGGTCGTGGACTGCATTTTTGCTGCCATTCGTCGATCAGACCCCGACATTCAACACTCTGAATGTGAATGGAAGGATGGGAGCAGAAGCTCTCGACGACACTGGTGCTGCTCGAATCGCATTTCAGACACGACTGCCATTATTCGTCTGCCCTTCAGATCCCGCTCCGGCTCTGAATTCAAACCGTCCCGTCACGTCCATGAGCGGAACGTCCGTCAATGTGGCACTGACGAATTATGTGGCCATGAACCGTGGGAACAACACCTCCAGCGACGTCTGCATGTCTGACGACATGTTCGGGAGTAAAGCCAATGGAGTGTTTCGCCCGGGAGTCCCAACTCCAATCCGGTCGATCACAGATGGAACATCTCAAACCATTCTCGTTGGCGAGCGGACGTGGTCATACATCGGACTCAATACCGACGGGTCGATGTCACTTCCTTACCCTGCCAATGCGTCCAATCTTTTCGTTACCCGTGCGACCAATAATGGGACCGGATATTGCAATGACTGTGGCGGGGCTGACACCATGGGCGTCGGAACGACGACGCACCCGATCAATCGAAAAAATCTCCCCACAGCCTCCTACGCTGCCGGAACGGGTTTTTCCTCTCAGCATGTCGGCGGGGCGCATTTTGTCTTTGCCGATGGTTCAGTTCATTTTCTGAACGAGAACATCAACGGCGACACCTACGGGCGCCTGTGCAATATCAACAGCGGAACGATCCCGGGCCCGTTTTAACCGAAACAAACCTGGTCGTTTCGAAGACAGAGTCCTCTTTATTCAGCCATTCTCATCACCTGCATAGAAAGGCGCACCTGTGATCACGACCTTCCACTGGAAAACCAACGCTGTCACCATTCTGATTTTATTGGCAGTGGGATGTTCTCGTGGAGATGGATTTAATCGGGTTGCCATTGAGGGGCGGGCAACAATCAATGGAGAACCGATCCAGAGTGCTTCGTTCACTCTGGTTCCTCCATTGGAGTCGAAAAGCCCGAGTGTCTACGGAGTCGTCTCCAACGGCCAGTATCGTCTGGACCGGAAGAATGGCCCGGTCCCTGGCCCTCACCGCCTGGAGATCACCATTTTCAGCGCCCCTGAAGCCTCCGATAACACAGAAGGTGCGCAAATCTCGGTTCGGGAATTAGGGTCTTATTCCATTGAGGTTCAGGTTCCCGAAAAGGGATCCAGCTCGCTGGACTTCGTTGTCGACAAGCAAAATACATCTTCCTGAATCGGGAAATCACCCCGGTCACTCAACGTTGGCCCAGCTGCCCTGAGCGTGTTGATTTTCAACCGGACTGCTGCCTCCCGGGCATTCCGAGTCGGGTGCCTGTGTGGGGGCATCTTTTGGCAAATCCTCTCCTGCGATTCTCTTCTCGATCAGGCGATCTATCGCTGCCTGACCTCATGTCTTTCAGTCAGCCTGAACGCGCAACAGAGTCCCCGGTCTCGATTTGTCGGTTTTCGGCGTGCAGATTTGGTCGTGGAATCCCTCTATGAGTCCAGACGCGTTTCGTGTTAATCTGCAACACGGCCAATTGCCGTATTCTGCGCAAAACGCCTGTTTCGTCACCGAGACTCAGAGACCGACTCCGCTTCTCCAGAAATGTCGTCACCAACCAACCATCCACATCGTGATCAGGTTCTCACGACAGAGGCAGCGACTGGCGAACGACTGATGTCCGTCAGCTTCCTAGGGCTGCTGTTGGCGCAGTTCCTCGGGGCCATGAACGACAACTTCTTCCGGTGGCTTGCGGTCCCGATTGCTCAACCACTTGTGGGAAATACAACCGCGATTGCCCTGGGCGGTCTGAGCCTGACGGTCCCCTATCTGTTTCTGAGCCCCATCGCAGGATGGCTTTCCGACCGGTTTCCGAAACGAAATGTCATCATCGCGTCCAAAATCGCTGAGCTGATCATTGTGATTTTGGGCGCCGGAGCCATTCTCTACGGCAATCTGTTTGCATTGTTTGGTGCGATCTTCCTGCTGGGGGCACAGAGTGCCCTGTTCGGCCCCGCGAAATTCGGAGCGATTCCGGAAATCCTTCCCTCCCGTTTTCTCTCCAAGGGGAACGGGTGGATGGCGATGTGTTCCGTTGTCTCACTCGGACTTGGAACGGTGGCTGGTTTTGTTCTCTATGACTATTCGCAGCCAGTCCTGGGAAGTGGTCAATGGACAGCCATTCTTCCCAGCGCCCTTCTCTCAATTGGACTGGCAGTCAGCGGACTGATCGCCAGTATCCTGATCCGTACAGAGCCCGCTGCTCATCCGGACGCTCCTCTCACATTCACTCCTCTGACGGGAATTCTCCCCGCATTTCGCCTGCTGACGGCCGATCGACGATTACTCAGAACAGCACTGGGAATTGCCTATTTCTATTTCCTCGCGTCGCTGGCCCAACAGAACATCGACCCGTTTGGAGAAAAGACTCTGGGGCTAGGGAAATCCGATGTCGGATTGCTGTTTGGCGTCCTCATCGCCGGGGTGGGGGCAGGAAGCCTGCTGGCCGGCCGATGGTCCGGAGGAAAGGTGGAACTGGGAATCGTTCCGCTGGGCGGACTCGGAGTGGTCTTCAGCGCCTTGCTGGTCTGTCTGGCGGGGAGTCAGGTGGATCCGGTACTGGAAGCCAAATCCCAGTTTGCCTATTGGGGCTCCAGCCTTGGTCTGTTCCTCCTTGGAGTGAGTGCCGGGCTCTACGATGTCCCTCTGGAGGCGTACCTGCAACTTCGAAGTGATCCCCGGAATCGTGGTCAGATCCTTGCAGCTGGATATTTTCTTGCTTACCTGCTGATTCTCGTGTCGTTTGGAGTCTTCTACCTCCTCAGCGTGACACTCGCTCTCCATCCGGAATCCATTTTTCTGTTGCTTGCCTTCGTGACCGTTCCGGTTGTGGGCTATGCCATGTGGGTCATGCCGGACTGGACATTCCGCTTCGCCCTCTGGCTGGTAACAAACACGTTCTACCGATTGCGGGTCCATGGCTCGGAGAACCTCCCGGATCGTGGCCCGGCACTGATTGTCGCCAATCACGTCTCTTTTCTTGATGGCGTGGTGCTCTGCGTCTCTTCGTCTCGATTCATCCGCTTTCTGGTGTACGCTGATTTCGCGGAAATGCCCTTCCTCAGCTTCCTCGGTCGGATCATGCGTGTGATCCCAGTTCGGGCCGAAGATGGACCGGCAGCGGTTGTCAAGTCGATCAATACCGCCCGAGAAGCCCTGAAAAACGGAGAGGTTGTCTGTATCTTTGCGGAGGGAGGCCTGACACGAACGGGGCAAATACAGCCATTTCAACGGGGTTTACTTAAAATCGTCCGGGGCATGGATGTCCCGATTATTCCGACATATCTCCACGGATTATGGGGGAGTGTGTTCAGTTGGCGGGGCGGTAAGGTATTCTGGAAGTGGCCAAGAAAATGGCCGTTACCAATTGATATTCACTTCGGATCCGCAATCTACTCTCCGCAGGATCCTGCTCTTGTCCGACAAACTGTGGAACGCCTGGGAGCCGAGGCTGTCAAAATGGATGCTTCTCAAAATAAAGTGGTCCCCGCCCGTCGATTCATCCGCAATTGCAAAAAAGCAAAATTCCAACAGAAAGTTGCAGACTCCACCAACGTACAGCTGACAGGCGGAAAGCTGCTTGCAGGGGCTCTGGCGGTGCGTCGCGTCCTCAAGCGCCGCCACCTTGCCCCCAGCGAGGACAAAGTCGGCGTTCTCCTTCCCCCTTCCGTCGGTGGATGCTTGGCGAATATGGCACTGGCACTCGATCGTCGAGTCTCGGTCAATCTGAACTACACCCTGTCTGAAGACGTACTCAACTTCTGCGTCAAGAAGGCGAAACTCAAGCACGTCATCACCAGTCGCCGGTTTCTGGAAAAGAAACCATACACCCTTAAGGGAGCAGAATGGGTTTATCTTGAGGACCTGAAAGAAAGCGTTTCCCGATTCGACAAGGCCATCGCTGCCGTTCAGTCCTTTGTCGTTCCTTCCGTTCTCCTTGAGCGACTGCTCGGGCTTCATCGGATCGATCCCGACGACACACTGACGATCATCTTCACATCCGGATCGACAGGCGAACCCAAAGGGGTCGTTCTTTCACATGCCAATGTCGGTTCGAATATCGAAGCGGTGGATGAACTCCTCAACCTCAAACCGACTGATGGCATTCTGGGAGTTCTTCCGTTCTTTCATTCATTCGGATACACCGCCTGCATGTGGCTTCCCATGTGCTACAGCGTCCGCGGCGTCTACCATTTCAATCCACTGGATGCCAAGGTGGTCGGCCGTCTCTGTCAGGACTACGAACTAACCATCATGATGGCAACCCCGACGTTTCTGAAGATGTACATGAAACGTTGCGAAGCCGAGAATTTCAAAACAGTTGACCTCATCGTCGTTGGAGCAGAAAAGCTCCCCGTCGAGCTCGCCAAACAGTTCGAAGAGAAGTTCCATATTCTTCCCACAGAGGGGTATGGAACCACCGAACTGTCGCCCGTGGCAGCCGTCAATATTCCGGACCACCGCTCCCGGACGATCTATCAGCAGGGAACCAAGCTCGGCACCGTCGGACGCCCCATTCCCGGTGTCACCGCAAAGATTGTTGATCCAGACACAGGAGAAGACCGCGGGATCGGAGTCGAGGGACTTCTTCTCATCAAAGGCCCCAATGTCATGCGGGGGTACCTGGATGAACCGGAGAAGACAGAGGAACTCATCAAGGACGGTTGGTACAACACGGGCGACTTCGCCATTCTCGACTCAGATGGTTTTCTGACCATCACGGGCCGTCAAAGTCGGTTCTCGAAGATTGGCGGGGAAATGGTCCCGCATATCTTCATCGAACAGGAACTCTTCAAGATCTGCGAACCACCCAACAATGATGAAGGGAAATTGATCCTTGCCGTCACTGCGGTTCCCGACGAGGATCGTGGAGAACGGCTGATCGTTCTGTACACCGAACTCTGCAAACCCGTGGATCAGGTCATTCGGGAACTTGCTCAGGCAGGACTTCCCAAACTCTGGATCCCCTCGTCAGACAGTTTCCTGCAGGTGGATCAAATTCCGATTCTTGGCACCGGGAAGCTCGACTTGCGCGGGGTCAAAGAACTTGCACTTCAGGTCACGTCAACCGCTTCTGCCACCTGATCCTGCGGTAAAAATTCGCAATTTTTCGAATCATTCCGCTCCATTTTTCCGGAGTGCAGGAGAATTGTTCGAGACTCAGTTGCGAAGATTTCAACGACAACTATCATCGCCTCTTCGGCCAGCGGCGCGCTCCCGCAGAGGTCGAATGGAGGCGTAGCTCAGTTGGTAGAGCAACGGACTTTTAATCCGTTGGTCCTGGGTTCGAGTCCCAGCGCCTCCACGTTGCTAAAGCCCTTCTCGCCTTACGCAGAAGGGCTTTCTTCTTTTCTGCCATCAGGTTACGCTAACCATGCAACGCTGGATGGTGCGATTCCAGCTGTGCCTCAACTCCAGTTGAATCCCATCTGCTATCACTAACGGGATCTCCCCTCAATTTCTCGAAACAATTCGTCGTTTCTGAATCACATCTGCGAAATTCAATTTGATTGGCTGAGCGAACCTGGCAGACTTTGAATGGTATGACAGAAGATCGTCGCTCCGATGGACCGATTCGCTGCAAGGTCCTTATGTCGCTTCCTCGAGCCGACCGAGCCGTTTTCTGCGGAACTGATTTGCATACCGCCAATATCTACGCCTGCCCGCGCTTGTTCTTTTCGACGAGATGGCGTGAAATTTGAATCCAGAATGCGGGGAGAAAGGTATTGCGCAAGAGAATCTGCCATACCGGGCTGCGAAGGCATCAGCAACCGCATCAGATGGCCGAGTCGGTCATATGACAGAAAGATGGATCGGGGAATGAACAGCAAGCATCTGCGATTTTCCAGACTCGCAAGTTTCCTATGCCTCACCGCAGCTCTGTTCGTCGGAGGTCTGACCTCCCATGCGGGAGATCCGAACGTTGGCCTGAAGCTGCTGATGGAAAAGGCCTACCTCCGCCCCGACTTTGATGAAGAACTCTTCTCGAACCTCTGGAAGGTCTGGCCTGAACCGCTCCGGTCCGAAGCGGAAAAGGCCTCTCCACTGGAACGGCGCCGGATGGCATTCTATCGCTATGGACTGACCACACGTCCGGGAGTCGACATCAGGACCACAGATGACGAGCAGTTTGCTCCCATGCAGTATGTCGTCGATTCACAGGGCCGCTGGACCATGAATTGCCTCAGCTGCCATGGAGGGATGTTGTTGGGAGAGCCAGTTCCGGGGATGCCAAATACTCGTTACGCACTCGAGACACTCAGCGAAGACGTGCGAAAAATGAAGTTGGCGATGAATCCCCCCCAGCCACTTCATCGAATGGACAAAGTGGTCGGACTGGTTCCCCTGGGAAGCTCCCGAGGAACAACAAACGCTGTCATGTTTGGTGTCCTGCTGATGTTTTTCCGGGACCCGGACCTGAACCTGATTACCCCCAAAGGGTTTCCGCCCGTATCCCATCACGACATGGATGCCCCAGCATGGTGGAATTTCCCAAAGAAGTCTTATCTGTATGTGGACCACTACGCCCCCAAGAGTCACCGGGCATTGATGCAGTTCACGCTGGAACGGAGCAACGGCCCGGAATTCTTCCGGCAGGCAGAAGACGACTTCAAAGAGATCTATGCCTTTCTGGAATCGCAAGCCCCGCCCAAGTACCCCTTTCGGATTGATCACGTTCTGGCAGAACGAGGCCGCCAGCTGTTTGAAAAGAACTGTGCTGAGTGCCATGGGACCTACGGTGAGAACGCCACATTTCCCGGACGCGTGATTGCGATTAATGAGATTGGCACTGATCCCGTCCGCTTCAGATCTCTTTCACCGGAAGCACGGCGTCTGTACGGAGACTCCTGGTTCACGAATTACGGGGAAGAAAAGACCCTTGCAGACTCTCCTGGCTATGTTGCACCACCACTGAGCGGCATCTGGGCGTCTGCTCCCTATTTTCACAACGGGTCTGTTCCCACGCTCTGGCATGTCTTGAACCCCGATCAGCGTCCGGTCGTCTGGAAGCGAATCGACGATCCCAGTGACTGGGGAATCACGCCGGAACAGGCCGGAATGGAAGCCTCAGAAAATGGTTCCCGCAAAGTTCCACCGCCTCGATATGACGAGGAGCATGTCGGGCTGGTGATCGAGACATTCGAGACAATTCCGAAATCCGTCACCGATCCGCAAGCCCGCCGGGAATACTTCGACACCCGCCTGCACGGGAAGAGTGCGAAGGGACATGATTACCCCGATGCGCTCTCGCAAGAAGAAAAGCGAGCTGTCCTCGAATACCTGAAGACGCTTTGATCATGCGTCCCGACCCCGACTGTGGCTATTACAAAGGATCCTGAACAGATCCGCTGTCGGGATCGGTCTCATCTTCCAGATCCCGTGATTGTGCGGGGTCGGCAGAAATCACATCGCGCCAGGCACGTGTCTGCTGCAGGAACTCTTCCCGAGTCACCACCTGAAACTTGAGATCGAGTTCTGCTTCCATTCCCGGTCGTCCCCCCTCGTCAGGGTGAACCGCCGAATAGACTTCCCGCTCCAGCGCGCGCAGCCAATCTGGAATATCAATGCCGGATCCCCAGCTGTCTTCCAGGTATTCATCAATTTCATCGGAGAGAACCTGAAACGCTGCTGATTTTTCCTGATTCGAGTTGCGCGCGTCTGCGACTGCTTTGGAGACCAGTGCCACCATCCTGTTGACGGCAAGCGGTTTGACAAACCGTTCCTTGATGTGATCCGTAATCGTCGGCATGCGCATCCCGTAGCGACGCTGAAGCCGTTGCAGATCGGCAAGATGATGATCAGCCAGTTCCGCTGTCTGAATTTCAAAGGCAGCTTCTCGAAGCTCTGCAGCATCAAGAAGCCCTTCACGAACAAGGACCTCATGCACAACCACTTGCGGAGTCAGGTTCCAGGCATCCCGATCGTATTGAGCCTCCAGTCGGAGAAAATCGAGAAGGCTGAAAATCATCTCCCCATAATCGGACTGGGTCGTGGTCGTGTTGTACTCCAGAAAGCGATCAAAGCGGTCAACAATGATGGAATAAACTGTTTCGAGGCACCATTCGGCATCGTCCCGGTCAATGGCCCCCGAATCGATATCCTCCAGCAGTTTGATCGGGCGGAGGGGGTCCTGCTCCTCCTGAAGGTAATCCAGAAACCAGTCCACTCCGTTATGCAGAATGGCACGCACATTCCCCAGCGTCAGCTGACTGGCATGGAAGAGATCGTTTCCATATCGCTTGATAAAATCGCTGATCTCTTCCCATTCGACCGTTTTGCGGACCCCATCAACAGCAGAGATACGCATGGTGCGGCTGTGCTCCAGCCAGAGCCACTGATAAGGATCGAGAACCTGACCGATCGCGTCAACCAGTTCTTCCGTATCGAGCTGACGCCCTCCTCCCCAAGTTCGTGCACTATGAATGAGTGATTCGAGAGTGCTTCGGAGCGCAATCGAAAACAGTCGATCAAACTCCGTAATTGCCTGCCCTTTCGGACGGTACTTTCGTTCCATTCGAAACGCGGTCACCAGCGTTTGCCACGTTTCCCGGAACAGTCCCAGCCGGGGGAGTTCGCGCAGCAGGAAGCGGATCACCGACTGCAGGGCCTGCGTCCTCAGAATCTGTCCCGGTTCGCCACCGTTTTCAAACGGGACATATAACAACGGATTGCGGGAAAGCCGCGCCAGCAGGCGAGGCAGAAGCTCCCGGACTGACGCCACATCCCGTTGAACAACCCCTCGGTACAGCCGGGCCAGTTGACGGTCCTGTTCCGTTCCTCGGGAGACATTCACTTCCTCAGGAATGATCCCGTTGAGCAGACGTTCCGCATTCCGCAGACAGATCAGAGTGCTGATAATCTGATGCAGCAGAAACCACTTCACCTGCAACTGGATGTCATACTCAACATTGGCGTCATGATCACCTGAGGATTCCGTGACTTCGTAATCCCAGACGGTCTCCATCAACTCAGCAAGGTCAATCTGCCATCGCTGGGCCTGCCGGTGCCAGTTCGAGATGGATTCCACCATCCGTTGATCGGTCGTCCAGTTGGATTCGCCACGATGAAGCTCCGCAGCGAACCGGACCGATGCCATCTGCCACATCTGGCCGACAGCATTCAGGAATTTCAGGCGGGGCTCGATCGCCCGGTTCATCGCTTCAAATTCGGAATTTTGCAGCGACTTATCACCGTCTGCAGTGTCTCCCCAATTGCCATCTTCGGCACTGTCACGGAAGACCATGTCATCGTAGGCGGCGCCGAAGACATCCTCTTCGTCATCGAGGCCTTCCGAAGGGAGATCGGAGGCTCCTCCGAACTCCAGACCATCAGTCATCGCGGATGATCCTGCCTCATCTCCAGTTCCCAGACGGGGCACCGTCCACCATTGCTCGGCATTGGCCTCCATGAAATCAAACATGCGACGGAAGGCCGGCAGTGCGGTCGTCGGATCGTCATGAGAAGAGACCAGCTTGATCCAGCGAATCAGGAGAGAAAAGATCGAATGCTGGGGGCACTCCACTCCCACGTCGTCCAGTTGACTGAGCCAGTGCATCAGCAGCCCCATGGATGCAACGTGGTCCCCTTTCTGCAAAAGGGCATCCACGACCAGTGCATAGGACTGGGCCGACTGAAACTTTTCGATATGTTCGCGCCAGAAGGAAATATCCCCTGCCGCTTCCCCCGCTCCGCGCCATTCTGCAAGGACGCTGGAAACATGGGTAGCAGATTCCCAGCTGTCCTGTCCGGAGACATCAGGCAGGTCTTCAATGACATCGCTGCCGTAACGGTCCCACCATTCCGCGAGGTTGTGAAACATCTGGGAAATCTCTTCGCGCAAAGCCCCCAGCCCCTGAACAGCCGCTTCATTCAGACAGCGCGACAAGACGTTGAAAATCCCCTCCATGAGGGACATCAACGTTTCGACCCGATTGTCCGGGATCGCATCTTCCCGTGAAGAGAAAAGGGGGAATTGTCCGTGAAACCCGAGGATGTTCCACGGATCAACCAGCGCACCACAATCGACTCCCCGGCGCAGCAGATCCGGAATCGGTTTGAGTTCCTCAAACGCTGCGACCGCATTCCCGGCAGCCAGTTCGCGCCTTGCAGTGGAGATCATGCACTCGATCTCCGTCTCCATACGAATGCTTGCTGCAGGAATCGCAAGAGCCTGTTTGCGACTTGCTTCGGGATATCCCATAACGGCATACAGGTGAGCCAGCTCGCGATGCTGCACCTGACGCGCACCATATCCCGCAAGACGCATATTCAGGTACTGGCGGACATGCCCGAACGGTTGCTGCGTCTTTTTTTCTTCCTTGATCAACCGCTGAAGCCGCTCCCCAGTCGCGTTCTGCATGACGCGGGCATAAAACGCATCGCGCCGCCGCGCGACAATCGGCAACAGTGTTGTCAACGAGGTTGTGGAATCATGCGTCGAAGGACCGGCACCGCTGACGGAGCTGGCCATCAACATCGTTCCGCACAGCGCCGCTGCGGCATCAAACAGACGCTCCGCCCGGGACGTTCGGGACTTCCGGTCTTCAATCCAGTCCTGAAGTGAATCCAGAATGATCTGCCGAACCACAAACCGACGGTAGTAACCTTTGTTATCAATTCGATGAGGGTCCCATTCCCCAAACAGATAGTTGGTCCGCTTGTTGACGGGATGGAGATGATCATATGCCCGAGGATCGATTGCCAGTTCCTCGAGTTTCTCCAGATCGAAGTAGGCGTCCTGGAGGATGTCCTGCGGGGCCTCATGAAAGAAGGCAATAGTCTGTTCAATCAACTCCTGATACCGACCGGCGGCTGCCCCGGCCCCGGCCCGATAAATCGGGATCGGCCGAAAACGTT
>CALLWY010000184.1 GCA_938015865.1 uncultured Planctomicrobium sp.
CTCTTTACTATCCGTATCTCGGAAGTGGACTCGGGAATGGAGCACTGGTCGAGCTGGCGGACGGGAGCATCAAGTATGACATGATCACCGGAATCGGGGTCCACTACTTCGGTCACAGCGACCCGGAACTGGTAGCAGCTTCACTAGACGCAGCCCTGCAAAACACCGTCATGCAGGGAAATCTCCAGCAGAACACCGAGTCCGCCCTGCTCTGCCATGAACTCATTGACATTGCCTCAGAAAGCGGAGCCCCCCTCAGACATTGCTTCCTGACCACGAGTGGAGCGACTGCCAACGAAAACGCCCTCAAAATGCTCTTTCAGGCCCGGCGTCCCGCATCGCGGATGATGGCGTTCAGCAACTGCTTCTCCGGGCGGACACTGGCAACGTCCCAGCTGACGGACAGGCCGCAAAACCGGGTTGGCCTCCCCACCGTTTTGAACGTTGACTACATCCCCTTCTTCGATGCTGAACGCGGAGAGGAAATCACCCGGGAGGCGCTTGACCGGATCACTGAGTTTGCGGAGCGATATCCCAATCAGCACGCAGGGATGATCATGGAACTGATTCAGGGGGAAGGGGGGTATTACACCGCTCCCCGGGAATTTCTCGTCGCCCTCTGCCAGCGGCTTCGGGAATATCAGATTCCGATCTGGTTTGATGAAATCCAGACATTTGGCCGCACCACCCGTCCCTTTGCGTTTCAGCATTACCAGCTGGATGAGTACGCTGATATCGTCACCATCGGAAAGATGACGCAGGTCTGCGCGACTCTCTTTCGCGATGAGCTGACACCGCAACCCGGACTGATCAGCCAGACATTCACCGGTTCAACAAGTTCTGTTTTTGCCGCTCGATCGATTTTGAAACGCTTGCGGGAAGGGAATTTCTTTGGCCCCGCCGGGCGAATCATGCAGATTCACAACCGGTTCAAGTCCCATTTCGAAGCGATTCAGCAACGCATTCCCAATGCGATTTCCGGTCCGTGGGGACTTGGGGGAATGATCGGCCTGACCGTGTTTGACGGGAGCAGTACCAAAACCCGCGAGGTTCTCAACGCTCTGTTTGATGCGGGAGTGCTGGCATTCCCGGCCGGAGCCAATCCGACACGCATCCGAATGCTTCCCCCGATCGGAGCGGTGACTGATTCTCAGATTGATGATGTGTGCAGCATCATTGAGGCTGTGTTGAGCCGCCTGAATGCTGGCTGACTACGATCGGCGACGTCTTCAGGCGAACTTCGGTCAGTTCTCCTGTGCCGGGGAAAGAATTTCCCCAAGCCCCAGACTCACCATGTCTCCGCGCCAGGTGCGGAACCGTCTCTGCCCGATTCCCTCTTCGATAGGGAAACCGGCCTGTCGAAGATGCTTTTCAAAGAGCGTCAGGAACGTGGTCCGCATCGTGATCGACGGACAAAACGTCATCGGGACCGAGCGATCTGATCCGGGCTGAAGAAAGATGATCGATCCCCGTTTCATCCCGATCCCGCAGGACGAGGAGACCCCTCCCCCGATCAGGATGGTCCCGGCAATCATGCCGAACCCGCACCCGGCCCCGACCATTCCTCCGACCGCAATCAGGCCACGCCGTTGTCGGGCTCCGAGTTCAATTCCAGCATTGCCGTGAATGAGGATCTCTCCCCCCCGCATCCCTTTTTTCGAGCCGCGGTACGCTCCGCCGACCTGATCGCCAGCATTCCCGATGACCTGAATCCGTCCTCCCCGCATCTCTGCCCCGGTCCAGTCTGCCGTATCCCCTTCGACGAAGATTTCTCCGCCGGTCATTTCGGCTCCGAGATGATTCCCGACAATCCCTTCGATTTGAATTCGTCCCGCTGCGAGCTTGCTGCCAATCCCTTTCACATTACGGCAGTCTCCCCGGACAACAACATCCCCATCGGACGCCGATCCACGGACTTCGAACAGATCCCCGAGCGGCTCCTGACGATTGCCATACCAGACCGGCAAGTGCGCGATGTCCGATTCCGTCATTGAAGCAAGGTCATTCCATGGGAACGCTGCCAACTCAATTGGCAAGTCAATTCCGGGACGGATCTGAAGCACAAGCGGCATCAATGAAACCTTGCCTTGGAAGTTCGAATCATCCCGGATGCGTTGCGGCCCCTTCGGAGACCATTGTCCCCCGTCGACACAAATGAAAACCACGGGCATCCGGCGCGACAGTTGCTGTTTTTAACGCGTGACACAATTCCGGAAAAGCGGGATGCGAATGATTCCCAGTCCGATTTCGTCTAGAGTATGCGAACTTTAAGCAGGTGTCCCCGGTTCGAGACTGACTCCGATGCGATTGATCGCACTGATCAACGATCCCGCTGTACTCGCCGTTCTGGAGGCTGTTTCTTCCCGGCTTCCCGAGTGGGAACTGTTGGCAGCATGGGTTGAAACGGATTCGCTGCGAAACGAACTGGCGACCCGGTTTCCTGAAATCCCCATCGCTCCTCAGTGGGATACACTCCTCACCCACTCTTGTGATGGTGTCCTGGTCGCGGGGATGTCGCCGGATGTCCTCACAGCGTGTCATCAACTGCTGAATCTGGGGCTTCCGGTCCTCGTCCTTCTTCCCCAATCTGGAGACCCGTCTCGACTCTTCGGTTTCACTCCCTTCTGGCAGGAATATCCGCAGCAGGTCACTCCCCTGTTCGTTTCCGGGATTCAGTGTGCCGCCCTCAAGTTGCTCGACTCCTTTCAAGCGGCGGACAAGGGCACGCTCTGGAAAGTGGAGTTTGAACGGACTTTGCCAGCGAACGCCGCAGAGCAGAACAAGGTCTCTACTGATCTCCTGTTCCTTCAGGATCTAAGATGGGTGACACAGCTGGCGGGAACTCCCAGACATGTGCAGATGCAGGTCTCCGGGCCGGAAAACCAGCCTGCAGAAACAACGATCACCCTCGGCTCGGAGGACAATACGGAAGTCCGCTGGCGGCTGCTGCATCACCCTCACGAAGCCCGATGGAAACTCTCGCTTCATGGGACCGCAAGCGAATCGATTGCGACCGGACCGATCGAAACCGCTTCGAGTAACCACGCCTCTGAGTCATCTGAGACGCATTCGCTGCTTCAGGAAGAGATTGTCACTCAACTGAATGAGTGGTCACAGGCAGTGCGATCCGGGAGTAACACCAATGCTCCCTCAGACTGGCGCGAGGTCATCCAGTTCGCCGAAGTTGGCGCAGCGGCCCGCCGGTCACTGAAACGATGGCGGAGAATCGAAATTCATTTTGAGGATGTCAGCGAGCGAAGTCTGTTCAAGACACAGATGGCAACGCTCGGATGCGGAGCGCTCCTGTGGACAATCTTTGGGATGATTGCCCTGCTGACATTTTCCGAACTGGTTGACCCACGCGACCGGGAGTTTCGGAAATCGGCCGCAGCGGGATTCGTCCTGTCCGATTCCGAATTTCTTCCGGGGACCAGCGAATTGACCGAGGCGGGAAAACTCCATCTCTCCCGAGTCGTTGCGGAATGGTCGTCGACGTCACCGGTCCTCATTGTTGAGGTCCCCGAGCAGCTGGCCTCTTCACAGGGAGAGATGCGAGCGGACGCGATTCTGTCCCAACTGAGTGCATCGGGAATCCGCAATCCCGAAGAACGAACCGTCTTTCGCAAAATCCCCGGCCGATGGTATCCCGTCATGATCACGATGGGATGGGGGCTCGTGTTTGCCCCATTGGTTGTGACCCTCCTGTTACAGCTCCTCATCTTCGTGACGCGACATCCCTTCGCCGATTCCCGAAAATGACGTCGTCGCGGGACGTTGGTCTCTCCGCCCGAGACGAACGATTGTTTTAGTGTCAGCTCAGCTGAAGTGGACTATTTCTGAGACAGCTCGAGCAACTCTCGGAAGGCAGCCCGGACTACGTCGGGCTGATAATTGGCAATCTTTGGCAATGTCCGGTCGAGATCAACTT
>CALLWY010000185.1 GCA_938015865.1 uncultured Planctomicrobium sp.
GCTAGGTCCATGCGGAATTTCCTGATATCGCCAACTCGCTAATTGCCAGGAGATAACTCAAGTTGAATTGGTTTTGTCGGGACGTTCTGCCCTCACGTCTACGTTTTTATCTCTTCTCAGGTGAGTTTTGGCTGAGACGTTCCTTACTGGCATCACGCGAGTGACGCGGGAACAGGCGGACAGCTGTGATTTGACCTTCACCCTCTTCACCGCTGAATTTCTTTGAGACGTAAGAGAAGAAGAGATACTTTTTCCCATCATCGTCAACAAATATGCCCGATGTTCCTAAGGAAACAGGATCTGCGTGATACATTGGCTTCAAGGTTGGGCGAACCCTCTGGACTGCATTCAGGATATCTTCAGGAGTTAATACAACTTCAAATTCGACCACTCCCTGATCATTTCGCAGGACATCCCATTTCCGGAAATCCGGATCCCGAACGTCATAAAGAAGCCGGTATAATCCATCATATCTATCGTTAATATCCTGGCGAATGTAGAAGAAGATCTCGAGAATATCATTCGGAAGCAAGCAGACACTCAGATGATTAATCCGCTCCTCCTGCGAAAGAATTCGGATCCCAGGATTTGGGTTCTGGGGATGGTTCTCAAATTCGCTTGATGCCAGGAAGGCCGCTGCAGGGGAGAAGTACTTCCGCTGGACCTTTCTCGCATCCTCCAGCCACAGTTGAGTTGGCGTGGCAGCTGAAGTCCATGCCATCCCGAAGGGATCTTCAGGGTTCGGCTCAAATGGATTGTCCCGGCCCAGGGATTTGCTGATGACTGCTCGCTTGGAGAGAGAGTACCATTCGCCTCGGACCTGAAACGCTCGCTGATATGCGGGACCAATGCAGATATCCCTTGTTACGCCATCGACGGTAACTGTTTTGGGGCCGTGCCCCGGCTCTCCCCCACAGGTCAAGGGATCATTGAAGTTGAGCCCGTATCGACTCGTCGCGACAAAGTTCTCATGATGCTGCGGAACCTTGCGTCCAGTTGCGGTCACTACTTCAGGTTGATTCTGACCATGATAGAACATGATGAATTGCCGCGACGCATGATCAACGTGGACGTCGGGAGCTGCAATATGACCATACGTTGAGCGCGCCGGATCACTTCGAACATCAAGAACTCCTCGGCGAGAGAAATGGTTGTATGTTCCTCCTAGGTTGAAGTCCTCCCATTCTCCCTCCAGGTTCTCGGCCCACTTCATGTAGATATGTTTCCCGTGGTGGGTGCCGTAATAGAGATAGTATCTGGCGCGAGGGTGGGCCCGCTCTTCGACTGGGACCCAATCGGGTACTCGGACGACTGAGGGAAATCCCGTCTTCGGTCCATCGCGGGCAATGACGTTTCCGTTTCCAACCAGTTGGAATTCATATGTGGGACCGGCCTCGCTCAGGTTCATTCCTGATGTGATCGTGAGAAGCATTCCAATTGCAATTGCGAGGATTCCCTTGCAATAAGACACCACTCGTAAGAATGTCAGTCGAAAATCTTTCACAGGTGACTCATTTCAAGTCGACAGTTGCTCTTCCGTTAAATAATCGATGTAAGCACAGCGGAATTTCATCATTCTCACATTACTGTTCTCCGATGTCGAATGACTTCGTGAACTTTACCGTGGACCATCCGGCACAAAGATCTGGCCCCCCTGGCTCTTAGAGAAGTCCGTGATAATCCTTGTTGACCGCCTTTCCACTGCATGCAACGGGAATCAAGGGTTGCATTGACTATTCAGTTCAATATCGATCTGATTTTTCCCCCGATTGACTTTTACGCGTTTCACGGAATCTTTAACGCGATAACACTTCGGAACTACTTCCTTCTGAGGGCCACCGCTGTCCTCTTCGGAAAGGTAGGTTGAGACATATACGATGTTTTCACCAACCTTTGCTCCCGGCACTTCGTAAGGATTGTCGAGATAGATAAGTCGGTAACGCCCCTCTTGATCTGTTCGTCCCCGAGCCACGCGACCACCCTCGAGAGGACGAAACGAGATTCCTGCGTTGGCCAGAGGTTTTCCGTCCAGAGAAACGATCCCCTGCACAATCCCCAGGTCTGGGCGGTCACTTTCCACCCCGCAGCCAGACATCGCGGCCACAAGCCCAGCAAACAGACAGGCCAAGAGGCAGCGATACTTGCCCTTGAATACGAACATACTGCAATTCCATCACAAAGAAGTTGTGAAACTGGATCAGGAATGTCTTGCAGCGGAGTAGGGGGATGTCCCCCACCCCGGGAACTGACAGACATGACCACTTAAAGATCAGAGAGAGCTAAAATGGGGCCGATTCCGAGATTTAGAAGTCGCTCAGTGGATTGCCATCAGCAATAGCAATCAGGAACTCCACGACGCTGTCACAGTCGTCGTTCTGCCCTCCATCTGGGCTGATGAAGTGATCAATGTTTTGAGAGAGGAACCGAACAGAGCCATCAAAGAAGAGAGCGTGAACACCTCCTGTATGGTTGCTGCTCGCGGTCGTATGTGAGCGGGTTCCCCCGTTGATCGGCATTTCCGGAGCAAACGCAAGGGATCGAGCTGCTCGGGTATCCTTACGAGTGCGTCCACATCCAATCCAGTAGGCCGCTTCCACTGGGGTATTCATGCTGGGCCCCGACGAGAATGCCCATAACCGCTCGGTTACAGCAATGGTATTGGATGTTCCGTCGGTAATATCCCGAATTCGAGTCGATGAGTTTCTGTAAAAGGCCCCGTTTTTATTGTCTGGAGTCCAGCCGGTGGACGAATCTCCCTGATGGACGTCATTGTCACTGATGGCTCCACAAGAACGCATGGCGACGATGTAATTGGAAAGCGAAACATCATCGATGTGATCCTGATCTGCGGTGCCCGTTCCTGAAAAGGAGGTAATGGCATTCGTAGGAGGACCAACATCGGAAGGACAGCGAAAGACAGACAGAGCAGTCTGTGCCGCTGCGAGATTCGTTGGATTTTTGTCGGACGACGGGGGATTTCCCTCCCCAACCTTGAGGATGTTAAAGAGCGGCGCCTGGTCGAGTTGCGGAAGAATCTGTGCGCCCCATCCCCAGGCATCATGGTCTTTCCCCTGCTGGTTATCGATCCAGCCAGGGGGGAAGGCGCCAACTGTATCGTGGTAATTGTGGAGTGCCAAGCCGATCTGCTTGAGGTTGTTTCTGCACTGTGAACGACGAGCCGCTTCTCGGGCCTGCTGTACAGCTGGCAGGAGAAGTGCGATCAATATCGCAATAATCGCGATGACCACCAGAAGTTCAATGAGCGTAAAGCCTCTCTTGGCCTTGTGTTGGGCTGCCATCTTTCTTCTCCTTGACTCAGATTGACTGCACGGATGAACAAAAAATTCAGGGGAGAAGCCGCAGCTTGGAAAACTGAGCTGTACGGAAGCGAGTTTTGGCTTTCCTTAGCCTCAGCTCAATTTCGACTGTCCCAAACAGGAACTCGCGCGCTTCGTTGCTAGGGGGGAATACACCGTTTCGAGGAGGAATCTACAGAGAAAATCGAAAATTCTTCTCTGCCCCATCTTTCCAGTCCGGCCCTGCGATTGCATCAGGTCCGTGGGGCGATTGAGCTTTTCAGTAAGGCTGGGAAGAGAAGACGAAACAACAGATGAATGGGAATGGGGTGGTCCCGATGTTTTGCTTGCAGCGCCCCGACACCTATCTTGCGGACACACAATCAGGTCGATTCCGCCTCTCTGAGATTCAGGATCCCCAGCCGTGCGCCAATTTCCGACATTCTCGGCGAGTTTCTGTGACAATTGTCCAATTGTGCCGAGCCCTCCTGGCCAGCCGATCAGCCAGCGGAGGCATCATTGAAAATTCCGAGAAGCAATGACGACCAGAGAC
>CALLWY010000186.1 GCA_938015865.1 uncultured Planctomicrobium sp.
CCCCGTCTGATGCTCGCGGACGAACCGACCGCCAGTGTCGACGTCGCCAATCAGACCAAGATTCTCTCTTTGCTCAGGGAGGCCTGCCGGGAACATAATGTCTCCCTGCTTCTGGTCACCCATTCCCCTGAAGTCTCCTCTCAGTTTGAGCGGGTCGAACACCTCAGCGAATTTAACCGCGTGGGGGTGGAAAAATGAATCTGATCACCATCGCCCTGAAGAGTATCCGTCAACGTTGGGTCCCCTCCCTGCTGACCAGTCTGAGTGTGGCCCTCGGAATTTCGCTGATGGTGGCGGTCATCGTCCTCAACGGAGCTGTGACTCGAATCTTTCAGCAGTCCGGGAGTGGGTACGATCTGGTGGTCGGTCCCAAGGGGAGCGATCTGCAGCTGGTCCTCAGCACAATTTATCGCATCGACAATCCGATCGAGAATCTTCCCTGGCGGTTCTATAAGGAACTGGCTGCACTCCCATATGTCGAGTACGCCATTCCGGTGAACCTGGGTGATACGACAGAAAAGGGGAACTTTCCCATTGTCGGCACGACTCCGCAGTATTTTGCGGTCGAGTACGTCCCCGGGAAAAAGTTCATGGTCGGGAAGGACGAGCATTTTCTTCGCGGGACCTGGGATGCTGTGATTGGATCACAGGTGGCCCGGAAGAACGGATGGAAGGTTGGCTCGAAGTTCCGTCTGGTGCATTCCGGACAGGAAGACCATGTTCATGATGAAGAATTCACGGTCCGGGGAGTCCTCGCTCCCACTGGAACTCCCAATGACCGGACTGTTTTTGTTCACATCGACGGGTTTTTCGCACTGGCAGGACACGACAATCCTGTTGAACAGGCCATCGCCCGGGAAGCACTCTTTTACGGTCAGACCGAAGACGAGGTTCGCGAGTATTATAAGGAGGATCTGAAGAGAATCGCTGCCGAAGAGGCCCATCATCACCATGGCGATGGTCATCACCATCATCACGGACCCATCTCGGATCTGCAGAAGGAGGTGACAAGTGTCCTGTTGGTGATGAAGGGAGATGGATACCGGGCAGCCAATGCGACCAATGCCCTGCAGAATCGCCTGAAAACCGGGTTTCAGGCACAGGGGGCCAACACGGTGCAGGTTATGACCCGCCTGCTGAACAATCTTGTCGGGAACATCCGCTATGCCTTCTTGTACCTGACAGCGTTAATCATCGCTGTTTCCGGGATCGGCATCTTTGTGAGCATCTATAACTCCATGTCCGACCGAAAGAGGGAAATCGCGGTCATGCGGGCGCTCGGAGCCCGACGGCAGACTGTCCTGTCGATCATCCTTCTGGAATCCGTCCTCCTGTGCGTGCTGGGAGGGCTTGGGGGAATTGTCCTCGGACATGGTCTGGTCTTTGTCGCTGCCCCGATCATTGAGGCGCGCGGGGGCCTGCTGATCGATCCGCTGACGTTCGAGTATCTTGAGCTGGCAGTGATTCCAGGGTTGATTGCGATGGCAGTCGTCATCGGTCTGATCCCCGGTCTGACGGCGTACCGGACCGATGTTGCAGAAGCCTTGCACAGTTGAGAAACGAAACGGGGGGCCTTTTCAGCCCCCCTTCCTTCTGTTACCCGCGACTCCCGTGATCACGTGCTGGGGACATCGCCGCAGACGTTGACGTGAATCCCGAGCGATTCGGCCATGGCGGCTCTCACCCAGACAGCCTGATTGGCCTGAGCGGCATCCGTCGCATAGACCACCTGCACATGGTTGCTTTTGTGCTTGGCCATCATCTGGTCACGAGAGACTCCATGCAGCACAGCATGCATGATTGGCCACTGCGGGGTCGTTTCGCGCCATCGTCGCTCAGTCTCCTCACGTGGAAGTTCAACGACATGCCCGCGTCCAATGTCCATGTTGAGGAGACCATCCTCCACGTAAATACGTGACCAGATGATTTCACCCGGACGGGAGATCCCCCGGAGAGTGCTCCCCCCGTTCGGAAAGTACATCGGCGGCTGGCGATGACCATCGGCTCCCGTCCATCCTCCGATGAAATGAGCTGGTGGGGCAGCTCCGCTGATCAGAAAGACCCAGACATAGTCCTCGACGCTCCCGGAACGGTCGATGTCCCCCCAGCGAATGTCATGGAGCGTTGTTTCGATCGGCTGCCCCAATGCGGAATGGGTTCGCTGAATGAGAAGTCCGTCCAGACCGGCGCATTCATCCACTTCATTGAAATGAAGAATCGGTTTGCCGTCGAAGAGAACTCGCTTGCCATCACGGCTTCGCACCGGAGGTCGCTCGGAATTGTTTAACGTTCCTTCCACCAGATCACTCGCCGGGAGGAGATCCTTCAGCCCTTGCTGATACTGAATTCCGATCAGGTCACATCCGAAATCATCCGCAATTCGCACCGCAGCAATGTACATCTTGCACTGCAGAAGGATCTGCTCATCAGTCAGGTCGGTGTCATGGTTTGGCCCGGTATGAAACGTCATGCCCGCCTGATCAAGCCATTTTCGAACCGCCGCCGCATCGGCATCCGAGGTCTGGGTTGTTTCATAGTACAGGGCAGACTGGCTGAGCCGCTCTTTGAAGACGCCGCAGGGATGAAGCAGATGATCGGGAATGATGGCATTGAACATCCCCATGCAGCCTTCATCGAACACCCCCATGATTGCTTTCTCCCGCTGGAGTGACCTGGCGAGTTGCTCTCCGATCGCTCGGGCTTCCGCCGGGGCGTCACACGCTTCGAGCGGCCGAACATGGTCAACGGCATGAGTACATTGGCCCGTCTCCAGCCATTCCTTCAGTCCCTTTCGGAAGGTCTCATCCTGAAAATCGCTGCTCCAGAGAGTGGAATATCGGACTCCCGCCTTTGTGAGGGACCCGTTCAGGTTCAGCATCCCGACAAGCCCCGGCCACTGACCGGACCAGTTGGCAACTGTCAGAATCGGTCCACGGTGAGTCGTCAGTCCCGCGAGGACATGATGCGAATATTGCCAGACCGCCTCAGCGACAATCAGGGGTGCGTCGGGATCGATCTTGCGAAAGACTTCCAGACCTTCCCGCTGGGAGGCAATGAACCCGTGTCGTTCCTGCTCCTTGTAGGGGTGAGCACGCTCCAGCTGATACCCAAGCTCTTGAATCGCTCGTCCGAGCGCCGCCTCCATTTCCTGCTGGGCTGGCCAGCACGTCTGGTTGGCTGAGAGCCGTAAATCTCCACTGGCGACCAGTTGAACCGTTTGATTGGGGCGAGCATCCGTCATGGGGAGAATCCACGTGAGTATGAAATGAAGTTACGAGTTCAGGTCTGAATTCTGGCTTAATTGAAGTCGCTCCGCCTCCTGGCGGTAGTTCTGATAGAGCGGCTGGTATCGTGCGGTTGCCTCAGGATTGGGGTGAACTGTCCGGATCCCTGTTTCTCGTCGGGTCATCGTCCGCACTGCGTCTTCTGCGGAGGCAAACCCCGCCTGTTCTCCCGATGCCAGAGCTCCCAGAATCGCAGCTCCAAAGGCCGGGCCCTGTTTACTGGGATGAATGTCAATCGCTTCTCCGAGGACATCGGCATAGATCTGCACCACGAGAGGATTGTGATGGGGGAGACCGCCGGAGGTGATGAATCGAGTGACAGGGACATCGTGTTCACGAAGAAGTTCCACAATCCAGCGGAAACCGTAAGCAGAGGCTTCCATCGTGGCCCGGTAGAGATGGGCCGGCCCGTGGCTCAGGGTCAGCCCGCTGAATTGTCCCGTCAGCCGCCCATCCATATACGGTGTGCGGCAGCCGTTAAACCAGTCGATGCACAAGACCCCGTCCGATCCGGGAGGGATTGCCTGTGCTTCGGCGGTCAATGCATCAAAATCGCTCTGTCCGGTCAGCCGTCGAACCCAGTCGAACGCATCACCAACGGCGGCCTGTCCCGCTTCATATCCATAAAACCCCGGAAGGATTCCATCCTTGACAATGCCAGCAATTCCGGGAACGGAACGTTCCACAGCGGCATTCAGCATGTAGCAGTTGCTGGTTCCCATCACCATGACCAGCGTTCCCGCCTCAGCCGCTCCGACACCCGGAACAGCAGCGTGGGCATCAATAATCGCTGCGCTGACGGGAGTCCCTTCGCGAAGTCCCATCTGTTGGGCAAAGTGTGCAGCGAGCCCGCCGACGCATCTCCCCGGAGGAGACAGACGCCCCGGGAGTTTCTCTGCGACGATGTTTTCCAGTCTGGGATCGACAGCAGCGAGGAACTCTCTGGACGGATAACCGTCGTCAGCGCTCCACATCCCTTTGTAACCCGCCTGACAGGTGGAGCGGGGAATATTGTCAGGGGAACTTCCTGTCAGTTGCCAGACGAACCAGTCACCCGCTTCGATCCAGACATCAGCAGCCTCGTAGACCTGCTCAGCATGTTCGAGTGTTTCCAGAATCTTCGGGAAGAACCATTCCAGTCCGATGACGCCCCCATACCGATCAAGAAACCGTTCGCTGCGCTCGCGGGCAATCTGGTTGATCCGGTCCGTCTGTTCCTTGGCTCCGTGGTGCTTCCACAACTTCGGCCATGCATATTTCTCGGTGGCAAACCTCGCATCCAGACAAAGGGGCGTCCCATCTGCCCGTGCGGGAAGCATGGTGCAACTCGTGAAGTCGACTCCAATCCCCACAACGGCATCGCCCGACAGGCCTGCATTCGTCAGAGCCTGCCGCACAGCGAGAGTGGCCGACTCAATCCAGTCAGTGGGATGCTGTAATGCAAAGTCCCGTGGAAGACGTTCTTCCGAGCCGGGCAGTCGATCGACAATCTGCCCGTGCCGATAAGCACTTGCCCCTTCGCCGAGCTCTTCTCCTTCGAGCGACACAAGCAGAGCCCGAACAGACTCTGTCCCGAAATCGAGCCCTAATGCCGCGCGCCTGGAAAGTGAAGAAGCTGATCGGGTCATGGAGAAATCCGCAGGGCTGTGATCAGGAATCTGGCTTCGACTCGATTATGGAGAGGACATTGTCCTTCTGACCAGATCTCCCGAGATGATTCGGACAGTTCCTGATCCGATTTGAACGACGATGTTCCATCGCTGTCCACTTCGGAGGGCCGGTGTTATGTCTCTGTTCGCTTCTCTTCGAAGAAAAGGAGAGCCATCTGAGTCAGCTATCTTTCAGCACTGGAGGCAGACTGTCTTTCGATATGATCTACTGGACGATTTTGAACACCATGAACCTTGAGTGATCTCCGTTTGGTTCACTGCCTTGCTGCGAGGGAATAGCGCACTCTTCATCGAGAGTTCATGACAAGTGAACAGCGTGGTCCTCCTTGTGTGTCCTAACTGACCCGACAATTGCCGGAGACCTCACCGCTGAAACATCACAATGACCGCGATGGAATTTTCATAAAAATTTCTGAACGAGATGTTTCTGGTGGGCGGAAGTGTTCGGCAGCATCACTAGAAAGAATCGGCGGAAACTGCCGGGGGTGTTGCCGTTGTGTCTTTGTTGTAACCTGTTGATTTTGTGTTGCTTATGTTGACGGTAGTGGTTTGGAAAGGCACTGCAGAAGAGGAACGCAGCTCCCATTTCCGATCAACGAAAACCCATCTTGACCTAATTTGGAGACTTCCATACCTTCCCACCCATCGAAGGCAGGGTGAGCAGCCTTCAAGGAAAAACCGAGCTCATCGCCCCCGGAAATAGCTTGTAGTCCTCCGCCCCCCTGGGACTCGCTGTTTCCGGGTTTTTTTGTTTCTGCTGCCGAAATTCGGCGGCGAAAAACTGGCTCTGGCCGTTTTGAACGTAATCTCGCTCCGGCGACCGGTCCTGATCCAGCCCCTGAACCGCCTGTTCTCTTCTGGCAAAGGAAATCCCCGCTTCCAACCCGGGCCAGCGGCCCAAAGCAGGCGAGATTTTCCGGACGGATGCCCGGTGAATTGGAATGTCACATCCTGATAATGCTGAGCCACTCCTCCAGGAAGAATGCGGTTCAACTACAATTGAATTCAATTGGGGCAACAGGGCTTTCTTGATTAGATTTCAACTTGGGCTGAGAAGGAAACTGCTCAAAATCCAAGAATGAAAAATGCATCTGACCAGAAGCTGATTACAACCATCCGTTTCACAGAAAGCCAACGGGCGGATTTTGAGAGCGCAGCCAAGTTAGAAGGCTGTGATACTGTGATCCAGTTGATCCAGACTATCTTGCCGGAGCCGTAGGGATTTGATGCAGACTCACCAGCAGAATGCAACTGGAAAGAAATGACGCTGATTTTAAACTAACGCACCCACGACTTGCAGGGGAGCATCGCTCGGGCAATCCAATATGGAAGACCAACAAATTTCTGTCAGCAAGTTCTATTTCGTCGATGAAGCTGGTGATCCCACACTGTTCAACAGTCGCGGTAATGTCATTGTTGGAACGGAAGGCTGTTCGAGTTTCTTCATACTCGGACTCTTGGACGTGGTTTCTCCGGAACTTTTAGGCCAAGAGCTCGAAAATCTGAGGAAGCAACTTCTTAAAGACCCGTACTTCAGCGGCGTTCCTTCTATGCAGCCAGAGCGAAGAAAAACCGCAATCGCCTTCCATGCAAAGGATGACATTCCAGAAGTGAGACGCGAAGTATTTAAACTTCTGGTGGCTCATGATGTCCGCTTTTATGCAGTGATTCGCGACAAGAGTCGAATCGCTCAAATGGTTCGGCAACGCAACTTGGAAAAGCCGAACTACAGATATCACCCAAACCAGCTTTATGATCGATGTGTAACTCGCTTGTTTAAAGAAAGGTTACACAAGGATGACTCGTATCGCATTGTCTTCGCAAGGCGGGGGGCGGCTGATCGGACAGACGCACTCAAGAAATCCTTAGGGACAGCTAGAGAGAACTTCCGACGGTCTTGGGGGATTAAGTCGAATGCCCCTATTGAAGTCATTCCGTCAATCTCAAAGAACGATCCATGCCTTCAGGCTGTCGACTATTTCTTGTGGGCCTTACAGCGACTGTACGAACGTCGCGAAGATCGATATCTCAACTTCGTCTGGCCCAAAGTTGGTCTTGTACACGACGTCGACGATGTGCGAGTCGCCGATTACGGCGTGTACTACACGCAGAAAAACGTGCTGACATTGGCAAAACTTCAAGCAAAATAGCCAGGGATATAGGGCAGTCCTGCAAGCAGGAACGCCACACGGCATGAAGCCGAATTTCGTCCACCGGCTGTATCCAAGCGTAGGCTAAAACGTGGAGTGAAGTCAAGAAGGCGGCGTCTTGTTTGATTTGACTGCTAGAGTTGATTGTGTCGTAACCTGTTTTTGCAATGGGTTTTGGGGTATTCTGTCGTCTGTGTGTGGATGTCTACCTCGTCGCTCGGTTCCTTTACCTCATCCCTGAACCGCTTCCTTCAGCCGCCCGAACTCCTCAATCTTCAGGGCACAGTTCACATACTTGGCTCAGTCGGCCAGCCATTTCAGCGGCACTTTGTCCAGTTTCATGCCCTCGGGGCAGACGGGTGAATAGTCGAGTTCGATCAGCCGGTGAATCTCTTTCCCGACAGGCCGGTGCTGAATATTCGGCTTAGTCGCTGAAGAGAGCGGAGAGTCCGGGAGGATCAGCGTTGGTCAGGGTGTCATCCCGAGCCATTGCATCGAGGCGGTCAGGGCCTGTCGATTGGCTACTGACTGTTGTGGGGCATTAGGGAGGTTGGGCATCGACTGAATCGGAGTGTTCAGGCGTCGCGATTCGATTTCCACTCCGCCCATGGTCAGAGAGGCATTCAGTTGAGCGTCACCGGGATCACGTGCTGTCGCCTGCAACAGGGCTCGGCGCATTTGACCGGGAGGGAGAGTTCCGATGGTGTGTTTGACAAATTCCCCGTATCGGTGCTCAAACTGACCGGAGAGCCGCACGTAGAGAACGACATCTTGTGCCGGGGCGGTCCCGACATTCTCGACAGCGAAAATCATCGAGAGAATGTCTCCCTGCTTGAGTGGCTTCACCTCGGTGTAGGTGAGGCGAAGTTCCGGTGCTCCTGCGGGAGCAGGTTGTTGAACGGGACGAGCTGGTTCCGCTGGGCGAGCAGGATTTTGAACTTGGACCACAGCACTCACGCGGGAGGTCGGAATGACCTGCGTCATTGTTTCGATGATCCCTTCCCGTTCCGGCATCAGAGTAATCTGGAAGGTTCGAGCAGCATCGGGGGAAAGCTGATCGATGTTCCAGACCAGTTCGTTTCCAGCGACTCCGGCAGCGGGGATCACATCGGTCACTCGGGCGATCGATGAAATCTGCTCGCGGATCGAGACATTCTCGATGAGGAAGGGGGATGTGTTACGAACGACAAGCTGGTATGTCAGCGGTTCGTGCGGCGTTCCGTTCATGTCGCCGGACTTTTCGACCCGAACTCCCTGAATCCGCAGCGCAGGGGACTCGGGAGGATCAGGGACGATTTCTGAAGCAGTCAACTTGGGCCATGTTGTCTGCATCCCGGCTGCACGCAGGAGATAGGAGTGAAATTCTGGAGTCAGTTGAGAACGCGTCTGAGCGATGCGCCATGGATCGTCTCCATATCGGAGTGACGCGAAGTTCTCCGACTGGAAGGGAGTGGATGTTGTGGTTGAAATGCGGTTTTCGTCGAATTCAAACGGAAAATGCGTCACCAGCAATGACGCAGAGAGTCTTGGATTGGGCTTCGGTGCTATCACCGGCATGATGGCGGGTGTCGGTTCCGGTTCGAATGTCGGGGGAGTGGACGCGGGGGGAGTAGAGACCGTGGCTGCGGCCTGCAGGCGATGTTCCTGCACAAAGAACAGGGAAATGGCCAGCATGATTCCAGCGATTCCCGCAAGAGATCCCGTCACCCAGATCGGGACGTGACCAATGGCGCGACGGAGCGAGCGAGTGGCTCGAAGATTCGTCCGTTTCCATTCAATGAAGAACCCAGCCAGTTCTGGAAAGAGATGGCGCGGACGTGGAATGCGCTGAGGTTTGGACACGTGATTCACTTCCCTGCAATGCTGAATGGCGGTCATCCGTCCCGCATTCGAGCCTGTCTGGCATCGATGATGGACGGATTTTCACCAACAGAAGGCCCCCCGAAAGTCATCCAGATTTCCGGTTTTCGATCTTCAAGTAGCAAATTTTGCCGATTCCGGGAAGATGGACTTTACGTTTTCCTGAAATTGAGGCCCAGGCAGGGCTGTTTTACGCAGGTGGATCAGCGTTGTTGCAGATACTCGTCCAGCCGTTCGGCCTTGCGGAGCAGGTAGGGAATGTGCCGATTGTTGGCTTCAACAAACTGAGCCAACAGACGGAGATGCTCGCGGAATTCCTCGGTAAATTTGAGGTTTTCCTGATCGCGCCAGCTGGCTCCGAGAAGCTCCAATTGGGTCAGGAGCATGGACGCCTGATCGGACAGTGTGCTGTTGAACTGCTTCAGCTTCATTGCGAATGCCCGCAGTTCTTCTGGATTGGCAATTGCCTGGGCCATTGGTCTGTCTCCCGATCAGCACCCTGATGACATTGGGTTTTCGGACTGGTTGAGTGGAGCCCCGGAGCTGGATTCAAACCGGGCCATGTGAATTCTACTCAACAGGGGGCCCATTGGCTTCTGATTTCGCAGCCGCGACGGGGAAATCTCGATATAGGCCCATTTCCCGCATTATTTGTTGGCTGATTTCCAGAATTCCCTGATCGGAAGGGTGAATTCGGTCTGCGCAGTACCAGTCGGATTTGTGCTCCCTTTCCCAGGCGGACCAGTGGTCAATCAGTAATACTCCCAATTCCTTTGAACAGCTGCGGATCCCTTCCAATCGAATGAGATGGTTCACCGCATCCGGTTCATCCCGCAATGAAAAACAGGGGGGAAGGTTGACGATGACGGTGATCCCGCAGTCCTGCATTCGCTGGATGGCTTCATGGAAGAGAGACTCGAGTTCCAGCAGGGAGTTTCGTTGGTTCAGTATTTCTGCAGGTCCAATCGTCAGGATGACCACCTGAGGGGCGAAACGGAGGACTCGGTCATCAAGATCCCGGACCAGATTCTCCAGCAGGTCGTTACGGCGATCGGTCACGATGAAAACGTCATGCTGTCGGTTCTGATTCCGGATCAGGCCCGGGAGGAGATTGGCCAGATGGATTCCCCCTTCTGTGGTGTCACCGGCCAGGGAATCCCCGGTCAGAAGCCAGGTCACGCTGTTCTGCCGGGCTAGGAATTCTTGAAACGCTTCAATGCTCTCAATGGGGGGATTGCGGTTCCCGCGAGGAACCGGCGGTATCACCTGATCCCTAAATACTTTCGGGAGGGGATCGGGATTACATTGTTCAAGGGAGGCTTTCGAAGCCGCTTCCAGCTGGAGTGCCAGCGTCATGCGACGGCGTCGAGTGAGAGAAGCGCGCGAACGGTAAATCGAACGGGACACCGGTGTTCCTAACTGGACGGAAGCTCACTAAATGTGATTGCCTGTGCGGTTGTGGTCGTTCAATTAGTGGCTCGGCAATGGTGGGGAGTCAAGCAAAAGCCCTCTGGCGAACAGGAAATTCCGCCAGAGGGCATATGGAAAATTGAGTTTTTAATGGGCTGGGTCGCCGAATTGAACGGGAGGTTATTCTCCACGGACGGGGAGAGCGACCTTCTTCGCTTCCTGAGACTTCGGGAGTCTGAGGGTCAGGATTCCCTGGCGGACCTCAGCGTCGATCTTGTCGCGGCTGATGTCGTCAGAGAGGCGGAAGGTCCGCTCGTAGACCCGTGGTCCCGAGAGACCGACAATGCAGCGGGCATTCTCAGGTCCACTGAAGTCGGCGGTTCCCGAGACCTTGAGATCATTCTTTTCCAGTGAAACGTTCACGTTCGAATGAGTGACCCCCGGCATTTCAACATGCAGGACCCATTCGGTGTCGGTTTCCAAAAGGTCGACTGCGGGACGAAGTCGAACAGCCGCAGCTGGTTGAACTTGAACGGCAGCCTTTTCGGTCGTGATTTCGTTTTTGACGTTTTCAATATTGGTCGACATGATTCTTACTCCTCAATTTCTCTGTATTTCCTTGGTTTTATTGCGGGTTCGTGCCTGCGAGGGATGAGGGAGAATCATTCTCCGGAACGGACCTCCAGTTGACGCGGCTGATCCGCTTCGGGCGTCGCAGCAGAGATCTTCAGAACGCCTCGAGAGTAGGTGGTTTGGACCGCGTCGGCTTCCGGGCGGAAGGGGAGTTTCAGCTGAAGTGTTTCGGGAGCCCCGGTCCGCTCCTGAATCAGGTACTTCCCGGAGGGTTCCCCTTCGCGATTCCCTTTGGAGGGGATGTTGACAGTGATGAGGTCCTTCTCCAGCGTCACTTGAAAGTCCTCCGGCTGATAGCCTGGCAGGTCAATTTCGAAGTGAATAGCACTGTTGCTTGCCCAGACCCGGTGTCCCTGGTGGATGGCTGCGTGTTGATCCAGAGCGGCCTGATGACGCCGCACTTCCTGCAGGAGCAGGGAGTTCAGGTAGTTCAACGGGTTGGATGTAAAGAAGTTTTGTACTCGGTTGGCAGCGATCATTGTGTCCTCCTTATTGTCTTCTACGCCGTTTTGGCGTTTTCTGTTGTCGTTTGTGGTTTCTGTTGACTTTGCAAGCAACTGTTGTGCCAAAATGTTGTTCTGCTCTGGTGGATGTGATGTAAATGTACGGTTTTAAAATGTTTGTGGTTTGTTTATTTTGTCGTTCTTTTTTGTTTTGGTGGCAGAGTGTGCCACATTGGCATTTGTGGCGGTTTCTGCGGTGGTGTCAAAATGGCTTGTTTTAAGATGGGGGGATTGTGGAAGGAGCTTTCAAGATGACGAAGGAATGGGGCTGGTCAGGATGATTTTCTCCTGCTTTCCAAATCCATCCGCAATTCCCGGAATGCGTGTGCTGATCGACCGATGATCTGAATGTCCCAATGGCAGGCACCGTCTGGGTTTGGCCGCAGCTTCTTGCTGGGAGTTCTTCCCGCTCGCTGATCTGGTGTCTGGGTGACTGCCAATTGAGGCAAGGATGTCTCGTGCTCGGTCATGGCGGACGTCAGGGGAGTGAAACGCCATCACTCTGGGATCAGCTGTGACGTGGCATTCGCTTCTCTGAGAAATTTTGATGAACACCCGATTCGCAGGAGCGACGGATCTCGCCGAACGTCGCCGTCGCCGACTCTCTTGTGAGGCGATGGCGCCGATCATGCAGCCCGCATTGCGCGCGGGCAAAGAGAATTCATCAACAGAACCTGCTGAGTCATCGGTTTCTCTCTCGCGTTCGCCGTCCTGTCCTGATCTCCCGGGGCGATCCATTGTGCCCGGAAGCTGGAAGGTCATCCTGTTCCTTGGGGCCGTCGGGTTTCTTCTGTGGGCTTTTGTGATCTGGTTCAGCCAGTCGGCACTGGCCCAGGATCTGGGGCTGGGCGAGATTGCGTCGTTAAATGGCGGGGCTCTTCCTCGCTTCTTCAGCACGATTTCGCTGCTGGTGACTTCGCAACTGACTTTGCTGATCTACTGGCACCGTTCCCGGAGCCGTCTGGATTTTCTGGGACGGTATCGGGTCTGGGGCTGGATTGGACTCTTCTGGTGCGTGATCTGTCTCGCCAATGCCCTGGAGTGGCATCTTCCACTGCTGCACTGGGTGGATGAGCGCTTCCAGATTCGTTGCTGGAGGGGGCCGGAATTGACGTGGATGGTCCCTCTTTCGATTGGGGTCCTGACGGTCTATCGGATGGCAGCACGTGAGGTGAACCCCTCTCTTCCGAGCAGCATCGCCTGGAACATCGCATTTGTCCTCTCCGTAGTTGTGGGCGGAATGTACCTCGGACTGGAGCTGTTCCTCCCCGTGGAATGGCAGGCCCCGTGGAGGGCGTCTGTGACGATGCTCTGGCATCTCTCGCTGGCAATCTTTTCCTTAATTCATGCTCGCTATGTAACCTATGTTACGAACGAATTCGGTCCAAAGAGGCTGACGATGCGCAGCCGTGCCGGGCGTCGCATCAAGTCACTGTTGCAACAATCCGGGGAGGCCTTGATAGGTCTGGCAGGTCCGCTGGTTCGTCGAGTGCTGCGTGTGCGGGGCTTCTCCTTCCGAAAGATTTCCCTACCCTCCATGCGGACCGTGCGGAGGATCGATGTCCGCAGTGCCGCAAGTCGAGTTCTGGGCAGGAGGCGAATACGTTGGTCGAAGAAGGACAAGACGCCAGATGCAAAACAGGTGAGCATCCGAGCCACTTCAAAGAAGAATGAAGCCTCTGGACAGGTGGTGAAACAGGCTTCGGCACCAGTTGTGCAAAATCGACTTGAGAAGGGGACCGGTCCGGACAAGAAAGAAGCAGTCAAAGAGGTTCCTGAAAAAACTGTCACACCTCGGACTTCATGGCGCGAACGAATTTCTGCTGTGTTCGCCCATTGGAGGAAACGACGGAACGAAGCCTCGCAACCCTCTGGGGAACAGCTTCCCCGGAAGGCGAAGGATCGTGCTCCTGGGATGGAGTCTGTCAGCAACGCTCAGAAGTCACAGCCACCTGAGACGAAGCAGGCTCCTCCCCAATCCAAAGACGGTCCAAAAGAGAATTTAGTAGAGAAGAAGCGACCGGCTCCTCCTGTTGTTGAGAAGTCCGCGAAATCGGCGGTTGCCGAGGCGAAGTCATCTCCGCCGCCAGAGGCAAAGCGGGCAGACCCTCCGAAGAATCGAGTCCCCGGCGAGCCGCATTTCCAGAAAGCTCCCTCGGCCAGTCACGCGCAGAGTCGTTCGGAACCGGAACCCGATTGGATTGATGAGGATGATGACGATTTTGAGTCAGACCGTCGCTTGAGTAGCCGGGAACGGAAAAAGCTGAAGAAGCTTCAGCGTCAGAAGGGGCGAGACGCGTAAGAGGCCGATTTTCAAGTTGAAGGACGAACGCCAGTGTTGCTGTCAAAACAACACTGGCGTTTCAGGAAATCGGCATTCCAGCGAAGGCAAACTTTTCTTTCACTGAGCGGATCGGGCTTTGTCGGAAATGTCTTTCCGGCACCACGCTCCCTGCCAGCGAATACATCGAACCGCTTCGTAGGCTTTCCGTTTGGCCTCTGACAGATCTTTTCCAAGAGCGGTCACGCCCAGCACCCGTCCCCCGTTGTTGACCACTTCCCCTTTCTGGATCGCGGTCCCAGCGTGGAACACCTTGGTATCTGGAAGAGCATCGGCTTCATTCAGTCCGCGAATCGGATGCCCTTTAGTGAATGATCCCGGATAACCTTCCGATGCCATAACCACACAGACCGAGGAGCGGGGGTCCCACTCCAGTTCCGGGAGATCTTTGAGTTTTCCATCGGCGGCTGCGACGAGGACATCGTACAGGTCTGTCTTCAGCCGCATCAGAATCGCCTGAGCTTCCGGATCGCCAAGGCGAACATTGAACTCGAGGACTTTAGGCCCCTGCGGTGTCAGCATCAGTCCTGCGTAAAGGACGCCACGGAACTCTGTCCCGTTTTTCCGCATGGTGTGAACGGTCGGGATCAGGATTTTTTCAATGACGGTATCCATCAACTCGGGAGTGGCGAAGGGGGCAGGGCTGTAGGCTCCCATTCCTCCCGTATTTGGACCTGTGTCACCATCGTAAGCGGCCTTGTGATCTTGTGCCGCTTCAAGCGTGATGATCGTCCGGCCATCGACCAGGGCGAGGATGCTGACTTCCTGTCCGACCAGCTTTTCTTCAATGACGATCGTGTTCCCCGCATCGCCGAACTCACGCTCGGTCATGATGGAGTGGACCGCAGCAATCGCTTCCGCCTTGTTGGAGCAGACGACCACTCCTTTCCCGGCAGCCAGTCCATCTGCTTTCACGACGAGCGGAGTTTCTTCCCGTTCCTGAATGAAGTGAACAGCCGCCTCGGCATCCTTGAACACCCGGTAATCGGCAGTCGGGACATTGGCCTGTCGCAGGATGTCCTTGCAGAAGGCCTTGCTCCCCTCCAGTGCGGCTGCTGCCTTGGTCGGGCCGAACACCCGAAGCTGTTCTTTCCGGAACAGATCGACGACACCCGCAACGAGCGGAAGCTCAGGGCCAATGACGGTCAGGTCGATCTTTTCCCGCTTGGCGAATTCCACCAGACGTGCCCCATCGTCAACGGCAATGTCAACGTTGATGGCATCCTTGTCGGTCCCTGCATTTCCCGGAGCACAATAGACCTGGGTCACTTTGGGAGACTGCTTCAATTTCCAGACCAGCGCATGCTCCCGACCTCCTGAACCGACCACTAACACTTTCATTAAAATCACCTGATTTCGATTGGTTGCCCGGGGAGAGCCTCCCACAGGCGAACCGACTCACAATTCCTCAATATGACGGCTCTCAGTATAGTGTCCGTTGGATTCACCGGCGAGAGGAGCGGATTCTGACTAACGCCATTCGCAAAATTGCCGGGGAAATTGGACTGTCCGTGTCGGAAATGCTGTCGAAGGAAAGGGTTGCTTTTGTCCAGTGCGAACCGTTCCCCGTTTGCCTCTCTGTCAGGACGAAAGGCGATTGTCACCGGCAGCAGTAGCGGAATTGGTCGGGCAATTGCCCTCGAGCTGGCTCAGGCCGGGTGTGATGTGCTGGTCCATTGTGCCCGGACCCGGACTGCTGCTGACGCCATCGCAGCTGAAATTCGGGCCATGGGGCGACGATCTGAGGTCTGTCAGTTCGATTTCCTCTCGGGGGAGTTCCGCAAGTTTGTCGATGATGTCTGGAACTTGTGGGGAGGAATCGACTTCTGGATCAACAATGCGGGAGCAGATCTTCTGACGGGAAACGTCCGGGAGTGGAGCTTCGAGAAAAAGCTGGATCTGGTCTGGAGTGTGGATGTTCAGGGGACCGTTCATCTTTCCCGTGCAGTCATGCCCCGTATGAAGGAGGCCGGCAGCGGGGTGATCATCAATATTGGATGGGATCAGGCTGATCGCGGAATGGAAGGGGACAGCGCGGAACTCTTTTCCATCGCCAAGAATGCCATCATGGGATTCACCCGCTCTCTTGCCCTCACCGCAGCTCCGGAAGTCCGCGTGAATTGTATTGCCCCGGGGTGGATTCAGACCGCATGGGGTGAGGGGGCCAGTGAATTCTGGAACGATCGCGTCATTCGGGAAACCCCGTTGCGTCGCTGGGGGAAACCAGAGGACATTGCCGTCCTCGCGCGGTTTCTGGTCAGCGACGAGGCTGCCTATTTGACCGGTCAGGTGATCAACGCAAACGGCGGAGCGGTGCGCTAGCCGGTGCACAGGGAGTTTCCGAAAGCGTCTTCAGAAGCGTGTTGGAACTCGCTGTTGAATCAATTTTTGTTCATAAGAAAGGGCGGCATGATGTCTGGGGATCAATCAGGGTTTCAGGTGTATGTCACCGACTTCATCAAGCCTCCTCTGGATGTGGAGAATGAGATCCTGGGTGGGGTTGCCACGGTTCAGGCATTGTTGGCGAATCATGAATCGGAACTGGAAGGGCGGATCGAGGACGCGGATGCGATCATGCTCTATCACATGATTTCGCTGACGGAAACGACCCTCCGTCGCCTGAAAAAGTGTCGGCTGATTGTCCGTTGCGGGGTGGGATACGACAACGTCGACATCAAGTTGGCACGGGAACTCGGAATTCCTGTCGCGAATGTTCCCGATTACGGAGCAGAAGAAGTTGCTGATTCAGCGATCGGAATGATGCTGACGCTCCTGCGCGGAATTCATTACGTGAACAGCCGGCTCCAGCGGAAACTGGGAGGCTGGACCTATCATCAGGTTGTTCCCATCCATCGATTGCGCACACTGACCTTTGGTGTCTTGGGGATTGGCAATATCGGGACTGCTGCGGCGATGCGTGCCAAGGCCCTGGGGATGCGGGTGGTCTACTATGATCCCTATGTCAGGGATGGATATGACAAGGCTATCGGTGTTGAACAGGTCCTGTCATTCGATGAGTTTCTCCAGCGCGCTGATGTTCTGAGTGTTCATTGTCCCCGGACGGAAGAGACTCAGCACCTCATCAACGAAGCGGCGATTGCCCGAATGAAGCCGGGGTCCTTTATTGTGAACACGGCCCGTGGTGGAGTGGTCGATGCCCATGCGGTGCTGCGTGCGATCGAAACAGGGCACCTTCGTGGAGCGGGACTGGATGTTCTGGAAGTCGAGCCCCCTTCCGACGATGACCCCCTCATTCAGGCATGGAGAGATCCTTCCCATCCGGCATATGACCGGATCATTATTAATCCGCACTCAGCCTTCTATTCCGAAGAAGGATTGAGTGACATGCGGGTCAAAGGATCGTTGAACTGCAAACGGGTTCTGTCCGGAGAAGCACCACGGAACGTGGTGAATCTTTTCTGAGAGAAAAAAGTCCCAGTCGCAAGATTCTTGTTACAATTTGGTAAGAATGCGACTTTCAGTAATGACCCGGATCGGAGAATTGCAATCCTATAGAGGTCACACTTCCAGCAAACAGACCTGCCTGAGCAGACAGACCTACCTGATCTGTGTCGAGAGAAGCTTGAGTGACGCTCTTCCTCCCTAATGGGGGAGTCTCTATTGAGCCTGCGAGAGATCAGGGCCTTGTTCTTCGATTCCGGGGATTGAAATGGTGTCCACGCTGCAAGATATTCAGAACTATCTTCCAAGCGAGCCGACTCAGCTCGATATCCTTCTTGTGGAGGATGATGCCATTCTGGGGAAGGCGGTCGCGCGGGGGCTCGAGGAGGCAGGTCTGCGAAGCACCTGGGCACACAACGGACAGCGTGGACTGGAACTGGCCACCTCGCAGAAATTCGATGCCATTATTCTGGACCTGATGCTCCCGGACCTTCAGGGAATCGAAGTCCTGAAGAGTCTCCGTGTTCAAGGAGTGCAGACACCGGTGCTGATTCTTACGGCACTGGGATCTGTTCAGGAGCGTGTGACTGGTCTCGAAGCCGGGGCGGATGATTATCTTCTCAAGCCGTTTGCGCTGCCGGAACTCCTGGCACGTCTCAAGGCCATCACCCGCCGTTCGCAAAAGCCCGCCTTGCAACACCTCCGCGTCGGTCCGATTTCTCTGGACCTGTCGACCCGCCGTTTCACTCGCGAAGGGAAGGAAGTCGATCTCACCCCAACAGAAGCGAGTCTCCTCGAGTTCCTGATGAGGAACGCGGACCACGTTGTGACCCGCAAGATGCTTTGTGAGCATTTGTGGGAATCTGACTGGGAAGGGGTGACGAATGTTATTGAGGTTCACATCAATCGTCTGCGCGGAAAGATCGATCGCGACTTTGACAAGCAGATGATCCAGACGGTGCGTGGCCGGGGATATGTTCTCCGCGTTGGCTGATCGATCTGACGCGTTGAGGTTGGCGTTCGACTTGCTTTGTCGAATGAGCGTCTGAGACAATTGCGGAACTGCGATCCCGACCGTTCATATGTTTCAGGACAGGCCGTTGGCGGAACCTCATTCCCAATCGTCGCCGCACAGAAAGCAGATCTGGCGAACCCTTCGATTCCGATTGGCGGCATGGAATGCGCTGGTTGTGGTCGTGATCTCGCTCGTGATGCTCCTTGGCGTCCGTCAGGGCGTTCGGTGGGTCCTGTTTCACGAACTCGACCAGATGCTTCAGGACGAGATCCGGGAGATCTCGCTGATCATCGATGATGTTGGCCCCAATGGTCTCTCTTTGATTCAGGAAGACCTGCAGCGAAAGTCCCGAGGGCATCAGCTCTATGACTGGTTTGCTGAAGTTTTCGGTTCCGATGGTCAGCAGATCTGGAGTTCGAATGAAAAACAGAGTTTTCTGGGCCGTATCAACCGCTCGAGAAATCTGATTCCTTATACCGCGAACAATCAGCGCATTCTGGAGACGACGTTTGCGGAGAATCCTCTGGGAATCGGAGGGCTTCGCATTGGCGCATCGCTTGAACTGATTCAACGGGACATGAGCCTTCTGGATCGTCTGATGGCGATTGCAGCTGGGGTATTGATCGTCGTTGCCCCGATGTGCGGTTACTGGTTGGCAGGGCGTGCAGCACGGACTGTCGGGGACATTATTCAAACCGCTTCGCGTCTTCGCCCTGACTACCTGGGGGAACGCCTCAAGATTCACGGGACGGGGGATGAGCTGGACCAGCTCTCATTAACAATTAACGGACTGCTGGATCGCATTGCCTGCTATCTTCAATTGCGACGGGAATTCATTGCCAACGCCGCCCATGAACTCCGGACCCCTCTGGCTGCCATTCGGAGTTCAATTGAAGTGGCACTGACGGGGAGTCGGTCCAAAGGTGAGTACACGTCCATTCTGGAAGATCTGATCGATCAGTCAGCAGCTCTGGAAACACTGGTGAATCAGATGCTGCTGCTTTCCGAGACGGAAATGACGCGGGGAACAGAATCCAAGGGACAGGAGAGGGTCCCATTACATGAGGTCGTGCCCCGCGCCGTGGATATGTTTCAGGGAGTTGCAGAATCCAGGGGAATTGAAATGACCCTGGAGGCGCCTGCTCCCGTCTGGGTGGTGGGGAATCGTCAACATCTTCGTCAGGTGGTGAATAACCTGATCGATAATGCGATCAAGTACACCCCCTCAAAGGGAAAGATCCGAGTCCATCTGTATGAAGATGTTTCATCCGGTCAGGCGAAGATCATTGTGGAGGACAATGGGATCGGGATTTCGGAAGAGGACCTTCCGCACATCTTCGAGCGATTCTTTCGAGCCGATCGTTCCCGCACCCGGTCGATGGGCATTCATGGAACCGGCTTGGGACTGAGTATCTGTCAGGCGGTTGTGATGTCCGCAGGCGGGACAATTACTTGCAAAAGTAAGTTAAACGAGGGAACCACCATGGAGGTCACAATCCCCGTCGCTTCGTCGTCCGGAGATGAAGGAATACCGCAGGCATCTCCCGGAGTCCATGTTGGTTAAGCGCTCTCTCAGGGCCTTACGATTTGAGGCGGACAGAAGGTTCAGACATGGAGGAGAGTCTGTTCCGTCATTTGCGGCAGACTGGAGATCGCGCCGGAGGCTTCGAGCTGGTTTCCTTCCTCTCGAATCGCCTGGAATCCTTCACGAAGAGTGGAGATGATCCTTCGGGCGTCTTCCCACGGTGCAATTTCCATCGTTTTCAGCTGACCAAGACAGAAGACACACAGCTGATAAATCTGGACTGCTGTTGAGGAGGCATCGGTATCAATACCGGAAATCAGCAGCAGACAACGTTCAATGGCACGCAGCTGGGCAGTCGGATAGTCCTGAGTCCGGCCTTCACGCATCGCTGCAATTCCTGAATCGATCGAATCGATGACGCCATCGTAAATGGCCAGCAACATTTCGATGCGTGTCCATCCCGATTGAGTGTTGCGACGATAGGCAAGGCGAGGGTCCATACCGGCTTCGATTCCCTCATCAAACGGTGAAAGATCACGTGTGAAGTGGGGTGATCGCACCGAAATTTCACTTCATCGGTGCGGATGAGTGTCCCTGTTGAATATCGACACTCTCGCTCGGTCTGTTTGACCGCACCGGGGAATGCGAAGATTGAAATTTCAGGTGAGGACCGATCGCAACAATGGTGAGTGCAACTCGGATTAGGACGGCGCCATTCGGCCGATGCTTTGAAGCTGAGCACCAAGCATGCTGCTGGTCGACTGCAACTGTTGCAGTGCCGACTCCATCGCGATGAACCGGGCCGTGAGCTGATCTTTCTGTCGATCAAACCTGGCCTGTTGCTTTTCCATGGTGGCCTGAAGGCTGGCGAGTTGACGCTGAAAAGAATCATTCAGCGTCGTGAGCGTTCCCCGCTGGGAATCCATCAATTTATCAATGACTGCATTCAGTCGAGAGGCAACTCCTCGCGTGATTGTGATGCTCCCCTCTGAACTCACTCCGATCTGGGCGGGAGTCAGTGTGACACGGACCTGAAGCCCATCGGTATGGGCGTTCCCCTCCTTACCAGTCAAGGTCCGACCACTTCCCGTGGCCTCCTCGATCACACCGTTCACGACAAAATGCCCGGCGACATCGACACCGATATCGCTTTCTCCTCCATTGAACCCGAGAGCGGAGACAGCGGAACTTGCATAAATGGTCACTCGGGAGCTGGCCCCATAGCTGTCTGACGTGATGGAGAGTTTGTTGTCCGGAGTGATTCCCACTGACACCGCTCGTCCTACAAGATCCCGACTTCCATTAATTGCAGATTCCAGTTGCTGTGCCAGTTGCTCACGTGAATAGCTTCCCCGAACGAGCGAGATCGTTGTTTCGGTGCCGTCCAGATTCAGCTTGAGAGTGTCGTTCGTTTCATCAATGACTGTGATCTCGGAAACGGAATTTGCTCCCGAGATGGTGGCCCGTTCCGCAGCAGTGGTGATGTTCACCTGATATGGAGTTGTAGACTCGCGCGTCTTTGATCCGGCGAAGAGGAAGGTGATGTTTCCATTCGTGCTCTGTCCATCCATGGCAAAGAGGCGACGAAGATCGGAGGAAGTGATTCCCTCGACAGTGCCGGAAATCACAGATTGCAGCTGCGTTTCGTTAATGGTCAATCGACCATCGTTTCCTGTCACGATGCCGAGAACACTTAATCGGTTGGCTTTGGAGGAGACCCCCGGGACAATATTCTGCATGGCACTTTGCAGTTGTCGGCGAATATTGATCGCGGAGTAGTCTCCCTGCAGCACTCCTGCGATATCCGATTCCGTGTCGTACTTCATTTGACTGTCGATGAAGTCGAGAATGCTGTTGTAGGCATTGACGAAGTCTTTGACCGCGGATGTTGCCTTTTCTGTGTCGGCATTCACGGTAATGCTGATGGTCTGATCCGGGTTTGCGTCCAGCAGATTCAGCGTGACACCATTAATCAGGTTTGAAACCGTATTTGTGGAACTGGTGACGGTGATCGCCCCCGGCCCACTTCCAAGAGTGACAGAGGCATCCGTTGCCTGCTGCACCGGATTATCAAAGTCGAACTCAGGACGGACTGCTCCTCCAGTGGATGCAGACAGCTGATTGTCGATCGTGATCTGATTGTCAGTTCCAGTGCGCGTCGATGTGAGGATTAATCGATATCCTGAGCTGGCATCCTGCACCACTCCCGCATTGACCCCAACGTTCGCAAAATTGATGGCATCAGCCAGACCGGTCAGCGTGTTGTTTGAAGAATCGATTGTGATTTCTGCTGCTGTCTGACTGCCGATTCGAATAGTGAACGTGCCCGAGGTGATTGCAGAATCGGCATCGGCAAATGCCTGAGACGAGACCTGATGCGCTGCCGCGACCGCATTGACTTTGACCTGATAAGTCCCGGAGTTGGCTTTGGCTGAGGCAGTGGCGATCAGTGCGTCAGGCTTGGAAACGGAGACCGTTCTGGTATCGAAGGGGCTGCTGATTGGGCTGGCCAGTGCCAGTCCTGCGGTTCGCAAGGCAACAAGTTGTGTCTGAAGCGACTGATAGGCGGTCTGCTTTGTCTCAACTGCGGTCTTTTTGACAGTGATCTGATCCAGCTGGCGCTGCTGAATTTTCAACAGTCCCGCGATAATCGTGTCGGTGTCGATTCCGGAGGCCAGCCCGCCGATGCTGATATCTGCCATGGTCGTCTCGTGAACATGTTCGGACTCTGGTGAGAGGTCCGATTCAATGGGTGATTCATTATCCTGATCGACTGAACAGAAAAACCCGCTGAAGATTTCTGCTGGAATTCTTCAGCGGGTGCGAAAATTCATTCAAGCTTGGCCGGATTATCGCAACAGCGACAGGACCAGCTGCGGTGTCTGGTTTGCATTTTGCAGGATGGAGATCCCCGCCTGCACCAGCACCTGGTTCTTCGTGAAGTTCGCAATTTCCGATGCGAAGTCTGTGTCACGAATCACAGATTCGGCATTCGTGGTGTTTTCGAGCGTCGTTGCAAGGTTATTGGCAGTCGAGCTCAGGGTATTCTGTTGGAATGCTCCCAGGTCCCCTCGCAGGTTGGTGACGTCGTTAATGGCCTTGTCGATGATTCCGATCGCATCCTGCGCCTTTGAGGCAGAAGAAACGTCGATATCAGCGAGGTTGGTGAACTGATTTCCCGCAACACCGATTCCGAGAGACGTTGCATCCACGCGATCGATGGTGACCCGGGCGGTCTGGTTCTGGTTGGGACCGATCTGGAAGGTGAGCGAATTATTCACCACAGTGACGTTGCCCTGGGCACCCGTCACGGATGCTGTGGGGTTGGCGCCCGACACAGCGAACTGAACTGTCAGGCCCTTGGCTGCTCCTGTCGATGCGGTGAGGATATTTCCCTTGCCGGTGAAGGCGGTACCATCGATTGTTCCAACAACATCGACTCCTGTGTCATTCAGGATCACGTTTCCAAAGCCGGAGCTGTTGGCGGCGGCAGCGACATTGGAAACCACTGTCAGCTGAGCTTCTGATCCAAAGGCGACAGTGTACAGACGGGTGTTGCCGCCGTTGACGTCAGCGATGACACCTGTCTGGGAAGAGAATTCATTGATCTTCGAAACGACCTGCGCCTGGTTCATCCCGGCATTCAGTTCGATCGAAACACCGTTGATGGTCAGCGTTTCGTCTGCAGCCAGAGCAGCGGTCTGACCTGTTCCGGCAGAAATGGTGGCACGCTCCGCTGCTGTCGTGACTGTGACAGCGTAGGCTCCGGCCGTTGTAGAGGAAGTTCCCTTGAGGAACGTGACGTTGGCCGAGCTGGTCGATCCTGAAATTCCCGCAGAACCATCCAGCAGCTTCTTGGTGCCGAACTGTGTGTTGTTGGCAATACGATTGATCGTGTCGATGGCATTGCTGATTTCAGCCTGGTTGGCTGCCAGTGCATCGGCATCGTTGACCCCGGCGTTTGCGGAGTCGAGAGCGAGACTTCGGATCTTCACGAGGAGATCGTTGATTTCCCCCAAAGCTCCTTCGGCGGTCTGTACGAGAGAAACCGCCTTGTTGGAGTTATCGATGGCCTGCTTGAGACCAGCAATCTGAGCACGTTGTTTCTCTGAGATCACAAGTGCCGCAGGACCATCCGCTCCCCGGTTCACTTTCAATCCAGACGAAAGCCGTTCAACGGAGGTCTGCAGCGCACTGGAGGCGCGGTTCAGGTGATTTCTGGCATTCAGGGACGCAATGTTGTTGGCAATTGTCAAAGCCATGGGTCAAACCTTGTCTGGGAAGATGAGTCCGGGTGCCTTTGTCCTGCCGCGTCCCTGCAGCAATTCAAAGGAGTTTTCGAGTACTTCATCTCGAACTGATTTCTGGACGGTTAAAAAACTCGGAGTTGAGGTGTGTGGCTGCAAGTTGAATCGCGGCCCGACGAGTACTGAATTCCCCGTTCGCGACTTTCTCTCTGGCAGCTTGGATCACTTTGGCGCGCTTTGCGGAGAGGTTCTGCAACAGTCCGGCAAAATCTGCCCATCGTGCATCCATAGATTCCGTTTTTACCGGTGATGCGTTCGATGTGGTGGACGACGACTGGATTCCAGTTCCATCCTGCTCGCCAGACGTCCTAGGGAGATGTCGTGCGGGCGTGAATCTGTGAATGTCGGCGTCAAATCGGTGAATCTGCATCTTCCGGCTCACATTGAAAAACGGGTCGGAAGAGTTATCGAAGGGTTTCGGCGGAACTTGCTCTCTTTTTTCTCAACTCTTTTTGTTTTTTAAGTCGATCACATTCGAAGATCGCGCCGAATGTAGCGGTTGCGTAGACATTGCAGACGTTTCCCACGGGGCATATGAATTCCGCTGTACCGACCCCAGACTCCACTCCCATGGCGGCAGGAATTGCCGGACCCATGAAAGTGTTGTTGATGGCGATGGTGGTTGCCGTCTGCCTGGGGGGAGGTATTGGTCTGGGGTACCTGTTAAAGACCCGACAGGAATCGTCGCACCAGTCCTATGCCGATGCAGAGCATGATTCCGCCAGCTCCACAGACGAGGAGCCTGAACACGAATTTGTGCCCGTTGACGTTTCCGGGGAAGATGAAACTTCCGACGGGTTGCTTGCGCAGGAGCATGAACATTCTGGTTCCCCTCAACAGTCGGTCGAGTCACATCGAGCCGACGAAAAAGGAGAGGGGGAGAGTCCACGTCGTTTTTCAAAGGATGCGGAGCGACATCCCAAACGAGGCTCACAACTTCTGCTGACGATTCCAGAGTCTCAGGAAGACTTCAATCCGTTTGCGTCCGACCCGAAAGACCCACCCAGTGAGCGCTTGCGGGAGGCGGACAAGTTAATGATGGTGGGGAACTACCGTCATGCCCTTGAGGCATACCGTTCAATTGCGGACAGCGTGCCGACATTTCTTCCTGCCGATTTGTCTCTTCGGATCGGCTTGTGCCACGAAGCGGAAGGGAACTATCGGCTGGCGCAGGCGGAGTATCGTAAGGTCATCGAACTGAACGCGGCTCTGGAACTTCAGGAAGCTGCCATTCTGGGGATGGCGAGATTGTGGAATCAGGCAGGCCGTTCAGAACTGGCCATCGCGACCCTCTTCCGTGCCATTCTGAACAGTGGTCGGTACGAATCGACATTCGCCCGGTCGCAGATCCCTCATGAGCTGGCAGTGATACTCTCTCAGCGGGTCCGAAAGTCGGGGAGAGAGGATCTCACTCTTGAAGACTACTATGCTGATGATGTTCTGGTTTCTCCATCGCTGCAGATTAACCCGTTCTCCGTCATTACAGAACTTTCCGGGAGAACGCTGACAGCGCCCGGGACTCAGTTGATTGCTCCCATCGACATTTCTGTTGTCGAACGGTTCAGTAATCATCCTGATGAAATTTATGTGAATGTTCGAGCAGATCGTCTGTCCGTTCTGGAACTGCTTCGGAGACTCGCTAATCGGTCCGGTCTGAAAGTTCAGATCACCGAAGAGGCTCGACTTCGCCTTCAGGATCATTCGCTCAGCCCGGATTGCAAGAAGATTCCTCTGGGGATCGCACTGGATGCACTACTGGAACCGTACGAGATTCTGTGGAGAGTGAAGGACGATTCTCTCTATGTCCTCCATTCCAAGAGTGCATCAACAACGGAGTTGGCCACTTATCGCATGCAGTCGGCGACACGATCGTTGCGTTATGCGATTCGTTCCGCCTCTAATCATCCCTGGGCGGCGGCGTCATCTCTGGAACTGGCCCGTCTGACGGCCCAATCGGGGAAGTATGACGTCGCTGCGGACTACCTGAAGAAAATGCTGGAGACATTCCCCCGGTCTTCATTCGAATCGATTGCGTGGTACAACCTGGGGAAGCTCGAACTGCTTCAGGGAAATCTCGACCCTGCAAAGACAGCGTTTCAGCACGCTGCGGATCACCTGTCAGGCCATCCCCTCGAGTCAATGGCCTATCTCTATCTCGGACGGATTGAGATGGAGAATGATCGTGTTCGGGAATCGATCCCGTCTTATACACGAGCCCTGATTCTGGCAGTTGATACCCAGTTCGAAACGATGGCTGTCCTCCAGCTTTCGTCAGCGTACCTGATGCTTGATCACTATCAGCGAGCCAATGAAATCCTTGTTGAGCACAAGGCGTCTGTACTGGAGGCTCCGGCACGGGATCAGGCTGCGTTTCTGGTTTGTCTGATTCAATATCTGTCGACGAATGATAAGTACGAGCGATTTCGAGCGGGGACGACATTACTGGGGGCAATGACGCGATTGCAGCTTGACCACAGCTTCGCTTGCCACTGGCACTGGCTGGCGGCACGGGCGTATCGCGAATTTGGAATGAAGCAACAACAGATTGCCATGCTGCGATTAAATATGAAATCGCCCTATCCATATCCCTTCCAAAGCCGCATTCGGATGATGCTGCTGGAAGACGCCCCGCATGAACTGGCGGGGCTTCAGCCGTTATCGGCGCTGGCTCCTGCAAAAGGAAAACCATCGGACCTGTTCTTCAAAACGCAATTGCGAGAGGCGATCCATCTGTTTCATCAGGGGCAGACCGATGCTGCCATGCAGGTGAGCCGCGAACTTGCGGAGCATCCTCATATTTCCAATGAGGATCGTCGGGCTGCCTTACGACTGATGGGGCGGATTTTTCAGTCGAGGGGCCAGCATGAACTGGCGGTTCAGTGCTTCAGCGGTATCGTCCCTTCTGCCGACCCGGTTCATATTCCTCCGACCGCAGCCCTTCCGATTCCAGCACAGGGGGTGCAGTAATGATGCTTGTTAATGGACTCGGAATCCGAATTCCCTCAGGTCGATCCATGCGATCTCTTGTGATGGGGACGCTCTTGCTGTCCGGTCTTTCCGGTGCCCCCACAGCGATCAGCTCTGCATCCGATGTGCCAGTTGCGCTCTTCGCCGAACCGAGTCCTCAGTCTGAGAACTCGAACGCACCGGAACCGGTTCGGGCAGCGACCGCAATTCCGTTGCCTACCGAAAAGCAGGATCTCCAGCTGCAGAAGGAATATCGTTTTCGTGAGCTGAAGCGGCAGATGGAGATGCTCGATCGTCTGGTTCAGCCAGGACCAGCGCAGCTCAATTCTCAGCAACGAAGCGAACCCGAGACACAACCTGATCAGCCCGTTCCTGCGCCAGAAAGTGGCAGGATGGTTCCTGATCCATCACCCATGATGAATCCCCCTCGGGACCTCCTTCAGAACTCAAGCGGCCGACCACTCACACCTCACACCATCCCTTCAAGCCCCCGCCCGGAGGCTCGGATTGAAACCGAACAGAGTTCGGATTCCCAGATGATCGTGGAAGGGACCATTGACCGCTTCGCCCTTGCGACAAGCCTGTTCGGAACAGGGCAAGTGGAGACCTGTCTGGACGTGCTTCGCCATACCGACATCAAATCACTTCCGCGCGAAGACCAGATCTGGGCGTATTACATGCAGGCATGCTGCCACCGGAAATGTGGACGCATTGATGAGGCTCGACAGGGGTATCGTCGCATCCTTGCGGAGAAGGATGCGGACTGGGTCGGAGAACTTGCCAGTTGGTGGCTCGATAACATCGACTCCCGGAAACAACTGCAAAGCGATGTCGAGCGTCTGAAGCAAACTCTCACCGCATGGGAGGAAGAAATTGACAACCTTGCCAAACAGACAACTGCAACAGGAACTGACAAGTGAACTCCTCGCTGCCGAGAGCCTCTGCAAGCGTCTGCTGACAGGATTGGCTGGAGTCGAACTCGAAGATTCGGGGGCGGACAGCCTGCTGACTGCGGTCGAGTCGTGTCGTCCTCTGATGGAACAGTTGCACGAATCAGAAACCCGTCTGGCTCCCTTGCGGGCAGCATGGATTCAGCAGCGATTGACTCCTGAAGGGGGACTCGGAGGACTGCTTAAACGATACGAGCAGGTTCTGAAGTCACTCATCGACCGCATCGGAATGCTGGAGCAAAAGCTGCAGAGTGCGCGGGCGCAAGCAGCCCCGGAGATGGACCGGCACCTCAAGCATCAGCAGATGCAACGGGCGTATCAATATGTGGCCCGGTAGGGGCTGAGCCGATCCGATTCAATTGACGTTTTTTCAGGTTGTCGTGACAGGTGATCGCACGTCCCCCAGGGGTGGAGAGGAAACGATCATGGCGATGATATTTCAGTCCAGGGCGATGCTGCATCAGCTGGAACGGGCTAGAAAGTATGCCCGTTGCTCCGTTGCTGTTCTGATTACCGGAGAGAGTGGGACCGGGAAGGAGCTGATGGCACGGATGCTCCACGAAGAGAGCCCGCGACGACACAAGCCATTCATCAGAATCAATTGTGCGGCCCTTCCGGAATCTCTGATTGAAAGCGAGCTGTTTGGTCACGAGCCGGGAGCGTTCACAGGAGCGGTTCTCCCGCGTCTCGGTCGATTTGAACAGACAGGCGAAGGAACCCTCTTTCTCGATGAAGTGGGCGAACTCCCGTTGACCGTTCAGGCCAAACTTCTGCGGGTCCTTGAAGAACGCGAATTTCATCGCGTTGGAGGAAGCGAGTGTCTGACGTTTCAAGGCCGGGTTGTTGCTGCGACAAACCGGGATCTTCAGGAGGAGATTCAGGAAGGACGATTCCGCGAAGATCTCTTTCATCGTCTGAATATCCTGACCATACGGATGCCCACACTCCGGGAGCGTAAGGAAGACATTCCGCTTCTGGTTCAACACTTCATTCGAATGTCCGGGGATGAGTTGGATCATGCTGTGAAAGGTGTCACCCGCACAGTGATGCAGAAGCTGTGCGACTATGACTGGCCCGGGAATATCCGCGAGTTAAAGAATGTCCTCCTGAGGAGCTGCATTCTCGCTTCCAGCGAAACAATCGAGGAGGTTGAACTTCCTGGGACACCCGAGACAGCGACGCTTCCGGTCATCTGTCGTCAGGATCATCCTGAGGAATTGACCGAGTTGCCGGAGGCATTTGCGCGGCTTTCGCTGGCAGAAATCGAGCGTCGCGTCATTCTTCACCGCTTACGCTGTTTTCATGGAAATAAGACCGAAGCCGCTGCCGCTCTGGGAGTGACTCCAAGAACGCTTCGGAACAAGGTTCAGCTTTATCAGAAGCTTCGGAAAGCGGGCTGACATCTCACGGACTCGACGGAAAATTTTTCCGGGTGAGGAGCCTTTCTTTCCGTCGGCCGAATTTGCCGCTCGATGGCCGCAGTTGCAAGGGACAGAGCTAAATTTCGGCGGTATGCAGGGTTAGAGGATTTCTTCCTGAGTGGATTGACTTCGCAACGGTTCTGGCACGGAGACTGCATCGTTCTGAATCGACCTGTCTGAGTCGGGTGTTGATTCGAGGCTGCAGCAGCGAAATCGTGTTGGGATCGGAAAGGATTCGTGTGAACCTGGCAACGATGCCTTTACTGGCAGAGCTTTTCAATGCGACGACGGAACGGTCTCCGTTTGGACTCATTCCCGTTCGTCTGAACAGTCCGTCGAGCTCGGCAGGATCGTTGTCACCTCTTCCCGATGGAAGTGAGGGGCTGGTCAACTTCGTGCAGCTGCTTGAAGAAGTCAGCCTGACGTCTCAACCCTTCTCTACGAAGCAGGTCCCTGGCGATGTTGCGACTGGGGATGAGGGCGTATCTGCTTCAGATCTGTCTTTGATTGCCGGGTCTGTTGATCGTGCCGGAGTGGAGTCCAATTCGGTTGACGAGAACGACCGTTCTGCTCCTGCAGTTGCCGACGACGTGCCTGCTTTTGGTCGTGCCGCGAGCTTACTGGCCCAGCGTCGATCAACGGCACAAAAGTCGATGATCAGTCCAGAGGAGTTTGCTGCCTCGCCAATTGATCACGGGATTCAAACTGTTGATTTGCTCACCCCGCAGGTCATTGGAGACGTTGTTCCTTCTGCCTCGGACTCAGGATTTCCTGTATCCAGCGAGAAGCCCAGATCGAGTCCGAATGAGTCAATTGGGACATCGGCGTCTGTCTCGATTGCGACTCCGATGATGACCGGTCTTTCGGCTCCAGAAGAACCTGGAGAGTTGCAGTTCACTGCGGGAAAGGCGAACCGCGATTCGGACGTAGGGGACGTGGAGCCGCTATTCCCCGTTCACCAGACGAATTCAACGAGAAGTTTCCTTTCGCCAAGAAGCATTCTGCAAGGTGGCAGGGAACAAGGCCACAAGGAATCGGTCATCGTCGAGCCAAAAGAATCTGCAGTAGCGGGTCTGGATGCTCAAACGATCGCGGTTCAGGATTCGTCAGAGCGGACTTCCCCTCAAGTTAGCGAGACCGTTCCTGTTGCGTCTCCATCGGAATTTTCTGAGGCGGCAGGCGACGACCACAAGGTCATTGAACAGCTGGAGAGGCTTATCGCTGGGCAGCGGTCCAAAATTGAATCGCTTCACGTTGAACTCGGTCGCTCAGCTGATGTCGAGAACCGAACGTTCGATTTGAATCGTGTCCATCGAAGCGACGAGTCAGGAGGTGCGATTGCCCATTTCGTTGCTGGAAATGAATCGCATCCACGCGCCACACCGGCTGTTGTCAAAGACAGGCCCGTTCCTGAGTTATCTCCCCGAACCGAACTCTTGACAGCACGTGAGCCCCAAATGGAATCCCGTGATGTCGCCGGACCAGCCAGAGGAGCTTCGTTGGGGCAATCCAAATTTTCGTTCGAGCACGGTTCAGCACCTCGGGAAGTCCCTGTTGCGTCCCGTTTTTCGCGACAACAGTTTTTCAGGGAAGTTGCCTCTGCTCAGGAAATTTCTGATGCCGTGTCTCTCTCTGAAAGTGAAAGGGACACGAATGGGATTGTTCGTTCGACGATGGAGCAGGGGGGCGATGCAGACTTTCTGGTCGAATGGGAAGGAGTGTCGGGGGAAGTTCAACCCCGTTCAGCCGATGTGAATGGCGATCACTTCGCACTGGAACATCTGATGAATAATTCCGATGGACCGCGCGCTCGTTTCCCAATTTCTCAACGTGCGGTTCCACAGGGGGCTGTGTCCTCGAAAGAAGAACGGGAACCTGTGAAAACGGAAACAGTTCCGAAGCCTTCAGTAAGACAAAATCCTCCTCCTGTGAAGCAACCAGCCCCACTCTCGCGGGGCGTCGCTTCCCAGGTCTCAACTCATGGAAACGTCAAGACGCTCGAAATAAGCCACGTTGACGGAGTTGGCGGAGAGGGGACCATTCCTGCGACATCTTCGTTGGCCACATTTGCTGAGGGAATAAGCAGCCTTCGCCAGACGATCGGGGAAGAGCCCGCCCCCCGTATTACCGAGGGGAGAAATCGCATCACCAATCAACCTCGCCTGAATTCGTTCGGGGAGGCCATGCCGATTTCTGGGACCAGTCATGAAATCCTGGCCAGTTCTGACGCACAGGCGGTCGATCAGGTGACACGCATCATCGAAGCCGAATCGCAGCTACTCAGCCAGAGAGAGACTCACCACTTTGAAATCCGAATTTCAGATCCTGATCTGGGGGCAATGTCGATCGAAATTCGTCGCTCGCCATCGACGGACGGGATGAACATTCGAGTGACCACCGATTCGGAAGAAGTGCATTCGTTTCTCGAACAGCAGGCGGAGGAGTTGACACGCTCACTCCATGAACAGGGACTGAATCTCGCTCAATTCGACTTTTCTCACGAACGACAGGATTCAGGAACTTCGCCGGATCAGGTCGTTGAACTGTTTGAGGAGTTCGAGAAGGCGAGGCTGATCAACGAATCGAAGCGGGGGCTTCAATCAGATCCTGCAGAACAACGATCGATGCGGAACGGATTCAGTTTCCGGGCGTGATGGACGCAGAAGACATTTGATTCTGATGAGAGGGACACATCACATGGCGATCGCAGCAGCAAGTGGATTTAACTCGCAGATTGGCCAGCAACAGTTTCTGAATCTGTTGACGGCACAGCTGATACACCAGAACCCGCTGGAGCCGACGTCTCAGGAAGACTTTCTGGGACAACTGGCCCAGTTTTCGACCCTGAGCGGAATCGAACAGTTGAATTACAGCTTTGAGAGCATGTTCAAGCTGCAGTCGCTGACACAGGGAGCCACTCTGGTCGGCAAGAACGTCCAGTATTTTTCAAAGTCGTCCGGTGAGAAGACCACTGGGATTGTCGAAGCGGCCAGCGTTGAAAAAGGGGAGTTGGTGCTGACGATCAATGGAGAGAAAGTCGGAATCTCTGACATCACCAGCGTGTTGACGTCTCCTTCGACAGACGACTGAGAATCAATCCCCGCAATCAAACGAGTCACGATTCATTTGAAATCCAGTTCATTCACGTAAGGAAGCTGAACCATGGCGAACTCATTAATCACCGGGGTTTCCGGACTGCAGTCCCATCAATCGATGATTGAGATCGTGGGAAACAATCTCGCCAACTTGAACACGGTGGGGTACAAGGAACGCTCAGCGATCTTTTCTGACGTTCTGTATGAAACCCTTCGAGGCGGATCGGGGGGAACAGAAGGGGTTTCTGGAGGGACAAACCCGATTCAGATTGGGACTGGAAGTGTCCTGTCGTCGACTCGCACCAAATTGAAAGCAGGAAGTCTGGAATCGACCGGGGGGGATCTCGATCTGGCACTGGATGGGGATGGATACTTCGTTGTGAACAACGGGACGTCAAACCTCTATACCCGGGCGGGAACTTTCCAGATCGACAAGAACGGTCTGCTTGTCGACTCTGGAACCGGTTATCCGGTCCAGCGTTTCGGAACGGTCGGGGAAAAGAGCGACGTCTTTCCTGCCTATCAGACTCCCGGCAACTCGAATATCACGATTCCACTGGGGGCCAGCGTCCCCGGCAAAGCGACTCAGCAGATCACCGTCAGCGGGAATCTCCCTGCAACAGGGGCCATTCCCACAATTCAAACGTTGCGATCCAGTCCGTGGTTAACCGGGGGAGTTCCGGCCGATGGCAGCACACTTCTGAATGCACTGGATGCTGTCACCACCCCCTTTGATGTCGGCGACACCATTACCATTTCCGGCACCGATGAAACTGGAGCCACGGTCAACACGACGCTGTCGGTTGATGCCACAACGACCGTGGATGATCTGATTGCTGCCTTGAATGCTGCATTTCCCGGATCGACCGCCTCGATTGATGCGGATGGTTCCTTCCAACTGGAGGCCGGAACCCCCGGCAGTTCGTTCCTGAGCCTGTCGCTGGGGAATGGAGCATCCAACGTCGGGAACTTCAACTTTTCAAACGTCCCGATGGTTGTGGCAACCAAAGGTGCCCCCGGAGCCATCGTACAGGGAGGAACATCGGTCTACGATGCAGCGGGTGGGGCACACACCCTGAACTATCAGTTTGAGCGCCAGCTTGACGGAACATGGACAATGACGGCATCCCTGGATGCGGCCGACGGCGTTCTTGTCGACGGCGTTGTTTCCGGGATTGTTTTTAATCCCGATGGAACATTTGGAGGGATTACTGGCAGTGGTCAGGGTGACGGGAACATTGTGGCGTTGTTCGCGGGCCAAGCCACACCATTGACCTTCAAGATTGTTCTCGATGGGGGATCGACCTCAGGGAGTGCTTTGACACAATATTCCGGGGCAGGGACAGTTTCCTCATCGGCGGATGGATATGGAAATGGGGTCCTGACAACGGTTCAGGTCGACAGCTCTGGAACAGTGCAGGGGATTGCCAGCAATGGAATTCAGTTCCCCATTGCCCAGCTCGCCATCGCGACATTCCGGAATCCCCAAGGGTTGAACTCCGTGGGGGGGAACTTCTTTGCGGCCAGCCTGAGCAGTGGTGACGTCCAGCTGAGCGCTGCCGGGTCGAACGGGACCGGGCTGGTTCGCTCGGGGCAGCTGGAACAGTCGAATGTGGACATCGCGGTTGAATTTACGCGGTTGATTATCGCCCAGCGTGGATTCTCTGCCAACTCACGAACCATTACCGTGACGAATGACATCCTCCAGGAACTGACCAGCCTGATCCGCTAGTTCTGATCTGTGACCCGTACCTGATCGCTGCGTTGACACTTTGCTGTTGACGCAGCGATCTTTTTATGGGCATCAACTTTATGGATGCCTCATCTCTCTCTGAAATTAGAGAGGACTGTTGGCGAGTTCGAGTGCTAACTCGGTGGCGATCCCATGTTGAAACGTTCTGGGGCTGAGGCGGCTCAGTTCATGAATCTCTGCGATCCCGGCAGGGGGAGGATGGTTCAACAACTTCCGGTTTGCTGCACTTGGGCCAGTCGGATCGAGATCGATCGGGGCGTTCCATGTGCGATGATCTCGAGAGATCACCATCCCATCGACAAGAGACCTGCGTTCCAGAATGGCACTCAGACGCATGGGGCGAAACGGAACGACGTCGGTGACGTAGACAATCAGCAGCTCATCAATTGCTGGACTTGGACCGGCACTCGCGACGAACGCCTGCAACTCCTGCGAGGGGCCGGGAGGGTGTCCCGGGGGTGGATCGATCGGAAAATCAATCGGCATGAGGATGGCTGAGCAGTAGGGCAGAGCATTCAGAGCAGCAACAATTTCCCGTGCGAAGCTTCCCGGTTCGCCATTGATTCCCAATTGTCCCTGAGGAGAGACGAAGAATCGACGCTGAATACGTAACTCGTCGGGAGAGCATTGCGCTTCCCGTTCTGCTTTCTTCGCCCGGTGCAGAAGACATCCCTGAAGAACCAGCACTGCTCCGAACAGGAAAAGTGGAGTCCATGCTGAGAGCACGGAAAGAAGGAACCGCTTTTTTCTGATCACTTTGGTTCCCCTTTCATTTCTGAATTGGATGCCCCCTGAGTAGGAGCCCCCTGTTGCTGTCGCAACAGAAGGCGATGCATGGTTTCCGTCAGCTCATCCAGTGATTTCAGGTCCGCCAGTTGTTGTGCCCGCATCTCCTCTTCCAGACGGCGAACTTCCCCTTTCCAGCGAGCGACCTCCTGCTGCAGGTTCTGAATTTCCCCGCGCGAGGCCTGAAGTTCTTGAGTCACCTCCTGAAGTCGATCCCGAGCCGATTTGAGTTCGCTTTCCAACTCGTCGAGCCGCCTGGTCAGACTTTGGGCCTGATGATCAATCTGGTGTTCAATCTGCCTTCGCCACTGAGAGCTATCGGGAACACAGGAATTGGCATCCTGTTGTCCACCTGCGGGTTTCCATTGCATCCCGGAACCAGAAGGAGGAGATGCGGAAGCCGGTCCGGCAGCAGGGAGAATTGCGGACTGAGGTGTCGCGGGAGCGGCTGCCGAAACCTGC
>CALLWY010000187.1 GCA_938015865.1 uncultured Planctomicrobium sp.
GCAGAAGAGCGTGCCAACAAGACAGCGGTCAAGTTACTCTTCCCTGTTGTATTGTGCCTCTCCCCCCCGATCTTCATCCTGCTGATGGGGCCGCCTGTCATTCAACTCAAGAACTTTGTGACGAATTCACGTCAACCGGGCGGAGTTCTTGACTATGAGCAGTATCAAGTGGACACTCAGCCTGACACGATCAGTCGCTGACCCCTTCTGATCAATTCTCTCACCGATCCGGGAGGAGTCGGAATTAATCCAGTTCCGACGTTTCAGACCAACCAGAGACCTGACGGATTTCGGTATTCCTCGCCGCATTCTCTGACTGCTGGGCGTATTGCATCCCCTGCTCTTTCTTCGTTCGAATCGCAATGGCCTGATTTCGGACCATGGAAACCTGGATCATTCCATCAGCAGCACTTCGCAGGGATGGATCACGGGAGAGAGCCTGGCTGTATCGCTCTAAAGCCAGATCCACCTCCCCGCGCTGAGCATGAGCATATCCCAAATTGGCCAGAGCTTCTGCCTCGGTCATCGTCTGACGGAAGAGCGAATAGGCCTCCTGCATCCGCCCCTGATAGCTCAACGCCAGGGCCAGATTGTTAATCGACTGTGTGTGCTTCGGAGAGATGTCCAAAGCGGCACGGAATTCCGATTCGGCCTCTTCCAAACGTCCGCACGTCATGTATGCGAACCCCAGGTCGTTGCGGATGGCAACATCGCGAGGACGACTCGCAGCTGCCTCCTCCAGCAACTCCAAACCTTCGTTGATCTTCGCCCGTCGGACGAGAATCACTCCCAGGCGGTGTTTCGCATCAATGTCGTTCGGATCGGATTTCAGCATCAATTGAAGGGTTTCTTCCGCCTTGGAGAGTTCCCCTTCGCGCTCGTATGCCTTCGCAAAGCTTAAACGAGTTTCACGTTCTTGCCTGGCTGTTGCCGGACTAAACCTGGCTCCAACTCGCTGAAATTGGGTACAGCCGCACACCGAAATTGTCAGGAGACAAATCCAGGCCACTCCCAGAGATCGATGCGGAAATTGCATAAGAGTCCCAATCCTTGAGGTCCCATTCCGTACCACTTCAGCAGAGCGTCTCTTCAGAACCCGCCGAAGCCTCCGCCAATTCCTCCACCGACGCCACCGCCGATCCCGCCCAGACCAAATACTGATTGATTGAATCCCTGGCCGTAGGCGCGTTCAGCCTCGTAAGACTGAAAGCCCGGTGTCAGGGCTGGTGCGATCACAACACGCTGCTCAGCATCCTGAACGCCCATCTGCGAAAGAGCACTGACGAGGAACTCACGACGCTGATGGTCAAGCTCTTCATCATTATGAACAGGAAAGCCATACTTGGTGCCCTGCCGCACGCTCATGCTGCTCCGCTGAACAATAATCGGGAATGGGACTTCCCCGGCTCGAGCAGCAATCTGCTTGACGTGAGCGATGCCATCGTCATTCATCTGCGTCGAATTGCCGGCCCACTCGTGTTCATAGACGACGAAGTCAGACGCTTCTGCGTTGGACTCCTGTTGACGCCACACTTCGTCACTGATTGTCCCTAACGGTTTGGGAGTAATATCTCCCATGCCTGCACATTTTTCGCAGTGAGAGCACCCAGTGAGTCCTCCCAACGTCAACGTCGCCATCCCGGCAAGCAAGGTTTTCTGAAATTCCGGAACCATGAAAGTCGCCCCCTGTGCTTGGCCAGATGAGTTTCTCCGAATCTGGCTAACGAATCTGATCTGTTTCGCTTACAACCGAAGTGTGCTTACTTTGAAAATCCGAATGGTCCATTGACGTAATAACTCTGTGAGGACTGGACCGACTCCGACTCGTAGTAGCTTCCTTCACATCGTTTCAATCGACTCTTGTAAAGGGGCCAGACTGTGCTGCGGTGGTGACTCTCGTTACGTCCTTCGATATCGCCGTAGACAAAGAAGTCCAGATCATTTGGATCGGTCACTTCCATTCCAGGCAGAATACTGGGAGCCTGATCCGGCTCCAGCGGATGCACCAGCTCAGGAGTCACAAGAATCAACAGTTCCGTTTCATCTCTGGATGTCGTGCGATTCGCTGTGACGAAGTTCAAAACAGGGATGTCACCAAAGAATGGAATTCGATTATTTTCACCCCGCTGCTGCTCCTGAAGCAGACCAGCGATTGCAAGGACCTGTCCTTCCCGCAGATCAACCGTGGTGGTCGTAGTCCGGGTATCGATTCCGAAGATGCCATCGACAGAGTTGTTGCGATTCAGGGTGCTGAATGTTGGATTGACCACAAGGCGAATCCGGTCTTTATCCAGCACCGTCGGGGTAAATGTCAGCTGCGTCCCGAAGCCTTTGAAGCTGGTCGTTGCCGCTTGTGCTCCTCCAACACCCACCACGGTGGGCACAGCAAACTCCCCTCCTGCCAGGAAGGTCGCCGTCTTTCCGCTCAACGTCACCAGATTCGGCTCTGCCAGAATCTTGGCCGTTCCGTTGGACATCATCGCACGAAGTACAAGTTCAAAGCTGCCGTCATTGAACGTGCCGGAAGTAATGATATTTCCCCCCGGAGCAAGGAATGACGAGAACATGAACTCCTTGATATCAAAATCGAAGTTGGCTCCCAATTCCCTGACCGCAGATCGCTTCAACTCGGCAATACGGACCTTCAGGAGGACTTGCTTTTCACCGGGGACGGTCAGCATGTTGATGATGTTACTCATCGGCAGTGTCGACCCATCAGGGAATGGT
>CALLWY010000188.1 GCA_938015865.1 uncultured Planctomicrobium sp.
ACTTCCGTTCCATTTGCGGCTTGACTTCGCACCCTTCGTGTGTGCAGCCAAAACTCCACGTGTTTCGGTACCACAAGGTCGGGAGCAGATGAAGTGAAGCGGCTTCGGGACCGCGGTTCACGACGGTGATCCGAATCAGAATGTCTTCGGGGCTCGCTTTGGCATATTCGGTGAAGACATCGAAGTACCGATCCTCGTTAAAGACACCGGTGTCGAGCAGTTCGAACTCGGCCTCGTGGCGGCCGCGCCGGCGGTTCTCCTGCACCAGCTGTTCGTACGGGAAGGCTGCGTGCGGATACTTGTAGAGCATCTTCACGTAGGAATGGGTGGGAGAAGAGTCGAGGTAGTAGTACAGCTCCTTGACGTCTTCCCCATGATTTCCCTCGGGGCCGGTGAGGCCAAACAGACGCTCTTTCAAAATGGGATCACGACCATTCCACAATGTGACGGCGAAACAGAGCCGACACTGCCGGTCAGTGAATCCCATCAGGCCATCTTCCCCCCAACGATAGGCCCTGCTGCGGGCGTGATCGTGCGGAAAGTAGTCCCAGCATTCTCCGGTGGCGGAATAATCCTCCCGGACTGTGCCCCATTGACGTTCCGAAAGATAAGGCCCCCAGCGTTTCCAGTTCTCCGTTCGGCGATCCGATGCTGCCAGTCGGGCCTCTTCAATGGAATTCGCGGTCCGACATCCCTTCCTTGCTTTCTTCATCGCTGCTGTTGTCACGGAGGTCTTTCTCAAGCGAGGAGGCATTTCGTGGACTTTCGATGAACTGACGGAAGACAATGTTCAGTCAGTCGAGAGATAGGACTCCATTTCCGGGAGTACGAGACCGGGGAGGTGCAAGCCATTGGCAAGCGGTCCTTCCAGTACGCGAATCAGTTCCGCCAGAGACCACGCCTGAAAAGGACATCCCCGAGGGATCTGTTTTGGACCGTCGGGAGTATTTGTCGGATCACCATCGGCGATCTCGGAGAGATGTCCGATCCCTGCCTCTTCGAGATGATCCAGAAGCGGTTGAATGAATTTGGCCCTGGCGATGGACCGGCTTAATTCGGACTCGCCGTTCGTTCGCAACCATGCTTCCACGAATGGTCCCATCAGCCATGCCCATGCAGTCCCCTGATGGTAGGCTCCATCCCGTTCCATAACTCCACCGGTGTAGTGTGGGTGATAATTGGGCGAGTCCGGTGAGAGTGTCCGGAGTCCGAGTGGGGTCAGAAGCTGTTCTTCGACGGTGTCGACAACCTTCTTTGCCTGATCCTTTTTCAGCAGGCAGAGCGGGAGTCCCCCGACAGCCAGAATCTGATTTGGTCGAATCGACTTGTCTGCCGTTTCCGGGATATGGTCGACATCGACCACATCAAAAAGGCAATTCGCTTCCGGATTCCAGAATCGTTTCCGGAAGCTGGCGAGGGCCATCGAAAATGGACCGTTCCATTGCGAATCGTACTGGCTGGCGATCCAGAGGGCGTTGATCCAGAGAGCCTGAACCTCGACCGGCTTTCCGATCCGGGGTGTGACGACCCAGTCGTTGACCTTGGCGTCCATCCACGTCAGCTGGACACCCGGCTCGCCAGCCTGAAGCAGACCATCGACATCCGCCTGAATTTTGTAGCGAGTCCCTTGCAGATACCGGCGAAGAATCTCTTCGGTGGCGTTCCGGAGCTGAGTCCGGGTCTGGTCGGAGACTAGGTATTTCCGTGCCTTTGAGGCTTTCAGAAAATCGTCAATCGCGATGATGTACCACAGTGCCGAATCGACGGAGTTGTATTCGGGCTCTGATTTACCATCCGGAAATCGATTGGGAAGCATTCCTTCAGAAATGGTCTTCGACCAGCTCAGAAGGATTTGCTCTGCATCGTCAAATCGTTCGGTTGTCAGGCAGAGTCCCCGCAGCGAGATAAATGTGTCTCGTCCCCAGTCGGTGAACCACGGATATCCTGCAATGATTGTCCGGCGTAATCCGCTCCGGGTGATGTATTGGTCGGCAGAACGGTGCAGCCTCGATCCGAACTGAAGCCGACGTGCCCGTTCATCTCGCTGGAGTTGTTCGACCAGCTCCGTCACAGAGGTCTCACGACTGAGTTTCAAGCCATTCGGGCCGGAAGTCGTCAGAATGCAGACGGCAGGACCGAGGTTCAAGTCAAACCGAAATGTCCCGGGAGAGGCCAGATCCTCTGAGCAATCAAGTCCTCGTTCCTCCTCTGCGGTGTAGTAGAAGTGCCGGTACCAGAGGGGTTCCCTGGTATAGATGCCGTTGGAACCAGCAATAATCGATGGGACCCCCTGATACGGAGACCATGTCAGACATCGCCCATCGCCCGTGTGATCGAACTGAAAGGTGTCATTCGTGTAATGGAGCGCGTGATAGTTACGACCTGAAATCAATGGCCGGAATGAGAGCGAGCATGGACCATTGACAGGTGACGTCAGGGACCATTTCAGGACGACCGCCGAGATGTCTCTCGGAACGAAAATCTCCTGCCGGATGCGGGTCTCTCCGTCCAGTTGAAAGTCCCATGTGGGCCAGGGACCTACTTGAAACCCGCAGATGAGACGATCCCCATGGGGATGGATGACATTGGGGAGATATCGCTGGGACGAGAGTGCTGTCAGTCCGGTTGCATTCTGGACATGGACTTCCATCCCATTGACCAGCACATATCGGGAGTTGTCTTCCGGTTGAGCTGTGAGGAGAAGTGCGTGATAGCGGCGGGGTCTTCGTCCTGAGACGGTTCCCGACGCAAAACCTCCAAGTCCATCCGTTTCCAGCCACTCCCGATCCATCTGTTTCATGAGTCGAACTCAATCGAGAGAAAAGATGTGGGGCTGCGTCTGTCAACTTGTCAGTCCGGCAGAAGCAACCTGGCCCATATCCATGGTGAAATTCATTCCAATGTGCGGCTCTGATTCCGTCAATGGGGCCACGGTCTCGGCCGTTACGAGTTCAGTGCTGTCATCAGATGATGTAATCTGTCTTCTGTCCGAGAATCCGATCCACGAGATCTGCGGAAAGTTCGATAGCGGTGGAGGAACCGTCGTCAATGTCCGTCGGATTGATTCCGCAGTACTGTGACCATGGTCCCAGGTGTCGCCAGCGTCCCGCTCGCTTTGGCTCTCCGGGGAGGACGGGGGTCGTGCAGCGATTGCACCCGATTGTGGAAAATCCCTGTGCGTGCAGCGGATTCACAATCACATGGTGTTCCTTCAGGTACGCGTCCATCTGCTCGTCAGTGAAGTTCGCGAGCGGATTAATCCGCACGGTATTCATTTCCACGTCGATCGCAAGAATGGGGCAGTCCCCTCTCCGTCCCCCGTCAGCCCGGCGCAGGCTTCCCAGAAAGGCGTCATATTCGCCCTTGATTTCGAGAAGCGGTTCGACCTTCCGCATATGGCAGCACATCTTCTGCCCTTCGGCGGAGAGATACAGGACCCCGTATTTTTCGGTCTGTTCCTGCATGCTCAGCTTCGGTGTCAGTGTCCTGACGGAAAGCCCGTATTCCTGAGCAATCCGGTCCCGGGTCTCCAGCGTTTCCTGGAACATCACCCCGGTATCCACGAACAGGATGGGAATGTCGAGTTTCAATCGGGAAATCATGTGGGCGACAACGCTTCCCGACTGCTGCATTGCGGACAGCGCAGCGAGGCGGTTCCCGAAGGTTTCCGCTGCCCAGTGAATCAGTTCTTCGGGCGTTCGATCTTCGAATGTCTTGGCGAGTTTGCTGAGTTGTTGCTGTGTTAATACGGCCATGTTGATGAATCGCCTGCCCCCTGACATGAATACGGTTTCAGGCTGAGGTGGGCATTGAGGTCTGAGGGGGTGGATTGCTAATGCGGAACGGCCTGAACACGACTCCAATATGGCTTAACATCCGGAAATGAAATCAATCCGGGTGATCAGGTCCCCTCAAAGTGTAGAAGGGAAGAGTCATTCACACAAATGGAGTTGACTTCGGAATCTCGGTTCAGAAAACGCCCGTATATCCCCGGCAGTGTGAAGCAGAATCCTTCCGGAGCAGAGGTAACGGTGGAGGATCTGTTGATTTCACAGACCCGTCTCGACACAAAAGGGGGCAGGCTGGAGAGAACGTTGCCTGAGAATGACCAATCGGTCCTACTGGTCATCGGAATGACCGGAGAGTGTTCCAACGAGCCGATCGATCAATTGCGTATCTTTCGGTGTCGAAAGAAGAACGGAACCAATGAAGCGGGAGAATATTTTAATCCGGATTTGATTCAAAATGATGCAAACTCAGTTCTGGTCAATCGACCCATTTCCCCAGATCTGCCAGAATTCGCTTGTGTAGCTCCCGATTGCATTGCATCGGCTGATCACAGTGCGGCTCTGCTGGAGTTGAGAGGGGGCTATCGGGCTGCCAGGTCGATGACCGTCCCATCTGAATTTCGTCATCCTGCTCCAGATTGATCGGTTTGTCATCTGTCAGAAACGGTTGCAGCAGAGAAGTGGGTGGTACGTTGGACATGATCGGAACCTCCATCAAAGCAGGAAGTGTAGATCTTTCGATCTTAACACGGATTTCCCGATGGTCACGCAAAACTCCCGCATTTCCGTTCGGATCGCTTGGGGGGATTTATACAAACTTGGGTGTGCCTGTAGGTTGTGCTTCTTTAGTCGGCCCAGGGGATCATGTCTCCCGAAAATCGTTCGTAGAAGAGAAATCCGATTCGCTCGCTGAGGCGGGACAGATATTCTGCCTGAAACGCAGAGAGCGACTGATCGTTTGAGGAACGGGGGACTTTCGTCGGGAACTCGAAGTCGAGTTCTTTGGTAAAGATCCGTTCGCCTTCTCCGGTGAACTTCCCGTCCACCTTCTCCATCTCGACGACATAGATGTAGGCTTCGGTTTTTCCACGATACAGCGTCGTACTGGTCCCCTCATGCAGGGAGAAGTCCGCCAGCTCAATTTCAATCACATAGTTGGCCTCGAAGGCATTCCCGATTTCTGACGCCTTTTCCCAATCCGGATGGGCGTCGATCCAGGCTTTGACATAGTCCGGGTGAATCACCTTGATGTGATTTTGCCCCAACCGGTAGGCCACTGCCGTCGCGATCTGGTTGTCGATTTGGGGAAATTTCCATTGAAGTTCGCGCGGTGCGTAGCAGACGACGGCCACCGTTGTCTTCGGCGCACTCATCGACTTCCCGGTTTCGGCGTCAAAATCGGGTTCAATGGTCGGGGGACCGTGGATGAGATAGCTGAGCAGCACGAACTGCGAGCATCCGGAGAGACTGATGCTGAACAGGCACAATGCCAGCCAGCCTGCTAACAGAGTCGTGCGACGTCGAAGTGGCCGGGAAAGTGTCGTGATCATGGTCAGATCCGGATTGATAAAATGAGCGGTTGATTCGAAGGAGGGAGGGACTCAGTTTGCGTACAGTTCGCTTCGATTAACGTCGTAGAAGGCGTTCCCGAGGTTGTCCGCCAACCGGTCAATAAACCGTCGCATGAAGACATTACGAGGAGTGCTGTCGACGGAGACGGGATAGGTCGTCGGATAAGAGGAACTGAAGCGTTGCTCATAGACCTGAACAGCATGGGGGGAAGCCCCGTCCCTGCGGATTTCATATGCGGTAATGGCCCCAGTGGCATTTCCGCGATAGAAGTTCGTCGAGTTCCCTTCAAACAGACTGAATGTGTCCAGCTTGATGTGCATGATGTAGTCACACCCTTCGACTTCACGGGCCAGCACCTGAGGGTCGAATGCCCCCCCCAGGCGGTCCAGCACTCGGGCCGCTGTGTCGGGATGCATGACCTGAATTTTGTGCCGCCGCATCCTTCGGATCAGCTCCTCCTCAACGTCCGTCGTCAATCGGGCAAACTCTTCTTCGACGAGAGCAGGAGCGCTGACCCGAATGAGGACCTGTTTCTTTTCCTTCGCCAGATTGACTCCGGTCCCCTGCTGGAAGGCCGAGATCTGTACGGGATCGCCAAGAAGGACCTTGCTCATCATCACCATCGTGTTGACACACCCCGTCTGCAGAGTGACGGGAAGCACGCACAGGACGAGAATCCAGAGCGATTTTCGGATGATTGTGATCATGGATGAAGGCATGGCGACAGATCCATGTCAGCCGGCTGGTCGCACTGTGCGAATCAGCGGTTGATATTGATGGGGATTTGAATGGAAAACAGGAAGGGGTTGCGGGAGTCGATCAGTGACCAATCACCCGAAAGGACCACTGCAAAACGGCCACCAGGCTGATGACCGTCAGCAGGATGAGGAGGGATTTGAAAGGATTGTGTATCAGGAACCACCGGCCCCGCAGGCTGCTGATGATCGACCAGGGAACCAGAAGGAGTCCGGACAATGCACCGACGAACGTGGCAGCATTGCACCGGCACGACTGAATCCAGTTGCCTCGCACAAAGTGTGACAGGCTGGTCGTTCCACCGCAGCTTGGGCAGGGAATCCCAAATACGGTTTGAAAGGTACAAGGGGGAAGGCCGAACTGTTCATGGGTCCCGAATCCACGCGGATCAGGGGTCGTCATGAAGGCCAGTCCGAAGCCCAGAATCGCAAGGAAACTGATCAGGGACAGCCCGATTCGGGCGGCCATTCCGAAGTCAGGTTCCTGAGACTCTGGAGACATGATGATGGAAATGGACGCTTGTCTTAATTCGCAGAGGAATTCGAAACAACCCCGATTCCAGCAGGAACCATTCGGCAAAACGACGGGTCTTGAGAAAATTTTCAGGTTTTCCGATGAAACGGTGGCAAATCCCCATGAAATCAGGAAAAACGGCGATTCCCTGAGTCGGAAAGAGGTCGGCAGGATCTGCCGGATGAAATTGCTTTGCTATTCGGGGGACCGTCGGCGCATTGGCTCAAATGGGCAGTCTGTTGCACCCCGGTAGCGGGCACGCGGACGAATCATTTCAGTCGATTCGCATTGTTCAAACGCATGGGCACTCCATCCAACCAACCGGGCCGAAGCGAATAGCGGTCGAAACAGGTCCCGATCCAGCTCCAGATAGGTGAACAGGCGCGCCAATGGCCAGTCGACGTTTGGAGGAAGGCGACGATTGGTCCAGATCGCGCGTTCGGCTGCGTCGGCAAGTAGTTCCAGATCGCTGCGACCACAGGCCAGAGCGAGTCGTTCACATTCCACTTCCAGAATGGATGCCCGAGGATCGTAGTCTGCATAGACGGGATGACCGAACCCCGGGATTGGTTCTTCCGGTGATTGTTCAGACAGCCATGCTTCGGCCTGATCAGGGGTTCCGATTTCCTGAAGGATGTCCAACGGACGATCGTCCCCCCCTCCGTGTTCTGTTCCGGAGAAGGCATCCAGTGCAGCAAGAATCGCGTTGTACTGGTTCGATCGAACCGAACCGACGATGCGGGAGACGAAGCTGGAGGGAGTAAACTCGTGTTCTGCTGCGACAATGAACGCGACTTCCAGCGCCCGTTCATAAAGTGAACAGGGAACCCGACCGGTGATGGTGTAATAAATGTTGGCGATGTAACTCAGGTCGCTCCGGGGCTCCAGTAACGGGAGTCCATGCTGGATGCGATGCCAGGCTGCGATCAACAGCGGGACTCGCGCGAGCAACCGGATGGTTTGCGAGTGTCCTGCGTGAAGCAGGTTCTCCTGAGGTTCAGCGTCAACCAGTTGCAGCAGACTGATCCCTGTCCGCAGGACTTCCAGCGGGGGATTATGAACCGGGAGCATTTCATAGACCTGCCGGATGATGTCTGGAATGTACTGTTCTTCTGCAATCAGGCTGACAAAGTCAGCGAACAGTTCTTCATCCGGGAGCTCATCAAAAATCAGAAGATGAGCGACTTCCAGAAAGCTCGCTTCTTCTGCGAGGTCATGCAGGCAGTAGCCGCGATATTGCAGGCCCCCTTCGATCCGGCAGATTTCCGTCTCGCCCGCAATCACACCTCTCAAACCGGGATGGTAGAGCTCGTGTGCCATGAGAAAATCCCTCCGTGGATCAATCAGACTCCGTCCGATGACGCCATCCTAACGCCGGAACGGGACACGGTCCAGCCAATCCCGTACGCTTTCACATCCGGTTGTCATATCAATTTGATGCAGTTGTCTGTTTCCCTCCTTTTCGACTCCCTGACCCACGACTAAAGTGTCTGCATGATGCTTCTGCTTCGGCACATGAATACTTCAGGAGATGACTATGTCGATGGAATATCGCCAACTCGGGAAGTCCGGACTCAAGGTTCCCGTTCTGACACTGGGAACAGGAACATTCGGGGGAACGACAGAACTGTTCAAGGCTTGGGGAACGACCGACGTTGCCGAAGCGACCCGATTGGTCGACATCTGTCTGGAAGCTGGGCTGAATATGTTTGACTCTGCGGATGTCTATTCCAAAGGACTCGCAGAAGAGATCCTTGGGCAGGCGATCAAGGGACGTCGGGATCAGGTGCTGATTTCCACAAAAGGAACCTTCCGGATGGGACCCGGTCCAAATGATCTCGGATCGTCCCGCCATCACATCACACAGGCTGTCGAAGGGAGCCTGAAGCGGTTGGGAACGGACTATATCGACCTGTACCAGCTGCACAGCTTCGATGCGGTCACCCCTGTTGAAGAGACACTTTCCACACTGGATAACCTCGTGAAGGCAGGCAAGATCCGCTATATCGGCTGTTCCAATTTCTCAGGCTGGCACCTGATGAAGTCGTTGAGTGTCTCGGATCGTTATGGCTGGAGTCGCTATGTCGCTCATCAGGCCTACTACTCGTTGGTCGGGCGGGACTATGAATGGGAGCTGATGCCGCTGGCTCTGGATCAAAATGTCGGTGCCGTGGTCTGGAGCCCGCTGGGATGGGGACGATTGACTGGAAAGATTCGTCGCGGCCAGCCGCTTCCGGAAAGCAGCCGACTGCAGAGTCAGCTTGCAGTGGACAAGGGGCCTCCGGTTCCTTTTGAGCACGTCTACAAAATCGTGGATGTAATCGATGAAATCGCGAAGGAAGTCGGAAAGACGGTTCCTCAGATTGCCCTGAACTGGCTGCTTCAGCGTCTAACTGTTTCCACAGTCATTATCGGAGCACGTAATGAGCAGCAGTTGAAAGAGAATCTGGGCGCCGTTGGCTGGAACCTGACCCCCGAACAGGTCGCCCGACTTGATGAAGCCTCTGCGGTGACTCCGGCCTACCCGGTCTGGCATCAGCGGGGAACGTTCGCTGACCGAAATCCACCCGCGGTCTAGTTCCGATGCTGTGATGGAATTTTGAGGTCGTGTCGGGCGATTGAGCCTGATGCAGACTTCAAGGAAGCGCCGTCGGAAAACGACGAAACCGGCC
>CALLWY010000189.1 GCA_938015865.1 uncultured Planctomicrobium sp.
ATCATCCGGTTCAATCGTCACCTCACGGACCAGTTCTCCATTCAGATAGAACTGCATTCGCTCTGGTGTCTTCGTGGCCACAAGATGGTGCCACTGGCCGGGAGTGCAACTTTGCTGGGAGAACAGGTTCAAGCCTCCCTGAGTCGTCGGAGGGAAGCGATAAAGAAACCGGAAGGCCCCCGGTCGGTGAACGACGCTGGTTCGATGGGCCAATTCCACAACGACCAGATGTCGCTGGCCGCGCGCATCATCGTGAGGAACGAGTGAGACGAGGCTGCCGTTGTGGAACCGGAGTGGATTGACCCACAACTCGATGGAAAAGGCCCCTTCGTTGAACCGCTCCAGGACAGTGTCCAGTTCCAGAAAACGGGGGCGGTCCGAAGCAGACAGGTTCAACTGTCCCTGTGCCTGCGAGATTCCGGAATCCGGTCCATTTCCGGGGACAAGTCGTCCGGACCATCCTTCCTGAACCACATTAGGGACTTGATCTTGCTGGTTGCCTTCAAATCGCCAGTAAATGATGGCTCCGTCGTTTCTCACGGCGTTCTGGTATTCAACCGGAACCGTCAGGGGAGATGCGGTCCTCCGATTGGACGGGGTAATGTTCGGGAGATCTCGCGTGGCGGGGGCGATAGGAGCAATGGATTCGTCTCCCAATCGGACCATCTGCGAGCCCTGAAGTCGCTGGCTATGAAGCGTGTTCCCATCGTCCCCGAGCAACGAAACTTCGACTTCTCCGTTCAGAACTCGCACTTCGCTGGTCTGGTCTTCGACAACAGAGAGTGTGAACTCCGTTCCCAGATCATAGACGGCCGTTTGCGGACCATTCAGGATAAAGCCTCTGGCAGCCTCGGGAACATTGGCCGCAGCATGCCCTGCCAGAAGTGTTGCTTCATCCGATGAGATGATGAGGAATTCCGACGGCCCTTCGAGAGTGACCATTGCCCCGCTTAGAAAATCGAGTTGAACCCGTCCCGAATGGATTTTGAACAGTCCCGGTTTCAACCGCATTCCCAGATGAAGTGCGGGGACACTCCCCTGTGCAGCGGACTCATCCAGCGCCGTCACGACCGCAGCGTCAGGAAGTCGTTGAAGGACCTTTGAAAGCTCAGCAGCGGCAATTGTTTCAGAAGTGGTACGTCTCCCCTCTTCCTCCTCCTTTAATTGGGGAGCTTTCTCTGGAGGAATGTCACTGGAGGGAACGGCTGGATGCTCCACGACGGCGGAGGGAGGCACGGCCTGATGTGAGCGTACAAAGAACTGATAAAACGCCCCGGTCATCAACAAAAGACTCGCTGTAACTCCAGCGACGATGAAGCGATGCCGGATCGCTCTTCTCGGTTTTGCTGCCACTGGTCCGGTGGCAGCAGGGAGGTAATGCTCCGGTACGTCGGCGAGGACCTCTTCGAACGTGGCCTCCAGATGCACGAAGTCGAGATACCGTTGCCTCACTTCCGGGCTGGCGAACAATCGTTCTTCAATCTCATGGAATTCTTCAGGGCTGAGATCCCCCTGAGTCAGTCGGCGAAAGAGAGCCTGTTCCTGTGCGTCCGTCGGATCTTCCGGTGAGTTATTCGTGTTCATGTTGCACCTCGCCCATACGGGATCGAATGCACTCTGCAATCGATGCCCGCAGACGATCCAGTCGTCGATAGAGTGCTTTGGCCGTTTGGCCAAGCTCGATCGCCAGATCTGCAATACTTCCAGAGTCGCAGTACCGCCGTCGTAGTAGCTGGACCCCTTCCCGATTGATCCTCTTCAGGCACTTTTCTAACGCGGTTCGGCGCTGTTCCTGAAGCGAATCGTACTCCGGGCGGCAATCGGCGAGCCGTTGCATCACCTCTTCCCGAAAGAAAAGTTTTCTGCGGGCAAATTCCTTTCGGAAATTCAGAATCTCGAAATAAGTCTGCTGGATGGCCCACGGGAGGAATTCCCGTTGAGTGTCGAACTCGTCAAATTTTGTCCAGAGTCGGACCGCTGTACGTTGCATGACCTCGTCTGCATCCCCTTTTCGCGGGATCATGGCGAGGACATAGCGACGTAATGCACGGTCATGGCGGACCAGAAGCTGGGCGAAGTGAGCCCCACGGCTCGCTTCCGTCGACTGTCCAGAATGTTCTGGCTCAGAGTGCTCTGATGGAGTGGAAGCAGGCGGCATCAATGTCGATTCCTGATCGGTGGTCCCTATCAGAATACTCCCAATGCATCCGTTTTCCCCTTCGGTTTTGGTCTGGAGAGCGTCGAATCCTTCAATTTGAAGTCGGATTCGTACACCATTTTCGATACGGAGCAGGGGGAAAAGTCTTTTCTGAGAAACGGGTTCCGTTTCGGATCCGAAACAATACCGACCTTCGGTTTTCAGCGGTTATCAGCAGCCTTTTTCGAGTTTCGCTGAGAGCAACACGACGGGCAGGTTAGCTGCTGGCGCTTTTGTAGTGAGACAGGGACCAGTTGAAGATCCATCGGGAGACAAACAGCAACAGAAGGGTCATGAGAGGAGCGACGACGATGACCGCCGGGTTGGGATCAAGCGCTTTCTCCAGCAGGACCCGGCTGGGAACCGTCACGACCAGGAGGATCGGAAGGATGAAGGAGAAGGTGAACCAGAGAAACTCGCCTCCGTTTGCCTGCCGGTAAAATCCCTGGGGGTACCTCGCAAAGACCGTCAGATAGAACCAGAACTCGTAAAGACTCTGGTTTCGGCCCATCCAGATGCTGGTACTCGCCAGAGCAATCATCAGGGCATAGAAAAAGCCAACTCCAATGGCGACCAGAAGCAGGTACATCAGGACGCTTGTCACAGTGACAGCAGCTCCCAGCTTCCAGAGCGAAAAAGCCAGGATTCCCAGCGAAATGACAACCTGATTGATCATCGCAAAGTCCACGGTCTGAAATGAGACGAGGAATTGCGTATCAATGGGCTTGAGCAGAACGAAGTCGAGATTGCCGGTCCGGATCAGTTCGCTGAAGTTCGCACAGTTCGGCATGAAGAACGCTTCAACCAGTCCGTTGATCAGCATTCCGGTGGCCAGAAAGGCGAAGTATTCGTAGTGGCTCCAGTCCTGAATGTGGCCGACTCTTCCGTAGATGATTTCGAACAGGATCAATTGGGCAGAGATCCAGAACGTTTGCGTCAGCACTTCAATGATGAAATGCCCGCGAAACATCATGGAGCGGACCAGAGAATTCCGGAAGAACGCCAGCCAGACCTGAAGATAATTCGGACGAAACGAAGGGGAATTTGACATTCCCCAAGTCTCCATTCTCCCGATCCTGCTGTCCAGCCTTCAGGCCGGGCAACTACGGCCGTTCCATCGGGGGCAGCGGAGGAGACCCATCGGAGGGAGCGTTGAGCGACGGCGGAACCGGCGAATTCGGTGCGGGAGGAACCGGGGAAGGGGGAAGCTCGCGGAGCAGTGGCATGGTGTCCCCCTTTTCCAGCTCCTTGGAATCGGGAATTCCCCGGAGTTGTGTCGGTACTGGATCGTCTGCAGAACTGTCCGGGCCAGTGTCCGGCCGGGGCGGGATCTGTGGGGCCTCCTGGACGCGATTTGCCCTGGTGCGGATGACGCTGGGATCAAAGAACGGGTTATGGATGTATGCTGGTTGCTGGCGAGTATCGCGGCAGCAGCAATCGCCGTAAATGGCTCTGTTAATTGGGTTTTGGCACCAGTCAGGATAACCAATCCGCGTGAGGTCCAGCCCCGGATGGTAAAACCGTTCCAGATGCGGTGAGCGGTCAGCAATGTGATCGATGTGGTCCTGATAGCGTTCGGTCAGCTGGCAGCACTGGCACCCTGCCAGGCCAATCGAAATCCACCCGAGTGTCGCTAACCGGGTCCATTGCATGCGAGTCCGCCCCTGCTCAAGCCAGTTTCCCCTGTATCGAATAGATCGGTTGTAGCGATCAGGAACTTGCAGGGAATCTCACTGAATTCACATTTGCGGAGAGGACTGTTGCCGGAAGACATCATGATGTGTTGATGGTTTTCACCAAAGCCGTATGACCTGATTCATCTCTAGAATTCGCGGTACTGATAGCAAGCTCCTTCTGCAACGGTGCAGATTCCGGTGTAGCGTTAATAGTGCGGCCCCGAACGACGTTGCACAGGGGAAGGACAATGGAGCGATCAAAGCGTTCAGGATTTCCGTATACGGCAGGGCCTGACCGTTCAGTGAAGGAAATCGAAAGTCGACAGGAGGAGATCGACTTTCGGATTTCACAGGCCATTCAGGAAATATGCAGGAATTATGGGAGCGCGTGCCGTCGATTCACCGGGCGGAGTCTGAGGACACTTGAGATCCTCAACCGTCGCGGGGAGGATCGCAACGAGATCATGGTCCCGTTTTATCTTTATCCGGTTTCCGGGAAAGATGGGGACGACTGGCGCGACTCTCCGCCGATGCTTGCTGTCACGCGGGATCTTTCCGTGCGGGGGATCGGGTTTCGATGCGATCTCCCGGTGAAGGATCCCCGTTTTGTCGCAGAATTTGACAATGTGCGTGACGGCATGATCCGAATGCTTCTGGAAGTGTGCTGGGTCAAGAAGCAGAGTCCGCACGAATACCTCGCTGGAGGACGCCTACTGCGCGTGCTCGATTACCAAGAACATTGAGTCCATTCGAGGAAGAGTCATTCCAGTTACGTCGGGGATCGGACTGCGTGCTTCGCTTCCGCATCTGTCGTATCGCGTTACTTGGTGAAATGGGAAGTCCACAAGGATTGCGGTGGAAAATCCCGGTTCCTGTGATGAGTCGAATGTCCCGTTCTCTCTTGGGAGATTCTGCTCGAGTCCTCCTGCCACAGGGGGACATTCTGTGAAGAGGGCTTCTGGTATGTTCGGCTGGGGTGGTGGATTGCTGACTGAGCGACTGCATGGGATACTGCTCCGCCACTGCGCCACGTTTTGAGAGGAGGAGCATTCGAAGCTCGCAGATCGTGTCCGTCAGATCTCTCCTGCATTGATTCACTCCCCCAGCCGCCAAGGGCCTTCTCATGCCAAAGCTCGCTGCATTTCCGAAGCTGTATATGGACGACCTCTGCCTGAATGGTTCGATGTCTCTTCGGGAATGGATCGAACTGGCGTCGAAGCTCGATATTGACGGGCTTGAGATGTACACCGGCATTCTCGATCTGCAGGATCCGTCGCGGTGGGGGGAAGCCCGGAAGATTGCTGAGGATCACGGACTGAGCATTCCCATGATGTGTGCGTCACCCGACTTCACGCATCCCGATCCGGGGTATCGACAGGAGCAGATTGACCGTGAAAAGTTCTGGATTGAGATGACGGCGGCGCTGGGGGGGACTTATTGCCGGGTTCTCTCCGGACAGCGTCGACCGGAGGTCTCGCGAGAGCAGGGGATTGCCTATGCAGCTGAGTGCATCGAAGCCTGTCTACCGCATGCGCGTGCGGCTGGGGTGACTCTCATCCTCGAAAACCACTACAAGGACAACTATTGGCAGTACCCCGAATTCGCCCAGTTCACTGATGTCTTTTGTGAGCTTGTCTCACGGCTGGACGATCCATTCTTCGGGGTGAACTATGATCCGAGCAACACGATTCTGGCAGGGGAAGACCCGCTGGTGTTGTTGGAGCGGGTGAAGCATCGTGTTGTCACGATGCATGCCAGCGATCGGTATCTGGCACACGGCACCATTGAGGACTTGCGCAAGGAAGAGGACAGCATCGGATATGCCAGCCGACTACGTCACGGCGAGATTGGCAAAGGTCTGAACGACTACGATGCCATTTTCTCGATGCTGAAAGGTGTCGGCTTCGACGGCTGGATCAGCATCGAAGATGGCGTCGATGGATTTGATCAGCTGGAACGAAGTGTCGCGTTCCTGCGAAGGAAAATCGCTGAACACTGGGGGTGAGCGTTTCTTTCCGGAGTGACTGATCGATTGCGTCGCCCGTCGTGTCTTCGGATCAGTAGCGCGGGACGTCCGGGTCAATTTCCTGTGACCATGCGTCGATTCCGCCGGCCATGCTTTGAGCGTGCGGAAATCCCTGGACACGGAGCCAGTTGGCGACTCGCAGGCTCCGGCCGCCATGATGGCAGTGAACAACG
>CALLWY010000190.1 GCA_938015865.1 uncultured Planctomicrobium sp.
CCCTGTGCAGAACTGTTCTGTACAGGGGAATGTCGTTTTCGATGTCTTCCTGATGTCCGTTGGATCTTAAAAAGGATTCGTGGTCACAAGCCTGATCATCGCACCGTCGTCACGACATCTGCTCTCCCCTCCCCTTTTCAACTTACAGAACCTGCAGAACCAGCGTGATTGATGCGGGAAAAGGGGGAACGAGGGTGCAAAGTGCAGCTTGCGTGGTGCGGCGGCTCGGAACCATTAAATTCATCCGGCAAAGCAGGCAGATCCGGCAGGACAGCGGGATCGTCAGGCCAAAAAGAAAACGTCCCCGGCGGGATTCGAACCCACGACCTTCGGTTTAGGAAACCGACGCTCTATCCTGCTGAGCTACGGGGACAGTTGCGGAAGTTGCCAGACTGATCCCGGGGAAAACCGGGCGACCCTCCGCGGGCACGTCAGGAGTATCTCGCCCGGACGGAGGAACTGCAAGTCGGAAAGGGCTTCTTTGGTGTCGTCGGTGAGGACGGCACTCAAGGTTGCTGAGGTCGGGATTCGGAATCGTGACAGTCGATTTTCGTTTGCTATGATCGCAGCATGGCTCTGTTTGCAATTGGCGATATTCATGGATGTTGGACCGCGCTGCAGACGCTTCTGAAGTGCGTTTCGATCGGTCCAGAGGACCGGATTGTCACGCTGGGAGACTATGTCGATCGAGGGCCAGATTCCTGTGCGGTTGTTGACTGGGTAATGACCCGGTTTGCACAGGGGACGCTTGTCCCGCTTCGTGGGAATCATGAAATCATGATGCTGGATGCTCTCTGCAACAGGATGCCGTTGCGGCTGTGGCTTCAGTTTGGAGGGCGTCAGGCTCTCGACTCATATGCTCCGGACAGGACGGGGGGAGAACCCGAAGATGTTCCGATCGAACATATCCGATTTTTGAGCGACAAATTGCTCCCCTACTACGAGACAGAACGATTTCTTTTCGTTCATGCCACTATTGATGCACGAACGCCGCTAAGTCGCCAGCCAGAAGAGAGTCTTTACTGGAACCGGTTTCATTCCCAAAAGCCACTCCCCTCGGGAAAAATTGTCATCTGCGGTCATACGGCGCAGAAATCAGGCCACCCGGCGAATGTCGGGTATGCGATTTGTCTGGATACCTGGGCCTATGGGAAGGGGTGGCTGACCTGCATGAATATGGAGACCGGCGAATACTGGCAGGCCAATCAGGCGGGAGAATTCCGGGCAGCGACGATGGTGCTGGGCTGATGTCTCCGGGACTCTCTTTACGGCCCGTTAGATTCCCGAACCTGAATCAAAGGTTTCCGAGCGGACGCGCGCCTGGGTGATGTTACTGTGTGGTGGGACGCTGTGAGTCAACCAGACATTCCCGCCAATGACCGAGCCTCGGCCAATGGTGACGCGGCCCAGAATGGTGGCTCCGGCATAGATGACCACATCGTCCTCGACGATGGGATGTCGGGCGTTTCCTTTCAGCAGGACTCCATGTTCATCCGTCGGGAATCGTTTCGCGCCCAGTGTGACGGCCTGATAGATGCGGACATGTTCGCCGATGACAGCCGTTTCGCCAATCACCACGCCTGTTCCGTGGTCGATGAAAAAGCTGCCTTGAATCTGTGCGCCGGGGTGGATGTCGATCCCTGTCAGGGAATGGGCAATCTCGGTGATCAGGCGGGCGACGAGGAGTGCTCCACGTGTGAAGAGTTCGTGTGCCAGCCGGAAGTGCATAATCGCTGTGATGCCGGGGTAGCAGACCAGAATCTCGTCCACGCTGCGGGCGGCGGGGTCTCCTTCGTAAGCAGCAAGGATGTCACTTTCCAGAAGTTGGCGGATTCGAGGAAGCTGATTCGCGAAATCACGAACGATCGAAACGGCCCGGTCCCGCAGTTCTCCCGGATGAGCGTCTTCATTCGCAAAGAACTCGAGTTCATGAAGAACCTGTTCGGCCAGCTCTGCCAGTGCGATGTCGAGCGTATTTCCGACAAAATAGTCGATGTGACCATGCTGAGAGTCTCTCGCTCCGAGGCGATGCGGGAACATGGCCATCCCCAGGCGTTCAATGATGGAGCCTAACTGCTTTCGCGAGGGGAGTTTTTCGTATCGCCGGGTCCGCTGTCGAATATTGCGCGAGTGTTCCCTCAGGTTTCGCAGTTCCGAAACGATATGGTCGACATTCCATTTTTCGTCACTGAGGGGGCGAAGATCGTTTTTCATCCTGAACGGCTCTCAACGGGAAGCTCTAAGCCAGTCAACATCACGGGATTTTTGTCCAATGTTATACGGAAAATTCATCTCTCCTGACAGTTGGATTGATTCGGTCGCACGGATAGTTCGGTTGGTGTGAATGTTGAAGGTCGAACCGATCGTGCCGGGAAGTTCTGTTCCCTGCTGCAGCCTGATGTGCCCGCTCGTCACGTTTTGTTCCGTATTGCAGAACAAATTCACTCTATTCTGTTCACTGTGTCCTGGTGGGTCTCGGCTTCGAACGAGGCCGAGAAATTCTCCGGGTGCAGCAGGAAGAAGGGGTCAATCGGAAGCCACGCAGGGTTTCTGTTGATGAATGTCAACACAAAAGCGTTTCCTTTTGACATCATTCGAATTTGTGATGCGATACAACCCATAAAAAAGGATTATTTTGTGCAGGGTTTAGACACCTTTGAGTTAGAATGTGTTCAATTTTAGTGACGGACCTGTTTCGTTACGGTACATTCTCCGTCGAGTTCTCGTTGGCACGCGCTCCATTTTGCTTACGAGGGAGTTATCTGCTGAAAAAGCTGCAATCAATCCGAAGTGGACTGGTTGTGGTCGCCGCCTTTGGGATGTGTCAGCCTGTTTCCTGGTCTTCTCTTCTGGATGTGAACGAGCCATGTCGCATTCCCCCGATCCCATTGGTCAAAAACCCGATTTATCACACACCGATCCGAATTTGTTCGAGCAGACCCGGATTGAGGCCCACGCCCGACGCGATACGGCTCAGCACGGCGATGTGCCGACCCTCTCAGGTAAAGCGATTTCCCACGTCGGGAAGACGCTCGGCAAGTACCAGATCACCGGGCTGATCGGTCAGGGAGGAATGGGGATTGTCCTGAAGGGGCATGATCCTCTGATTGATCGCGTTGTCGCGATCAAACTTCTTCCGCTGGAATCCAATTCCGACGGGATCTCATTGCGTCGGTTTCTGGCAGAAGCGCGTGCGGCAGGGAAGCTCAACCATCCCAATGTCGTCCAGATCTACGAAGTCGGACAGCAGGAGACTGATTACTACCTGGTCATGGAATAT
>CALLWY010000191.1 GCA_938015865.1 uncultured Planctomicrobium sp.
CCGCTGGTGGAGTCGGGCGGGATTCTCCTCACGTGCAGCTGCTCCGGTTTGTTCTCCATGGACGATCTGACCCGGACCGTCCGCGCCGCCTGTGGGGAACGGCGTCCCCAGCTTCTTTATCGCAGCGGGGCAGCACCAGACCATCCGGTCTCACTCGGCACTCTCGAGTCTGAATATCTGAAGTGCCTGTGGCTCCGGATGGACTGATGACGACATCGATTTTTACAAGTTCTTGACCAGCAGTTCGGCGATCTGCACTGCGTTGGTCGCTGCTCCCTTGCGAAGATTGTCGCTGACGCACCAGAAGGACAGACCATTGGGATGCGAGATATCCCGACGGATTCGACCGATGTAAACCAAATCGGAACCGTCGCACTGGCTGGGGAGTGGATAGACCCCATTCTTCAGGTCGTCGACGACCTTGATCCCCGGGAATTCGGAGAACAACTCGCGCGCTTTCTCTGGCGAGATCGGTTTTTCAGTTTCCACAGTGATCGATTCGCTGTGACAGTTCGAGACAGGGACACGGACGCAGGTGGGGGTCACGAGGATGGAATCGTCCTCAAGAATCTTGCGTGTCTCGTAAACCATCTTCAGCTCTTCGCTGGTGTAGCCATCTTCCTTCTCACTTCCAATCTGCGGAATCAGATTGAATGCGATGGGGTGTTTGAAGACCTGATACTGATGCTCCTTGCCTGCCAGAAACGCCTTGGAGCCTTCAATAAGGTCTGCGGTCCCTTGCACCCCGGCTCCGCTGGTGGCCTGATAGGTGCTGACAATAACCCTCTTCACCCGGCCGTAGTCGTGAAGCGGCTTGAGTGCCACGACCATCTGTGTGGTGGAGCAGTTCGGGCTGGCGATAATTCCCTTGGCATTCAGGGCTGCATGAGGGTTCACCTCGGGAATCACCAGAGCGACGTCTTCCTTCATCCGCCAGTAGCCGGATTCATCGATCACCCGGCACCCGGCACGCACTGCCGCAGGAAGGTATTCAGCTGCGATGTCATCAGGGGTCGATGCGATCACGAGATCGGACCCAGTAAAGCAATCGTGGGTCAGTTCCTCGATGATGTGGGGCTGGCCATTGAACGTCAATTCCGTTCCGGCGGAGCGGGCGGAAGCGAGAAATCGGAATTTCTTTGCTGGAAATTTCCGCTCTTCCAGCAACTTGCACATGATCCGGCCGACGGCCCCGGTGGCCCCGATGACGGCGACGTTCTGAAACACGATCGACTCCAAGTGGTTAAGAGTTCAGGGGTTACCGCATTTCACCCCGCGCGGTTCAAAGACCGCGAAAAATTGGAACCAAGTATTCTAATCGGACTATCAAACGAGATCCAATCCGACGTCCGAGGTTCGGAAGAACTGAAGAAATGAGTCGCCGAAGGTTGGGAAGAGACCCTCCTGGCAATCCCGGAAGTGGAAGCGGGCGCAAAGGCTCTGCTGAAAAGGTGATCGCCCGCAAGATTCGGGAGAAATTCTACTTCCGGGAGGCGGTCTTTACGGCGTCGGGGACTCTGGGAAGTCCGACGATCAGGACCGGGTCGATATTGTGTGAATCGCCTGTCTCAAGCAGATCCAGCTGACGGAGACTTTCTCCCGGTTCATATCCCAGATCGCTGAGATCGATTCCGACGACGATCGCCTTCGCATTGACATGGACCTGATGACCGTGACGGAACTCGTTCCACAGCAGATCATCAAGACAGGTGGTCGCAGCCCCGGCTCGATATGTTCGATGAGGCAGCAGGTCGAAGGCAAAAGGAGAGGTCATATCAATGTCGAACTGATCGATCAGATGAACCGGTCGATTCGTCCGCTCGGCGTCTCCAGAGCGGACCCGTAAACGATCACCACTGGCGGGATAGACCAGAAGTTGCAGGTCGAAGAGAAGAATGTCCGGGCCCGGGCCATTCTCGATTGGTTCTGAAAACTCAACTGAAAGGATGGGGTCATCTAGTGAGGAATCGTCGCTCAATGACCGTGGATTGATGATTCCGGTTACCAGACTCCAGTCTTCGTCGAGCAGCGCCAGACGCTGGTCCCCTGTTGGCAATTCCTCTCCCCGACGGGTGCAGAATGTTGCAGCGTTCTGGATGCCCACAAAATGAGTCAGCCGGCTTCGAATCAATTCGTCACGCCCATACTCATAGAGCTTTCCTCCCCGTTGGACCAGGACGGAGGTGAGTTCGTCCGCGTACTGATCTTCGACTTCTGTGGCGTAATAGCGGATCACTCGATCAGGAAGTGCCGAGTGATAACTTAACTGCTGTTCGCCATGACGCGAGAATGTCGGGCGTTGCCCCGGTTCCACACGGGCGATCAGTCCAGGGGTCAGTTCCAGAGGCTGATCGTCGGAGATCTGGGAGGAAGCCAATGTGGCCTTCCCTTCAACGACGAACAGTTCGGTTTCGCCGGTATCAGCGACATCGACGACAAACCGTGTCCCCAGATCGACAATTTCCGCAGAAGGGCTGACGACTTCAAATCCTTCTGCTCCGGGTGGGGCATGCACAGAGCACTTCCCGGATCGGATCTCCAGCTTTGCGACATCCAGAACAGAGAAGAGACATGGAGCCTGCAGAATTGCCTGAGCCCCTGTACTGAACTCCAAAGCGAGCATACCGCTGGTGAGAGCGTAGGTCTCCTTCATCTTGATCCGGTCTCCGGGGGCGGGAGAATGCCAGTGACCATAGAGTTGGGCATTTGCACCATCCAGAACGACAGGGCCGTCAGCGGGTCGGGTGGATGGCGAGACCGATAGTGGAGTGGCAGGCGCGACAGAATGAGCTTCGACAATTGATGGACCCACAGCCGGCTCGTGCTGGGATCCACGCACCAGCAGAAACAGGCAGGCGGCAGTCGTGCACGCCAGACCAAACGCCATTAACCAGGTCCAATGAGAGCGTGCGGCGGGAGCGATGGCACCAGAATGAAGGAGTTCAGGAACCTCGCGGCTGAGCGTGTGCAAGTCGAGATGCATTTCGACCGCACGCAGGTACTCCTCCCGAATTTCCGCGCATTCTTCAAGTGCTTTCTCCAGCTGGTCGTGTTCGTGGGGGGCCAGACGACCAGTCAGCGACGCTTCGATGAGAGCCTGTAAATAGGTTTTTGATGAGGGGTCCATGTTTGCCAGATTTCAATGCTAACCCACTGGTTTTCGCGACTGACAATGGGTTGCAGATTTCGGCCCGATTCATTTCTGTCGCGATGCCCGATTGAGTTGGAATTTCTGCAGGTGGACATTTCGTTCCGGAACTGCAGCGAGTCGAATAATGATCATGTCATGGCTGTTTAATGTGTATTCTTCATTGTTTAATTGCAGGTTCAGAAGTGAATCCGTCTGTGTATGAGTAAATTTGCCAGTAAGCAGCTATTCGGCTTCCATGTGTCTTGCGACACACTGTGAGAGTTTTTTTCGGAGGAGGTAGATGCGGTTGTAAAAAGTTCGTGGTGAACATCCGAGTTCACGGGCAATTGCTTCCAGAGAGCATCCTTCCCAGTAGATTCGCCGTAAGAACGTCTTTTCAGTTTCAGAAAGTCGGGAGATACATTTTTGCAAGGCTGCCAGTCGATGCGCCTGTGTTGTTCGATCGAGTGTTTCAACAGATTCCGCAAGCAGGCTGATGACTTCTGACTTGAAAATCATCGGGCGAACGACAACGGCCCGACGATAATTCTGAACTTCCAGCCTCGCGATTCCGCATGCCCAGGAAAAGAAGCTGCGCCGTTCATCGAACTGGCTGAACTTCTTCCACATCACCACGCTACATCGCTGACAGAGGTCCTCCGCATCGTCTGCATTCCGAACAAGTGACACCAGATACAACGTCAGCTTGCGTCGATGTTTCGACAGAAGTGACTCGAATCGCTGTCGATCTGAAGCGTCACGATCTGACAATTCCGGCAACCCGGGGGTGGTAGCGATCAGTGGAGGATCCTCACTCTCGACTGCCTGTGCTGGTGTCGACAGTCTGTCGACAGCGACCTGCTTCTGGTCCATGACAAGCGCCTTGTCTTGCAGTGGAACGCCAGTTCCGAAGTCAGGGTTGATCAATCACTCAACGTCAGTTCATATCTGTTATTCCCCTCTTTGACAACAAATGTTTCCGGACTTTCTCCTCCTGACCAGTATTTCTGTGGGATTGCCTTCCATGTGTCGGGAACGGTTTCCGGGGTCAACTTGTTGACATTATCCGGAACCTCTCCAACAGGTTTAATATTCACGCGATAGTCGCCCACCAGAACCTCTGGTCGCCCCCTCATCGTGACTGTGAACTCTCCAGAACTGTCTGTCACTCCGGTTGCAACAATCCCGGTCTGGTTGTGAACCATCACAACGACAGATCCCGCGGGGATTGCTTGATTTTTATAAGTCGCCTTCCCAAAAACTCGCCCGGTTTTGCCGGGGAGTGTGCTCCCGCTCCCGCACCCCCAGATCGGGATGGTCAGGATGAGCACAAGGAGTACTGGTATGATCCGGTCGAGTCTCATAACAATCCTCTCATCTTGACTGATGAATCGATTATGAAATTGGAATCCCCCGCAGGATTGCGTTGATCAAGAAATTAACGCGATCCGGATTCATACTATTTTTCTGACTTGGATTGGGCTTCGTTTCGTAGAGACAGCTTGACGCGTCGCTGATGGCCCTCCAGCCAGGTACATGCAGCTTCCGGGAAAGCTTCATGTCCTCCGTCAAAAATGGTCAGACGTGCATTTCCGGCATGTCGACGCAAGCGAATCTCACGTTCAAAACTGGGGTCGGGCTGGATGTCCTCTGGAGACGGGGAACTGAGCCGTCCCTGTTGGACCAGTTGAGTAATCTCGCTTTCAGTCACCAGCGGCTGATTGCGTACATGGGCAATTGCGTTGAAAGCATTGAGGGTATGCGTGATGGGGACAGAGCCTTGAGAGGTGCCGTCATAGACTCCGGCAGCAAGGTCGATTGGAAGATCTCCCAACTGTGAAATCCAGTTGATTGGAGAGCGTTGTTCGTATTCAGCATCGACTTCCGGAGAAGTGCCGGGAGGGCCACCGCAAATCGCCGATATGCTCTGTGCATAGCGACTCTCCTTTCCGCCACGTGACTGAAATTTGTACCACTCCTTGAGGTCACTGATCCCGACCCATGCGGAGACTGCGGAAAACCGATGAGGATGCCGACCGGCCAGGAGCATCGCCATATGTCCCCCGCCGGACGCGCCCGCGAGATAGATTCTGCGCAGGTCCACCTTCAGATTCTTTATGGCCCAGTCAATGCAGTCGAGAACATCCTGCTGAGCCACGATAGATCCCCCTGCCATTGGGGAGTTGTTGGCCCCGCGAAAGTTAGGCTGCAGGAAGATCCAGTTCCGGCTGTCCGCAGCCTGAATCCAGTCTCCCTTGTATTGCCGATAATCGGCACTCCAGGAATGGAGGAAAACGAGGAGTGGCCGTCTCTGGGGAGAATCAGATTCTGGAACGTAATAACGGAATGGCTGCGACGTTCCATCACTGGAACTGACAAAGTGTCCTTCGTTGAGTTTGAAATTCCTGACCTTCTGGACCGCTTCCACATCGTAGTTTGATGCGAGTGAGTTCCCTTTGCGGGGGCGTGGCTCATCTTCCGCAATCAAATTTCGTGCCACGAACGCCTGCAGGCCGAGCTGCAACAGGATTCTCCGGGAGAACGCCATTGAAGTCCTCTGTGATTGGTCTGGTTGGAATGAAGGTAGATTGGCTCAGGTGCCCACTTCTCTCATGGGGCCGTTCACTCCTCGTTCCTGATTGAGCGAGGAGCGGCTGAAGCAGTGAGTGAATGCAGGTTGGGATCTGTTGGACTAGAACTCGCCAATGACTTGTCCGTCATCACGGGTGGCCAACCGTTTCAATGTGGCGAGATTCATGTTTTCGCTGAGAAATCGGACTGCTCCGTCCCCCAGCACGACATGAGCGCCCCCTTCATGACCGGAGAAGACGCCGTTGTTCACTCCCTCGTTCTCGCGGATTCCGGTCAATGCGGTGCTGACTGTGTTAATGGCGTAACGAATCGTTGTCACATTGAAGGCACGTCGCGTGACCGGGTAGTCGGTGTGATCGGCTCCACACATGAACCCGTGATAGCTGTTCAGAATCTGCTGTGCTCCGGTCGCAGAGTAGCCATATGCAGACTGCTCGCCGACGACCATCGTGTTGGATGACCCATCGGTCAGGTCTCGCATCTGGACGGGGAACAGAGGCAACAGAACCCCGCCGACGGCCATGATGCCGCTTTGGTAGCCGACCCATTCCCGGCTTGAGCTGTTGGCGGTAAAGGTCGTGTCGTTGCTGGCGCCTGAAATCCCCACATATGTTGGGCAGGTGATGGAGTACTCATAGCCGGTTTTGCGGACCCCCGGGACCACGCTTGATGGACAGAGCATGACCGGAATTCGGACCCCATTGACGACTGGTCCGTTTTTCGCATGCCCATCGAAGTTGACGTTGGAATTGGCGAGTGATCCAGGATGAGATCCTTCACAGGTCAGTTTGCTCGCCAGCGGGGCCTGATCGATGTAAGGAAGAATTCCAACCCACCACGACATTCCCCATCCAACGCCATTGGCAGCGAGCGCTCCTCTGGCGAAATTCGAGCCGATGGGAAACATCCCGTAGACATCATGGTAGTTATGTAAGGCAAGACCGATCTGCTTCAGATTGTTTTTGCACTGAGACCGGCGCGCCGCTTCGCGGGCCTGCTGGACTGCGGGAAGAAGAAGCGCAATGAGGACCGCGATGATGGCGATCACCACCAGCAGTTCAATGAGCGTAAATCCGCGAAGACGTCGATTGGCAGTCGCGTACATGGAGAACTCCAGTGATTCCAGGAAATGACGCGGAATGAGATGACTACGGAGAATTGCAGCGAAGGTGTGCGGTGCCGCCCGCCCGGGAACCCGGAAATGAAGAGGCGAACACATCAACGCATGCAATTTTATTCGTTTCTTGGCTGACGGAGTTCATGGCAGAAAATTTGGAAATTTCAGAATTGGCTCATGAACCTTGTAGACACCGGGTTTCAAAAGCGTGACCCGCGTGTGAAATGAGGTCGGGAACGCAGGGAAATCGGGAATCGTCGAAGAATGTCGATCAGGTGAGAGAGGCCGACTTCAAGGTTGTTCAACTTCACTCCGTTGCCCAGATTCCTTTAATTTCACATCACTGGCATCTTTGATGCATTTATGAATTCCGATCATTTTTCGGCATGAACTCTCCCCGTTTCTCCACGATCAGGAAGAGGAAGAAGGTACGCCCCGATGCGTCGATCGGGGACATCGTGTCACCAGATGAAACGTGGAGAGTTACTGGAGAGGTTCGCCCGTGCCGTGGGTCAGGTGGATAGTCCCGCTCGTTTTGCTCACATCGACAGTGGCTGTCGCCCGTGAGCCTGTGATTGATTACTCACGAGACGTCCGGCCTGTTCTTGCCCGAAATTGCTTCTCCTGCCATGGCCCTGATGCGGAAGGACGGGAAGGGGGATTGAGACTGGATGATCGGGACTCCGCACTTGCCGCCGGTGACAGCGGGACATCAGCGATTGTTCCGGGGCAACCTGAAGCCAGTGAGCTGATCAGGAGGATTTCTTCAAAAGATGAATTCGAGCGGATGCCTCCAAAGGAAACGGGGAAGTCGCTCACTTCCGATGAAATTCAGCTGATTGAGCGATGGATCCAGCAGGGGGCGTCTTATTCAGATCACTGGTCGTTCCGTCCAATTCAGGATCCCCCGCTTCCTCAGGTTCGCGAGACGTCATGGCCCCGGAATGGAATCGACTACTTTGTTCTGGCCCGTCTGGAACAGGAGCAATTAACTCCATCCCCGGAAGCATCGCGAGAGACGCTGATTCGTCGACTCTCGCTGGATCTGATCGGCCTTCCCCCGACATTTGAGGCGGTTCAGACGTTTGTTAACGATTCTCGCCCGGATGCCTATGAGCGACTGGTCGATGAGCTACTTGATTCTCCCCATTTCGGAGAACGCTGGGGACGCCACTGGCTGGACCTGGCGCGCTACGCGGACAGCAACGGTTACCTGGGAGATGAGTTGCGACCGGAGGCGTATCACTTTCGTGACTGGGTGATTCAGGCGATTAACGATGATCTCCCATTTCGCCAGTTCACGATTGAACAGATCGCGGGTGATCTGCTTCCCAACGCGACGCAGAGTCAACGCATTGCAGCCGGCTTTCATCGCAATGCCATGAAAAATACAGAAGCGGGGGTCGACCGGGAGGCGGACCGGGTCATTCAAACCGTTGATCGGATCAGCACTGTCGGAACCGCGTGGCTGGGGCTGACTTTGGGATGTGCGGAGTGTCATTCCCACAAGTTTGATCCGATCTCCCATCAGGAGTTCTTCGAGCTTTATGCATTTTTCAACAATCTGGACGAAGATTCCGTCCAGATCGGCGTGATTCCGGCACCGCCAGAAACTCCTCAGGAGCTTGCGGAGCGGGAAAAAAAACTGGCAGCAATTGTCTCAAAGCTCAAGGCAGCGGGAGCATTCCCGGTCGGTGAAGCGGAAGACTATCAGGCACGAATTCTGGCAACATTAGCACAGCCGAAGGGATCCCGCGCGGAGCAGGATGTCGAGACCCTTGAGAATTGGCGGGCCGATTTGAGCCCGGCCGCTCGAAAGCTGAGCGATAGTTATGAAAAACTGGCTCAGCAGCGTCCGAAAGAGCGGCCTGTCCTCGCTCCCAGCGTCCGTGAGTCTCCGAAGAAACGAGTGACACGGATTCATCATCGGGGAGACTTCCGGCAACCAAGGGACGAAGTTCAGCCATCCACTCCGAAGTTTCTGGGGCCTTTTTCCCCTCGAGGTTCAAAGGGGGATCGGCTCGATCTGGCTGAGTGGATTGTCCGCGAGGATCACCCCCTGACCTGGCGGGTCGCTGTGAATCATTTCTGGCTGCATTTGTTCGGTGAGGGACTGGTTCGGACCCCGGACAACTTTGGGCAGGCGGGAGGAGAACCGTCTCATCCCGAGTTGATCGACTGGCTGGCGGTTCGATTCCAGGAATCGGGGGGGAGTCGTAAAGCGTTAATTCGTCTGATTGTGACATCAGCGACATACCGTCAATCTTCAGAAATGACTTCGTTTCTCGCACGCGTTGATCCCCAGAACGTTCTACTGGCCCGGCAATCCCGTTTGCGTTTGGAAGCCGAGATCGTGCGGGACTGCGCTCTTGCTGCGAGTGGGTTATTAAATCCCCGGATTGGCGGTCCTTCAATTCGTCCCCCGGCAAACACACGCGCGAACGAAGTGAGTCGCAATGCGGACTGGGTGGTCAGTCCGGGAGCAGAAAAGTATCGACGCGGACTGTACATTCTGTTTCGGCGTGCCACCCCTTTCAGCATGCTGACACTGTTCGATTCTCCTGATTCGACCACGGCGTGTGCCCGCAGGGAACGATCGAATTCACCGCTACAGTCGTTAACCCTGCTGAATGACCCGGTGTTCTTTGAATGTGCTCAACACCTCGGAGCGAAGTTTTCCTGGAAGGAGATGGTGCCGCCGGAAGAATGGATTTCTGACATGTTTGAACGGACCCTGTCCCGGTCCCCCAGTCAAATGGAGCTGGAACGGCTCGTTCAACTGTACGACGAGCATCAGCAGCTGCTCCGGGAGTGTGACAAGGCATCCCTTCGGAAGATTGTCGTCGACGATATTCAAGGTCCGATTGCAGATGCTGCAGCGCGGGTCCTTATGGCACGGACACTGATGAACCTCGATGAATTCATTACCCGCGAGTAGTCCGAATTCAACCGGAAGTGACGGTGCCATCAGGTTGAACTGAATACGACTGTCGATCTGATCCTGACTCTGAGCGAGCGATTTTACTGATGTGGACTCTTCCTCCTTTCCCGGCCCTACAGGCCCGAAGAAACTTTCTGCTTCACTCGCTGTACGGAGCGGGAGCAGCGACACTGGTCTCGCTTTTGAATGCGGATGAATCCCGTGGATCTGATTCGCTGGCATCGAATCCACTTGAGCCGAAGCAGGCTCATCATCTGCCGAAGGCCCGCAACTGCATCTATATCTATCTGGAGGGGGGCCCGAGCCAGATGGATCTGTTTGATCCCAAGCCGGAACTGAATCGGCTGCATGGTCAACCGTTACCGGAGAGCATGACGGAGAATATTCAGTTCGCATTTCTTCAGAAGGAGACCGCCAGGCTGATGGGATCTCCCCGGACGTTTCAGCGTTATGGGGAATGCGGAATGGACTTTTCTGACCTTCTTCCCCATCTGGCCACCTGTGCGGACGACCTGTGCATGATCCGTTCGATGCACTGTGACCAGTTCAACCATGTCCCGGCTCAATTGCTGATGAACTGCGGGTCTCCCATCGCCGGTCGTCCGAGTCTGGGTTCCTGGATCTGTTATGGTCTGGGAAGCGAATCCAGCAACCTTCCTGCGTATGTCTCTCTGGTGACAACCGGTCGCGGAATTCCCGGCGGTTCCGCCAGCTGGTCCAGCGGTTTCCTCCCGAGCACGTATTCCGGCGTCCTTTTCGGCAAACAGGGGGACACGGTCCCTAACATCGACAATCCTGCGGGAATCACCGAATCGCTGCAGGCTGCGACGATTCGGGGCGTGAATGACCTGAATCGAATCCGGCTGGAAAGGAATGGGGATCGTGAACTGGCGAGCCGCATTCAGAATTATGAACTGGCGTTTCGACTGCAGTCCTCCGCTCCGGAACTGGTCGATCTTTCGCAGGAGACGAAGGCGACGCTGGATGCCTATGGACTGGACCGAAAAGAGCCTCCCATCGATTCAAACAGGGGAGGAAAAGGTCTGTTCGGGGCCTTTGCATACAACTGTCTGTTGGCGCGTCGGCTGATTCAGCGGGGAGTCCGCATGGTCAATATCATTCACTCGTCATGGGACCATCATTCCCGTCTCGATCCTGAGCTGACGCACAACTCGCTGATGGCCGACCAGCCGATCGCGGCGCTGATCAAGGACCTCAAACAACACGGGCTGCTGGATGAAACGCTGGTAGTGATTGGATCCGAGTTCGGCCGGACTCCACTAGGAGAAAACCGCCCCGGTCGGAATTCGGTGACAGGCCGGGACCACCATCCTTTTGCGTTTACCATTCTTCTGGCAGGAGGAGGGGTCAAAGGGGGGCAGATCATTGGAAAGTCGGACGAGCTGGGATGGGGAGTGGTGGAAGACCCCGTTCATGTTCATGATTTGCACGCGACCATCCTGCATCTTTTCGGACTCGACCACACCCGGCTGACGTATCGGGTTCAGGGGCGGGACTTCCGCCTCACGGATGTCCATGGAAATGTGATCAACAAGATTTTCAGCTGAAACGGACCCGACTCTCATTTTATTTCCCATTGGACCATCCGCAGATTGGTCCTCTCTCCGGGAATGGTTCTTCCTTTATCCTCGCTGTGAGCGTTTTGGGGGAATGGCGCAGTCCGTGATTCTGCGTCATCGGGGCGGGTTAATACCTGTTTGACGTTCTCACTCTGGTCAGCAGGCTGCGCTGTGGAGTAGACTGGACCAGAGCCCATTGCAGCATCGCTGCGGAGGCGAAGTCATTTCATTCCCTTGTTTTCTTTCGGATTGCATTGGGAAGAAGTCTTCGTTAACCCGTTGGCAGCATATTGGTTATGGGTGATTCGGAGCACGTTGGTTTTGACGTGCATTCGTCTGTTTGTTCAGACGTCCAGCCGTCCTTATTGATGTTCAAGTTGTGATTCCGACCCGTTGTCATGTCCAAAACACCCAGCATGGATGCCGCAATTGATTCTGCTCACGTGGAGGAGCGGACACAGGCCATTGGCAAGGAGCTTTGGTCTCAACTGAAACGTCGGACCCCGACGGTGTTTGAACGCCGCTGGTGGCTGGATCATATTCTGGACTGGGCGATGCACGATGAGGCCGTCAAGGTTCAGATGTTCCGGTTTGTTGACGTGCTCCCGATGCTGAAATCGAGCGCGTCGTTGTCGCAGCATCTGCAGGAATATTTCGAAGATGTCCGTTCCCGTCTCCCTTATGCGGCACGACTGGGACTCGATGTCGCTCAACCTGATTCATTACTGGGGAAGGCACTCGCTCTGAACGCGCGAACGAACGTCCGAAAGATGGCGGAACGGTTTATCGCCGGGTCCACTCCGGACGACGTTTTCAAAACCGTCTCAAAACTCCGGAAAAGAGGGCTCGCCTTCACGCTGGATCTGCTCGGTGAACAGGTCATCTGCGAACAGGATGCGATTGCCTACCGAAATGCCTATCTCACATTGATCCGTGAGCTGGCTCCCCGGACTGAAAACTGGATTGAGGATCTGGTGCTCGACCGGGACTCGAGCGGCTTTGTTCCCCGGTGTCACTTCTCGTTGAGACTCTCGTCTCTGACCAGCCACTTCAAGCCGATGGATCCGAAAGGGACCGCCGAGAAGGTTCTGAAGCGGTTGCGGCCGATTCTCCGCAGGGCACAGAAATTCGACGCCTCCATTCAAATCGATATGGAGTCGTATGCCTATAAGAATCTCATTCTGGAAATATTCAAAGAGGTCGCCATGGAGGAGGAATTCCGAAATTGGCCGCACTTCGGAATCACCATTCAGGCGTATCTGCTCGATTCTGAATCTGATCTGAAGGAATTACGGGATTGGGCGCGAGATCGCGGGACACCCGTCTGGGTTCGACTGGTCAAGGGAAACTACTGGAACTACGAAACGATCAACGCTGACTACAAAGGATGGCCCTGTCCCGTTTTCCGGGAGAAGAAGGCAACGGATGCCAACTTCGAAAAACTGACCCGATTCCTTTTCGAAAATCATCAGTACCTGAAACCTGCCATTGGCTCGCATAATTTTCGCAGCATTGCCCATGCGATGGCGCTTGCAGAAGCGATGGAGATTCCGAAATCGGAATGGGAAATTCGGATGATGTACGGGTCTGCGGAGGAAATTCAGCAGCTCGTCAGCGAGCGGGGCTACCGGGTCCGAATTTATGCTCCATTTGGAGAAATGCTGCCGGGAATGTCCTTTCTGGTCCGGCGGCTTCTGGAAAACACATCCAATGAATCATTCCTTCGCAGCGTCGGCCAGAAGGGGGTCAATATCGACGAACTTCTGCAGAATCCGGCAGCCAGCGCCTCACAGCAGGCCTGAGAGATCATCAGCACCGGTTTTCGATTCCCCGGAGGCCACTTCGGGACCGGAGAGTTTCCGGTGCATCAATTTGGGAGGCCTCGTCGTCACATCCCGGATCTTCAGGGAACGTTTTCCGAGTTCTTTTCCGATAAGGGTGTCATGGTCGCGTCGTTAAACTGAATCCTTCGGATCCCTCATGCAGAACCCGTTTCGTCGATTTTTCAGCCGTCCGGAGACAACTCAGGCTGAATACGCGCAAATCACGCAGGAACTGGTCCAGCAGGCACCGTTACCCGTCATCTGGCTGTTCGGGAAGACCGGTAGCGGAAAATCGAGCATCATCCGGTACCTGACTGGAGTGGATTCCATTGAGGTGGGGACGGGATACCGGCCTCAGACGCGCTTCTCCTCCCGGTACGATTTTCCCAATGAGTCAGAGCCTCTCATGCGGTTTCTGGATACACGCGGGCTGGGGGAAGTGGAATACGATCCGACCGACGACATCCGCCTCTTCGGAGAAGAGACTCATTTGATGATCGTGGTCGTTCGGGCGATGGACCACGCGGTCTCGGAGATCGTTGAAGCACTTCGAAAGATTCGTCAGTCTGCTCCACGCCGTCCGGTAATCCTCGCACTGACCGCCCTTCATGATGCCTATCCCGGCGTGCAGCATCCTGAAGTCGATCCGTTTGGTTCAGAGCCATTCCCATTGCCGGAAGGAATTCATGCCGATCTGCGGCGATCAATTCAGAAGCAGTATGAACGTTTTGAAGGACTCGTGGACCGGGCTGTGCCGATCGATCTAACTCCGGTCGAGGAGGGCTTTGAACAGCCGACGTTTGGTGGGGATCGATTGAAGCGAGCCATCGTCGAGGCCCTTCCGGCTGCGTATCGACAAACGCTGCTTCAGATGGAAGAAGTGGTCGCTCCGCTGAAGGACATGACCTGGAAGAAATCCATGCCGGTCATTCTGGGGACCAGCACGCTGGCAGCTACTGCGGGAGCAATTCCCTTTCCGTGGGTCGATATCCCGGTGGTCATGGCACTGCAGACGCATCTGGCGTACAAGCTCGCCCGTATTCATCATCAGCGGCTGGATGCCAAAACGATCGCCAAAGTGACCGGCAGCCTTGGGGGGCGAATTGCACTTCGGATGGCGATCCGGGAAGGGCTGAAGTTTATCCCTTGGGTCGGGATGGCAGCGAATGCGGCTGCAGCCTTTGCTTATACCTTTGCCAGTGGAATGGTCTGGAACTGGTACTTCACACAAATCGGTTCCGGCCACGTTCCAACGGAGCAGGAAATCCAGAAGATGTTCCGGGAGCAGCTTTCCAGAGCAGCGGAACTCTGGTCGACGACACGTGCTGCCAGCGAATCCCCTTCGCAGCCTGAGTCTCCGCCTGAGCCAGCACAGTAACGAGATTCAGAGAGACTGCTGCCGTACATTTGGTTGGATTGGGTGGACAGTCTCAATCTGGAACGAAGACGACCCGGAATCCGACGACCGGATTCCCCTTCCACGGCGGGAGCGGGTTGCTGTCGATCAGACAGTCCTCTCCGACAAAGCGCCAGTTCCCCCCGCGAACGACTTTGAATTCTCCACGCGGAGGACCCGTCGGATTTTTCGCGGGTGAGTGGACGTAGTAGTCTCTCTGATACCAGTCGTTGGTCCACTCCCACGCATTCCCGCGCATGTCAAACAGTCCCCAGGCATTGGGGAGATAGGAACCGACCGGACGGAGCGGGAGTGGAGGGTGTCTTCCGGCGGCTTCTCCGTGAGTCTGAAGTTCCGAGTCCGGGAGAATCCGTGGTGGTTCTCCGGCCCGGCAGGCAAATTCCCACTCCGCCTCGCTGGGGAGACGATAGCGTCGCCCGGCCTGTTGTTCTTCCGGGCGGTCTGTCAGTCGTTGGCAGAACTCATGGGCCTGATCCCAGGTCACCCCGGTGACGGGAAGCTGGTCGAGTTCGTCGCTGGGAATTTCTTCGATGGGACGATCCAGCAAGGACACCGGAATATCGGGAAGAGCTTCTTCCCCCATCACTGTTACGAACTGCTGGCGTGTCACCTCATGCGCGCCCATGTAGAAACCGCGAGTGAGTGTGACGGGATGAGGAGGAACCTCCTCCAGCTGTTCGCCATGCCGCCCCGGATCAGGCTGTCCCATGAGAAACTGACCGGGACGAATGGGGATCAGTCTCATTCCGATCGAGTTTTCGATCGGCATATCAGGAAATGGGCGTTCTTCTTTGGAATCGACCTCAGGAGCGAGTTCGACATCGATCGGGCTGGGAACTCTTCGATTTGATGTTTTGGTCAATTCGGAGAGGCGATCGGGAGGGGTTTCTCGCGAATGAAGGAGATGCCAGACATCGGGATCAATGTGGTCGGAGAGAAAACGAACCGATCCATCGAGCATCCCTGCATGGACCCCACCGGGATGGCGACTCCGTGACGTCGCCTGCTGATTGACATCGACATAATTCACGCAAGGCATGTTCTGTGCTATCAACGTCTCGGTTCCCGGGTCTGAATGCAGCTTGCTGCAGTTCATGATGTCATCCGCACGGACCCAGGACTGATTGGGACCGACCGCATCTCCGTTGATTCCATGCGCCCAGGTGATGCTTCCGCCAATCTGCCCCAGGCTCCAGACACCGCGCGGGTCGAGCGGATGAATTCCGGCCCGTATTTCTTCAATGGCGACCAGAGTCGATTGGCCATTGCGAAAGTTATCGACCTGAAAAGACTTGTTAATGCCAGCAATCCCGTTTCCCCACATGGAGAACTGTCGCGGGGACTCACTCATGATCAGATGCATGTGATCCCCACGCGACGAGGTGGTCGTCGGTGGATCCGGGCTGTAGTGATGTGATCCCCCGTTGATCGCATAATTTCCCCGAGCAAACAGAACCGGTTCATCATGGCCGGGGATGTCGACACGAAACGGGTTTGAAGCACGATTGAAGTCGTCACTGGGACAGATCCATTGGGACAATCGCCGTTGCCGGATCGACGCGTTCGCCGGATCACCGATTGCTTTCCCCGGGTCACCTCTGTCGCTGACATCGAGCGTTGTGACATGCGGCAGCAACAACAGGCTCCAGTTTCCCTGTGTGACGCGCTCAATCCTCTTGGAATGATGCAGAGCTGTGGACATGGTGGCGGAGGAGTCCCAGATCGCTGCGGGGGGGAGGAGATGATGCACATCCATGTAGGCATGGAGTCCCCGCGTGAGCGCAGCGATGCGGAATTGACACGTTTTCTGCCGGGAGGTCTCGCGCAGACGAACAAGACCGGGCATCATCAGGATGAAGAGAAACGAAGCAATCCCGAGGAGAAACAGGAGTTCGAGTAGCGTGAGTCCCTGACGCGCACTGTCGGGAAATGTTCTTCGCTGAGACAGGGTACGGTTCATCTGCTCCTCCGTGACAGTGCGAAATCGTAGGGGGAGTCATCATCAAAATCATTCCGCTCCAGCGAAAGGATCCACTCTTCCAAAACCTTCAGGGCGGTTGGATCGGGTCGCGTCCGTCCGAGGTAGGGCATTGAGTAACGACGGTCTGTTGTCTTCAGGCGTCTGTAGATCGCGGAGTTCTCTGGTCGACCGGGGGAGATCAAGTAACTGGCGAAATCCCCATCAATTTTCTGGTAATGAAATTTCGCCCGTGTGCCGACGATCTGGCTGAATTCGTCATCGACAAGGAAATTCAGGCTCATTTTGACTGCTTCGATTCCATTGGTGTGATGACAGAAGCTGCAATTTGTATGGAGATAGGAGCGGGCCCGATCCTCCACCGATGCGGTCTCATCCTCCAGCGGGACCAGCTTCTTCTGCGGATGTGCGGCTGTGATCTTCGCCGACGGTTCAAACAGACCCTGTAATTGAAGGCATTCGAGCTGTGAGACTGATTTCCCGTCCCGCATGATCGTTCGGTCCAGTTGTTCGAGTGAGAAACCGAGAACAGGGCGTTCCCTGTGATGACAGAAGCGGCAGTCCTGATGGCTCGGGAGGCGATACGTCAGCTCCGTATCGGTGAACAGGTCGAGTTCCTTTCGCTCGACCTGAAGCGTTGCGTCTGTCCCTTCTTCATTCCAGAGGTAAGTAGCTCCGGCGACCGTTCCATCATCCCGGACGACCAGCACGCGGGTCTCAACGGGATGGCCGGGTCGCTGAAAGTCATCACCCATTCCCTGCTGAAAGTGCTTGACCAGAAGCGTGCCCGCTGGAAACTGCCAGCGGTTCGTCTTGGGGGTGACCGTTTTTCCCGAAGGGAGACAGATCCAGCGTTTCTTCTCCAGTCCATCCGACCAGAGGGGAACAGTGACCTCATAGGGAATCACACCGGCAGCGGGAGTCAAGGTCCGCAGGTCTTCGAAAAGGCCCGTCTGCGAGAGCTGCTGAGGAAAATTCATCTCCACCGAGCGGACGACCCGGTAAACCGACGGAACGGAAACAAAATTTGTGAAGTAAATCTCGCCGGAATCATCGGTGCTGATCGAGACCAGCGTGGAGGATGCTTTCCCGAACGGAAGTTGAAGGAGCGGCTGGCGAGGCTCGGGATTGTCCGGATCAATGGACCAGACTCGCCCGGAGCGGTTGTCTCCGTAGAGGTATCGTCCGGTCAGTTCCGGGAAGAGGGAGCCGCGATAGATTTCCCCGCCGATGATGCATGTATTCAGATCCTCGTGAGGATACTCATGAACGGGGTCGGTAGAGATCCCCGGAAGTGGATCAGGTGGAGTTCCGTAGAGATAGCTCTTTTTGTAGGGCAACGTCCCTTCGCGGAAGCTCCACTGATGATTGGTCCCACTGCGCGCGACCTCGACCTGTTCCAGCAAATCCTGCCCCACATCGCCAATCCAGAGCTCATCCCGATGGCGATCAAATGCAATGCGGAACGGATTTCGCAGGCCGATCGCCCAGAATTCCTCCAGTACCCCCGGCTGACCTACAAAGGGATTGTCATTCGGAATCAGGTAGTTGTCGGTAAGGGCATCTTTCGGCCTTCTCGGGGGAGGATGACTGAAGTCTCCGCCGCGACAATCGACATCGATCCGGAGAATCCCGGAGAAAAGCTTGTGATCGATCCGCTGGGACTGTCGGTCCCGATTGCTCAGCTGATTGTCACCCATCGAGATCAGGAGACACCCCTGACGGTCGAATGCCAGGTCGCCGCCAAGGTGTTCCTCGCTCTCGACCTGCTGTTCGATGAGAAGCTTTTCCTCGCGAAAATCTGCTGCGCCGCCTTCCGAAAGGACAAGAGACGTCAGTCTCATGGCCATTGGGCGGTCGTCATCGCGTGTCCGATAAATCAGAAACAGGCGGGGGTCGTCCGGGAACTGGGGGTGCAGTGCAAATGAATAGAGAAACCGGAGATCGGAGCCAGTCATGTCGAGGACGGTGTCCCCTTTCCAGAGTTGCCCCACGCGTTCGACCTTCACAATCTTCCCGGTGAAGTCGGAGGCAAAGTAAACATCGTTCTTTCGGGGATGGGGCCGCAGACGTGTCACCCGTCGCAGGTTGGCTCCGGGAAAGGCCTCTTCAACCACATAGGGACCAAAGTCCGCCCGGACGCTGGTATTGAATGGCCTGCTTACCATCGCTTCCCCAGCGTCGGAACGCATGGGAATGACGCCGCCAGAAAGATGAATCCCTGCGGAAGCATGCGTCGACGTCGCCGAACGTATCACCACGATGGAACTGACCAAAACCCAGATGAATATCGCCGAAGTGAAAACGAAGCGGCGGGTCAGCGTCACATGTTTGAACGTCGGGGATATCCTGTTCCAGAAGGGGACGGAGAGATGACTCAGCGACATTCCTTCGAGGGATCGGAGACAGATCGCGACATGAAGTGTCGACAGCAGTAGCAATGGAACAAAGTGAAGTGTCCGTTCCGGATGCTGAATGAGGTGTTGCCAGCTGGCGGCCCAGATGAGGAGCCCTCCGAACAGGGAAGCGAGCAGATTCAGTCCGAGTGCCCATGGAAATCCGGGAGTGACCTGCTCCGAGCGTGGTGCCCCACTGACAACCCAGTCCTGTATCCGCCCGCGAAGTGTATCGACGATCGCCTGTAAATGAGCGGCTCCCGAGACTTCGCGCGTGGTCAGAAAATGAAGGCCAAAGGGATACCGGCTCCACCAGCACAGGACGAATGGAGTGTAGAGCAGTGCCAGGATCGTGAAGGCAAGATGACTCCAGTGAACCCACTGCGGGAAAAATGCCGCCATGATCAGGGGTGGCATCAGGGCCAGTAATGAGTTCATTGCGGTGGCGGCGTAATACGCGAACCCCGCCAGGTAGCAGAATCGCTGGGCGGTTGTGAGGCGTGCCTGCCAGAATCGGGATGACAGGACAAGTGTCAACGAACCCAGACACCATCGGTACTGCTGGCAGAAGAAGGTCCGCACATCGTTTGGACAGAGACCTTTCGCCAGAATGATGGGGAGAAACTTCAGCGTCCACCCGCGCGACAGAAGCTCGAATCCGGTCCAGAGATCTTCCGAATGGCTGATTTGCGGGGAGCCTTCCAACGCTTCGAGAGCACGACGTCGGTAGAGGCAGCAGGAACCAACACAGACCCCGGCACCGAATCGGTCGCGCGCGGGCTGAATAAGACGATAGAACAGCTCCTGAACAAATCCAGCTCCCGCTTGCACCCAGTTCATCCCGGAATGGACATCGAAATACTGCGGGCTCTGCACGAGTGCGACGCGATCATCGTCCAGTAAATCCGGAATCAGCTCCTCAATGATCTCCGGGCGGGGGCAAAAGTCGGCATCGAGCAGCAAAATGAACGGGGAACTTGTCCGGGCAAACGCATAGCGAAGGTTGCCCGCCTTCCGGAACTCCCATCCCTCTCGTCTGAGATAGTGAAATCCGAACTGCTCTGCATACGGACGACGTTCGTCGCTGGGAGAGTCATCGAGTACATAGACATGGATTGGTCCGGGCCACCGGATTTGCCGGACGCTGTTCCACGTTTCGAGCAGGATTTCCAGCGGTTCTCCACAGACAGGCAGGAAGACATCGATCCCGATCTTCTCAAGCTGGGATTGCCGGTCCTGCAAACGGGCGACACGTTGTTCATGCGCGCGTCGATCAAACCTGTTCCCGCAGAGCATGACGCCGTAGGAGAGCAGCAGGTATGTTCCATTGATCAGGACAAACGGAACTCCCATCAGAAGTATCGCTTCAATGATGGCGAATCGGCACAGACCGATGATCAGCAACAGACTGCTGATCAGACCGAATAGGACCATCGGAAGGTGGTTTCCTTCTGAGTAGCTCCATTTCTCGACATCGTTGACCCGGCGCGTATCGTTGATGCTCAATGACGGTTCTTCCGTTGCCGTTTCATTGCCCGTCCCTTCGAAACGATCGTTGCTATCCGTGTTCGCCTTGTGTCCGTTCATCGGAGGAGTTGTCTTCACTAGGGATGCGAATCACGTTACTTCAGTCCGCCTGTCGAAGCCGCCACCAGGCAATTCCCGTAAAGAGAACCAGATTGGCTCCAATAATGGCGATGGTGAGCCAGCGTCCTCTGGAAGGTGAGTTTGCCGTCGATGAACTCCGGCCGGATGGAACAGGTCGATTCATTCCCAGAACGACCCGGCGGATGGTCGCCTTCTCATCAAGAAATTCCTCTCGCGAGAGGACCTGATCGTGATTGGTATCCGCTGACAGAAATGCTTCCTCCACTTCCATGATCCGCTGTTCGGATTTCCGCTTGGACCAGGCACTTTGATCGGCGGGGCGTTCGCGCTGGAGAAGTTCCTCAAGCTGGAGGAGGCCATCGTTGTTGAGATCCAGAACCTGAAAAACGAATTCCGGCGCTTCCTGTTTCAGGTTCGCGGAGAATTTGAATTCGTCGTATGACAGCGAGCCATCCTGATTCCGGTCATACCGGATAAAGAAGAGATGAGAAAGTCCGACGGGTTGACGGCTTCGGTCGCTGGCGCGATGAAACTCCAGCAGGGAGAGTTTCCCGTCATAGTCCTGATCCCAGCGACGGGAGTCGTAGTCGTGAACCGGATTGGCCAGCGGTGTCTGACGGTACTCCAGAAAGGAAAGTTTCCCGTCCCCATCCCGGTCGAACCCAGGGAAAAGCGATGCGGTCATCCGACGTTCATAGGGGCGGGATCCCTGATGAAGTTCGTCGGGATCGAGCAGGCCATCCTGATTCAGATCCAGTCGGAGAAATTCCTGAACAGGATCAATCCAGAACAGGTCGCCCGTCAGCAGCTCCTCAAGGCTGAGACGCTTGTCTCCATCGATGTCCGTACGCTCAAAATCGTTGCGGGACTCTGCTCCCTTTTTCCACCACGCCCGTTCGAATTCAACAGCATTCAGAAACTGGTCCCCATCGAGGTCCGCATCCCGAGCCGATCGGAGATTAAAGACCTGACCGTTCGATCGACGCATCCACGGACCGGAAAAGGAACGCATTCCATATAACTTCAACACTCCGTCCCGGACTTCGTTTCGATCATAGGCCCCGTTGGAATTTGTATCCCATCCCGTCAAATCAGCGATGGTCACGAACGGGCATTGCCGAATGACCAATGCAACCGCTTCACTTGCACCCAGTTCCCGAGTCCCATCGGGCCAGCGCTCCAGAACACGCTCCACGATTTCGATGGCCTGATCCAACAAAGGGTCCGGAACGTGTGGTCGCTCTGCGAGAGTGCTGACCGTCGGAATCGCAGCAAACTCCAGAAGCGAGAGAGCTCCTGAGCCATCAAAGTCAAAAATCGTTGTCCATTGAGCAAGATTGTCTGCGGAGAGTTGTGGCGACGCGGCGACTTCTTCGGGGGAGAGTTCACCGTCGTTGTTCGTGTCCAGCTTTCGGAACCAGGGGAGAATTTCTTCCTGTAATCGGGTTTCGACTTCGTTCACCGAATGAAGTTCAGAGGCTGATGGCAGCTCCTTCGCTGACAACCGGTCATCTCCATCATGGTCTGCCAATGCAAAAAGCAATGAATGGTGCGGGACCAGCGGATCCGGAAGGGGCTGATTTGGAGCATGAACCCCAAACGGTGCGCAAAGTTCCTTCAGCGAAACGTAACCATCGCCGTCCCGGTCATAACGCATGACCTGCTGCTGGGGAGTGAGCTGATTCCAGTTCACATGAAATCGGAATTCCTCGCCTCCAAGAATACCATCCTGATTTCGATCCAGTCGGCGGAAGTATTCCATCGCCAGACCGCTGCACCGGAGCCCCTTGCTGCTCAGAAACTCACCGGGATCGAGAACGCCATCCCCATTCAGGTCTTTTCGAAGCGAGGTCCAGTTCTCCATCGGGTTCCCCAGCGGGGAGAAGATGAATTCCGTTAGCGACAATGTTCCGGACCCGTCGGTGTCAAAGGCCGGAATCATGCAGACCGCCAGACGATGCTGCCACCGCTCTCCCTGATGGAGTTCCGTCCGGTCAATTTGACCATCCCCGTTCCTGTCCCACTTAAGGAAGGCAGCTACGACGTCAACGAAAAAAAGCCCGGCAGCATCAATTTCGTCGAGATCAAGCTCTCCATCGCTATTTTGGTCGGCCTCCTGAAAGATGGTACGGGCTGTTTCCGGGCCGGTGGGGTGGCGGGTGACAAACTCGCTCTGGCTGATTTTCCCATCCTGATTGCGGTCGAGATGGGTGAAGTAGCTGCCGTTGAAGACGAATCCCGTCGACTGGCGCGCGGGTTGACCATCAAACCGAATTAACCCCCAGGCCTCTTCGAGTCCCCGCAGGCATTCCTCGTCATCAATGCGGCCATCGTTGTTGCGGTCCCAAAGGTCCTTTTGCAAAGGAACCGTTCCGGGGAGCTTTCCGCCCCACTGAACTTCAAGATCATCGGCTGGAACCGGTACGGGAAGCTGCCTGCGAATCAAATTAATTTGCTCACGTGCAAGACGGGTTACCGGATCATCAAGCTGGCCTCGGGCCTTCCGTTCGACCAGATCGGGGATCAACCGGAATTCTTCGAACGAAATGCTTCCGCTTCGGTCCAGATCGAAAACAGCGAGGATCTGCTGGGGAGATCGTCGCGAAGAGACAACTTGCAGTTCCTCTTCCGAAAGCACTCCGTCCGAATTGGTATCGATGTGGTCGAACTCGGCTTGAGCAGCGGAGATGGCTTCTGTTTGTCCCTCATTCTTTTTCGCCTCATCCTGTTCCTGTGCAGCGAGTGGACGGAGAGGGATCGCCACCAGACAGACAACAAGGATGGTTGAAACGAAAAAGCCTCTCCACATCGTCATGGTTGTCGATCCCTTAACGTTGTTTGAAGGTCCTGTCGCGCGGGGAGTTCATAGGACCGGACAACAAATTCCATATCGAACCCGGCGGAGTCAAAGAAACGCGTCTGGCTCGTGGGGCGGTACTCCCAGGGAACAGCCACATCAGTCGCTCCTCCGAGAACGTTCACCGCGTCGACCGTCCACAAGCGGGCGGGACGCGATGCGAGGATCGATTCGTACCGGGCGATTTCCTCCGCCTTGATGGGCGGACCAGCAAGCAAATCGTTCTGGTAATCCCCCTGAAACCGGACACCGATTGTTTCATGCTCATTCAGCAACGGAAGCAGACAGACCATCAGAAACGGGGACGAGACAAGAAGGGGATCATCGTGATGGCGATTCTGGTTCAGGTGAGCCGCTGCTTCTTGAAGTCCCGGTGAGGCCGCCATTCGTTCCCGAATCAGGTGAGATTGAACACAACAAAACAGAAGCCCGCATCCCGTCAGTCCGATGGCACTGTATTGCCAGAATGGGGAAGCGATCGTGGCGAGAAGCCATGCAATTCCGATCAGTAATGGAGTGAGTGCGAGCGCCAGATAGCGCGGTTCCATCATGTTCCTGAAGAGGAGAGCAGAAGCCGTCGCCAGCACCAGTGGTCCTGCTGATCCGAATGCGAGAAGGCGTCCAATCGGGTTTCTTTGAAGCAAAAGAAGGATTGGTACTCCCAGCCAGATCAGTGTCAGACTCATTGCAACCGCGGGAGTGAGGACATCCAGTCCCGAAAGTCCCCGCGCGCATACGGTGGTCCACGAATCAACATCAAGCGGAGGGAGCCAGAACTGTTTCCCGGCCCGGTGAAGCTGGTGGGAAAACGTCTCCAGCCACGGCCACCAGAAAAGTTGACCAACTCCTACGCTGACAAGGACCCCCGCAATTCGTGAGCGTTTGATTGCGGGGGCTTCTTCGGATTTCCACCGGAGAGCTGTTTCTATGAATGCGAAAGCAAAGAGCGCCACGACGGTCAGCAGCCCATAATAATGCGTCAGGGAGAGTGCTACTGTGGTGATGCTGAATCCAACCCAGTTTCTGATCTGTGTGGGTGTTTGAACGGCTTTGAAAACCAATCCGGATGCCAGCAGCGTCAGACAGACTCCCCAGACGTATGGCCGTGCGACCTGACTGAGATGGACCATCTGGGGATGAAGGGCCATAAGAGCTGTTGCCAGAACGGTGAAGAGAACAGTCTTTTGAGTCGATCCAGTTGACTCGGGACTCGCTTTTGCCAGCACGGAGGCCAGCCAGTACGTGAGTGCCGTCGAGAGCAATCCGCCCAGCAGGCTCAGCACGCGGGCAGCAGAGATCGAAGTGCCAATGAGTGACTGCCAGATTCGTTGCAGGAGATAAAACAGGGGAGGATGGGCGTCGCGGGAGATGGCATCCCACATTTCCGGCCAGTCGAAGTGGCTGATGCGCCAGGAACAGGCTTCGTCATAAGAGAAGCTGACATCCATCAGCAAATGGAGTCGCATCGCGACGGCCAGCCCCAACAGGGAAACTACCAACAGCCCATTCACGAGAAATTGAGCTGGAGAACGAGGCCTTGAAAGAGGTACTGCGGCTAATGTCGAAGGGGATGCGACAACAGGGAATTCGGCTTCGTTTTCTGCAGGATGAGTCGCATCAATATGAATCGGCAAAGCGGATCCCCCCGCGTCAACGACTCCTGATTTGCCCGCTCAGGACAATGCTCAAAAGTGTTGCATTTTGAAGCACTGTCAGATCGGCAAGTGTTAGCGTCACGGGGGCGAAATTTCCAGAGTCCAGAGGGAGAGTTTCATGCAAATCATCGAACTCCGGTGCAATCCCTTTTGCTCAGTCGCGTCCCCATAGGCACTCGGCAATCCAGTCCAGATCTGACTGTTGCTGCTTGCGTGCTCCTTCTGGAGTGGCGGCTCCGGCCGAGTTCAGTGCATTGATCACGATCAGTCGCATGACGCTGGAGAGGGGCATCCCCGGCTTTTGCGACAAAGCTCTCGCGATCATGGGGTGGCTTCGGTTCAGGATGACTTCGTTCTCTGCAGGCGCATCACTCTTGAAATGGGAATCGATGAGCCGCTGAAATCCGCGGGGGATGTCTCCCCGCTGCTTCATTTCATCGAATGACCGGACCAGTTCGTAGCGCTCATTCAAAAATGCCATCACCGGCTGGTCACGACGAAAGGTTCCGACCAGAACGTTGGCATGAACCTCCGAAAAGAACTCCTTCCATTGAGGATCGAGTTCTTCGAGATCGCTGACTCCAAGAATGGTTGAGGCAAACCCCGGAGCGCTGGGGGTGGCGATTCGCAGATCGGTCAACGTCCCCGAAGCACTGTCGTCGGCGGCGCACTGTGCCAGCAGTGATTCTTCGAAACTCCGGAAGGTGTGGACGCAGGGAACCTCGTGGTCGGCAAAGAGCGTGTTGACCCAGCGTTCCTGTCGACGATCGGTGTTGTACCAGACAACTTGTTCAGCATCGTCTTCGTGCAGTGGGTCTGCGACAGACTTGCTCAGGATTTCATCGAGTGTCAGCGACCCCTGTGATGTCGGCAGGCGGTAGCACTTACGGAGCAGCGACCTGAGCCGCGGGTTCTCGAGTGCTGCGCCCGCGAACGTGTACCGGTGCCAGTTCACCACCGCTTCCATTCGGGCGGGGTCCTGTTCACAGAGCGTTTCGAAGTGTTCAAAGATCAGCTCTTCCAGTGTGACTTTCACCCGCTCGAAGTGGTCATCGCGAACAAGATCTTCGCGGCTGGTGGTTGGCAGGCAATCATGAAGTTCCAGGCATCCCCGCAGGAAGGTAGCCCATTGCGGAATCAGGTTTTGGATGGCACGGGAGATCACCATTCGTCGCACGGTCACCATCACTGTTGCGCGATTGCTGAAGCCGGGGACCCGCTGCGGAGTGACGTAAAGTGCCCCTGCGATGGAGACAGGCCGCTCGATACGAATAGGGATGACATCCAGCGGGGCTTCATCGAAATAAGCCTGCAACGCCAGTTCGGTCGATTCCCGGTCCTGTGATGGCTCGAACCAGGCGGCATGAATGACGTTGACCCGCTGGCTGCTGTCATTCAGATAAATGGGAATTGGCAGAAAATCGGCATACTCCCGAATGGCCTTGGCGACGGTTTCCGTCTGCTGGGAGAGAAACCGGAACTCCGGTTTGAGGATCAGAGTCACTGTTGTCCCGGGAGTCGATCGATCGGAAGGAGAGAGATCAATCTCTGTCCCGGCGCCTGCTTCCCAGAGGATGCCGGAATCAGCGTCATCATGTCGACTTTCGACAATCATCCTGTCTGCGAGCATGAACGCGCTGAAGAGGCCCACACCGAACTGGCCGATCAGATCACCCCGGTCACCTGACCCCCCGGCAGAGTCGGGGACTGGCTGGGATCGCTTGATCATCCCGGTCAGACCGGAGCCAACAGTTCCCAGATACTTTTCCGCGTCTTCCGGCGTCAGGCCAATGCCATCATCAGAAAAGGAGATCGTTCCCTGTGCGGGATCTTGCCGGACATCAATTCGTCCACGGAAGTCGAGATCCTTGCGACGTCGACGCATGATCGCATCGTGCGCATTCTGGAGCAGTTCCCGGATGGGAGTGTCTGGACGGCTGTAAAGTGAGCCCCCCATGATGTCGATGACACCAGCGATGTCGACTTGAAAGGGGATCTTCCGGTGCCAGCTGGCCATGAAAACTCCATTGTCTGAATCAGCGAATCCATCAACGCTGATTAAATCGTTTCGTTCGTGAACAAATTTCCGTCGACAAACGTGCTCAAAAACGATCAGATGTACGAAACTCTGCGAGCGTTTGGAACCCTGCGGGCCTGAAGATCATTGATATCGGAGTCTGGCACGCTGTGTTCAGCCTCGCGGAAATGCCATTCAGGTCGCAGCATCGCTCCCACCGCGAAGTGGAAACAAAGGAGAAATATCGGTGGATGATATTTCTTTTAATTGACACTTCGGATTGAAATCTGGTGTGGGGCGGAGGCAGAGGTGTCCGAAGTCGCAGTGGTCCCCGTGAGCCCTCCCACGCGGCCGGGAGGACGCACGCCTGCGGTAGGAGAGAATTGTTGCTTGATTTTTCGATGCGGGGTGCGGAGGTCAAACGGCTGGGAGCCGAAGCCCGACGTGAGCCCGATAGTAACTGGAAGCGTTGGGGAACCTACCTGTCCGACCGACAATGGGGAACCGTTCGTGAGGACTATTCCCTCGACGCAGAAGCCTGGAAGCACTTTTCACATGACCAGGCAGTCTGGCGGGCATATCGCTGGGGGGAAGATGGCATTCTTGGCTGGACGGACCGTCAGTGCCGGTTGTGCTTTGCCGTGGCGATGTGGAATGGCAAAGACCCCATCATCAAGGAACGTCTCTTCGGCCTGAGTGGGCCTGAAGGGAATCACGGGGAAGATGTCAAGGAGTGCTATTACTACCTTGATGGGACCCCCACTCATTCCTATGCCCGCGGTCTGTATAAATACCCGCAGCAAGAGTTTCCCTATCGTCAGCTCGTCGAAGAGAATGCCCGTCGTAGCCGGGAGGAGCTCGAGTACGAGCTGATTGATACCGGAATCTTCGACAATGATGAGTACTTCGATATCGGGGTTGAGTATGCCAAAGCGGCCCCGGAAGACATCCTGATTCGAATTACTGTTTCCAATCGGGCGTCGAAGGCAGCGACGTTGCATTTATTGCCGACCTTCTGGTTTCGCAATACCTGGACGCATCCAAATATCTACGAAGAAAACGAGCACCGCCCCTCTCTCGCAGCGATTGACCACGATACATTACTGGCAGAGCACCAGACTCTTGGGAAATACTACATCTCGGCAGCTCCCGGACCGCGTGGGGCTCGACCACGGTGGTTGTTTACCGAGAACGAAACAAACACCGGACGCATGACGAATCCCCCGGTCATGAAGCCCGGCTGCAAGGATGCGTTTCACCTTTATCTTGTGCAGGGAATGAAGCGGGCGATTCATCAGCAGCCCAAGGGGACGAAGGCCGCTGCGCATTATCTGTTGAATGTCCCTGCGAACGGTCAGGTGGAGATCCGGCTTCGTCTGAGCGAAATATCGCACGCACCGCGCGAACCGTTTGATGAAAAGTTTGAAGCAATTTTTGAGCGGCGTATTGCAGAAACGGATGCGTATTATCAACTGAAGTTCGAGCCATCGCTGAATGATGATGAGCGGCGCATCTGTCGACAGGCCGCAGCGGGGCTGTTCTGGACCAAGCAGTTTTATTTCTACTGCGTCGAGGACTGGCTGAAGCAGGGGCCGCAACGTCCCCCATTTAATAAGGAGACACCCCTCCCTCGGAATGGGGACTGGGAGCACCTGTTCAATCGAGACATTATCTCCATGCCGGACAAGTGGGAGTATCCCTGGTATGCCGCATGGGATTCCGCGTTTCACATGATTCCATTTGCTCGATTGGACATCGATTTCGCAAAGGAACAATTGATGATGTTCCTTCGCGAATGGTACATGCATCCCAATGGTCAGATTCCCGCATACGAGTGGAACTTCAGCGATGTGAATCCTCCAGTCCATGCGTGGGCCTGCTGGCGCACCTATCAGCAGACGGGCCCATCCGGGCAACGGGACAGGGTCTTTCTTTCCCGGGCATTTCAGAAGCTATTGCTCAATTTCACCTGGTGGGTGAATCGAAAGGACGTTCGCGGTCGTCACATTTTCACCGGAGGGTTCCTCGGTCTGGACAATATTGGTGTCTTCGATCGATCGAAACCGCTTCCGATGGGAGGACATCTTGAGCAGGCGGATGGAACGGCATGGATGGCCTATTTCTGCTCCAGCATGTTGTCGATCGCTCTGGAACTGGCGGATGGGAACCCGGCGTATGCAGACACCGCCTACAAGTTCTTCAATCATTACATCGCGATCTCTGAGGCGATGAACACGCTCGACGGGACCGGGCTGTGGGATGAAAAAGATGGCTTTTATTATGACCATCTCCATGTGAATTCCCAGAATATCCCGCTACGGATTCGTTCCATCGTCGGATTGATTCCTCTTCTTGCGGTCGATGTGATCGATCAGCGCGTCATTCAGCAGCTTCCTGAATTCAAAAGCAAGGTTGACTGGCTGAAGAAGCACCGCAGGGATCTGGGGTCATTCATGACATTTCTTGATCGGAGTGAAGAAGAAGGGGAAGAAAAGGGGCTTTGGCTCCTGGGAATCCCGACCCGGCAGCGACTGGAACGGCTCCTGCGATATATGCTGGACGAGGATGAATTCCTCTCCGATTATGGAATCCGGTCACTCTCGAAATATCACGAGAAGAATCCGTTTGTCTTTAATCTTCATGGCGAAGAAGTCTGTGTGAGATATGTTGCCGGTGAATCCGACAGCGTCATGTTTGGAGGAAACTCAAATTGGCGTGGACCAATCTGGTTTCCGCTCAATTACCTGATTCTGGAAGCACTTGAACGCTATCACAGGTTCTATGGGGACTCATTCCAGGTGGAGTGTCCGACCGGGTCTGGGAACCGAATGAATCTTGGTGAAGTTGCGCACGAGATCCGCAATCGGCTTGCCCGGCTCTTTCTCCCGGATGATGACGGCAGCCGTCCCAGTTATGCCCGGGGAGACCGGTTCCAGAAGGACCCGAACTGGAACGATTACGTCCTGTTTTACGAGTACTTCCACGGGGATACCGGACGAGGGATGGGAGCCAGTCACCAGACAGGATGGACTGCGCTTATTGCTCCCATTCTGGAGAGCATCGCCCGCCGTCGGGCTGGAAAGAACGACGGCAGTTCCTGACAGGAAGCCGAGTTTGTTCCAGCACGGTGTCCCTTCCAAGAGGACCTTACTTCAAGAGTCGTGCAGAATGGCCGCTCTTTGAATCAATGCGATGCGCGACGGATTGGGGGCTTGTGTTTACCAGGAATAAACGGTTCGAAGACGCCGCAGGATCGCTTCTTCGAGCAGGGGGTCACGCCCCATCGGGAGCCAGGTGGACGGAGTGGATTGTCCAACAACGGGATTCAAGTCACGAATCAGCGGGGTACTTTCCGAGAAAGTGGCTGCTCCAGCAGAGTTCCCCGCCACACCGACGAGATCCTCGATTTCCTTAAGCACGGTCACGCTCACCAGGTATCCCTGACCGCTGTCGTCAGGCTGGAGGCTGATGATGGCAATTCGCCGGATGGATTGAAGCGAACTTTCAAGCCGACTGTGGAAGCCAACGGAGTCGTGGTGCCATGGCTCGAGTAGCCCTGCCCCCACTTTTGGAACCGTTTCGATAACCCGTCCCAGACGGTTTTCCCGTCCAATCTCAAACTGGAAGTCGTGCAGCACATCGATGGCCCGTTCCCAGACCAGCTCCTCGTTCTGGGTTGCAACCAGAAGCGGGTTGGAAACCGGAATTTGCGCAGCCCCTCCTGGTGGCCGGCCGGGAAAGGCACATCCCAACAGGCTACAGAGCGATCCAGCGAGGAATACGCGGCGCGAGATCACGGATGTCAAAAAGGGGTGAGAGGACGGGGTGAACAGTTGAGGGGGATTGGCGCGGATACTCCACGCATCACCAGAAATGGCGGGAAAGTCTCTCACGAATCCGGAAATGGAACAAGAGCGGTTTCCAACACCCGTTGTGAGATGTTGTCGGCGAGTGTAACCATTTTTGTGGCTTTTGGTTACGGAGCTGAAAGGGCCAAAGAAAACGAGCCGCCCGAGAAGGCGGCTCGTTGACGGAAAAGGCACTCTCAGATGGCTCCCTCTATTTCGTCTCCTCGGTGGGAGCCAGTACTGGAGCCAATTGTTCCTTGTTGGCTGGGCCCGGAGCAATCAATTCGTCCGCTTTCGGAGTGGGGTCCGGGCGGGTGGAATTGAGAGCGTCTGCCGGAGTCGGGCTGGCTCCCGGCATGGCCTGAGGAGCGTCAAAATAGACTCCTCCCACGGGGGACGGAGATGCAAACGGTTCCGGATAAGTATCCTTCATGCCAGATGCATCAATCGCGTGATTTCGTGCATCCGCGTTGTGCGCTGCATCACGATACGCTTCTGCGGACCAGGGGCCTTCCGACAGGTAAATGGAGTTGTGTGCCAGGATCGTCCCCTTACGATACTCCAGATTGTTCAGTGCCCGATTGTAGTCAACGAGGCTCTGATAGTAGGCGACTTCGGCCTCCGCCTGACGAAGCTGGGCACGCAGCAGTTCGTCCAGCAGGATGGTTCCTTCCCGGATGTTCGGCTCGAGATACTTCACGTTCTCCCGGGCAGCGATCATCCGGTTCATGTTTGTCTCTGCAGCTGCATAGGCTCGCGAGAGTTCCTGAAACGCGATGGCCAGTTCGTGGGTAATTTCTTTTTCCTGCTCCGCAAGAACCTGCTGAGCCTTGGCGACTCTCAGTTCGTAGTTACGAACCTGAGACATTGCGGCTCGGAAGCCGATCGCCCAGTTGAAGTTGAACCCGACGTTCCAGCCGGTCTGGTTGCCTGCGGTCATGTTCTCGAAGTAGTTGCCCGTCGGAGTGGACTGGTTGTATCCGAGAAGGTCGTCTCCGAATCCATTGACCTGATAACCGCTGACGAAATTGAGCTGCGGCTTCACAAGACTCTTCGCCGCTTCCAGCTGAAGTTCCAAACTCTTCAGGTTCCACTTCTGGGTCCGTAGCTCAACGCGGTGGGTCAATGCTTCCGTCAGGCTTGTGTACCAGTCGGGAATGAGCTGAGCGGTCACTGGCTCATCTAGCGGCCGGAGCGTTGTTCCATCGTTTGCTGGAAGGCCGATCAACCGACGCAATCGAATCTCCGAAGAGTAAATATTCGACCGGGAGTTAATCGACGCTGCATCCGTGGCAAAGTACTGGTCGCGTGCCTGAGCGACTTCCGCTCGTGTGCGCACTCCTCCTTGCAGCTGCAGATCTGCAATTCTCCACGTCAGCAGAGCGGATTCACGAGCGGTGACGGCTGTGTGATAGTTCCGGTATGCGTAATAGAGATCCCAGTAGGCGTCTTCGATGTCGCGAACCAGACCGTGCAACGCAGTCTCAAACTGGGCAATCGATATGTCTTCATTAATCCGGGCGATGACAACCCCTTGACCGACCCCACTGACGCCATTGAATGACTGGCTAATCGGGCCGGCGATGCGTGTGAACTCGGTTCCCGCCCCAGCGAGCAGTGGAAGGGTATAGGTGATCCCGGTTGAACCGGAATACGAGGAGGGGAGGTTCACGATCGGGGAACTGGTCCCGAGATAGTTGATGTTTTCATAGACGCTGATCTGTCCGCCGTTGGCCATTGTTTTGGACAACGTCGCATTGAAGGTCCCGGTTTCGGAGTTGATCACCGTAAACGGATTCAGTCCGAGCGTGCTGTTTTGAGTAACGCTGTTTCGTCCCCAGATCATGCTGGAGGCCAGCTGGGCATCGAATGCAGATAAGGCTGCTTCGACCCCACGGCTTCCAAAGAGAACTCCCGATGCCTGAATGGCCGGGTCATACGCTGAGGGGGTCATCTGGGGGGCGCTCAGAAGTGAATTCCCGCTGGTGAGGAATGCTCCCGCAGACCGGATGACTTGACTGTTCTGCAGTCCAATCTGCATCGTTTCCGCAAGGCTGATTTCCCGGATGGGAATATCGTCGGTTTCCAGAATGGTGTGCGGCGGGGCGGTCCCGGTCACTTCACTGGGCAGCGGCTCATCGACCGTAGGATAGGAGACATCAAGCGCATGGGCTCGATAAAGCGCTCGTTTCTCTTCTCCAAGATATTTGACATCACTCCGGTCCCGAACACATCCGGACATCAACACTCCCGCCATGGCGGTGAGAGTTGTGAGTTTCTTCAACGAGACTTTTTTACCCCATTGCATCGATTGGCGCTCCCGGCGGCATGATCGAAATCGCACGTACAGTGACTATCGTCCGCTCAGGTGTGTTCTGATGATTGATTCCTTTGTTCCGTATGGTTGCTACAGGGCATGCTCACCTTTTCTTTTGCCTGGTTTAACCCCTCTTCGTGATCGGGTTATGCGGTGCGACCCGCAGGATGTTAAGGGGTGAACAGGCATGAGACTGACGAAAGGCAGGGGTGACGGACTATCAGGCTGTTGTGTTTGCGGGCTGCGTTGACTTTGCGGGCGATTCCCTCGTGGCGATCAGCAGATCTCACCGGTTCGGATCGATCTATGTTCACTGATGTGGATGGCGCCGGGGGACACGTGAATCCACATTGAAAAATGTCGATGCATTGAAGCTGGGGAAGATATTGAAGCCTTTTTGACTCTTTTGATTTTTCTGATATCGCTGCCTCTAGCGGGGACACGAGCTGCGGAGGTTACCTATGATTTCCGCACCGGCAGATTTGGCGTATGGTGATTCGTTCCGATTTCGAATGGTGTCAGGAGGGTCTATCAGGCAGATGTCCGGTTCCCCACCAATCTCCGATCGTGCTGTGCAGACCACTCACGCAGTGCGACGTCCCATTGTGGTTGTCGGAGGAGGGGTAATCGGAGCAGCCTGCGCCGGAGCGCTTTCCCAGGTTGGAGCGCCTGTTCTGCTGATCGACAAGGGAGCGTTTGGTCACGGGTGCTCTTATGGAAACTGCGGCCTCGTTTCCCCCAGCCATCTCCTTCCGCTCTCCCGACCGGGAACTGTCTGGAACGGACTGGCATCCCTGTTCAAACGAAATGCCCCGTTGCAGTTCCGGTTTCAGACCCGGAGTCAGTTCTGGGCGTGGTTATGGCGATTTGCCCGCAATTGCAATCACGCAAGCATGTTGCAGGCCGGACATGCGCGGCAGGTGCTCCTGGATCAATCGCGTGTTCTTTATGAGGAGATGTTTCGCAGCGGGTTTCTTGAGGATTGTGACTGGGTTCCGGGAGGAACGCTGGTGGTGTTTCGCTCTCATTCGGCGATGGAAGAATTCGCCGAGACCGAAGCGCTATTGCGCCGGGAGTTCGGATTGGAGGCGACTCCCCTTTCTGGCGAAGAACTTTCTCAACGAGAGCCGGCGCTGCGGTCAGGACTGGCAGGCGCATGGGAATACAGGTGCGATGGACACTTGCGTCCCGATAAGCTGATGTGTGCCTGGAAAAAGCGGTTACTCGAATTGGGAGTCCGTATCCGCGAACATTGTGAACTCTTCTGTCTGGAGTTCAGCGACGATGAAGTCACGAGTATCGTCACGACGGCAGGACGGATGGAAGTCGATCAACTCATCCTGTGTACAGGAGCATGGAGTCAACTTCTCCGGAAACAGCTGAAGATCCGACTCCCTGTCGAACCGGGAAAAGGGTACTCGATCACGCTTCGCCGCCCACCAGTGACTCCTGTTTCGCCGTTGATCTTTGAAGAACATCATGTCGCGCTGACGCCGTTCCAGGAAGGAATCCGAATTGGATCGACGATGGAGTTTGCCGGGTACGACAAGTCCATGCGGGCTCCCCGATTGACTCTTCTCAAAGAGGGGGCGAATGCTTATCTCCGTAATCCTGTTGATGAGTTGAGTATTGAAGAGAAGTGGTATGGATTCCGTCCGATGAGCGCTGATGACGTTCCACTCATCGGACGTGTTCCCGGACTTCAGAATGTCTGGATGGCTGCGGGGCACGGGATGCTTGGCGTCTCAATGGCTCCCAGCACCGCTCAGTTACTGGTAGAATTATTAACGGGAACACATCCCCACGTTGACCCGTTTCCCTATCGTCTGGAACGATTCAATTGAGCTTCGGAGTTCGACCCCCCGGCATCTTTGGAACAGGCACTGACCGACATGACTCGACTGCTTCTCCTGCTCCCCGTCCTGTTCATCACACTTGCTGGTCCAGTTTATTCTGCAGAAGAGCGACCGAATATTCTCTGGTTGACTGCGGAAGACATTGGTCCCCATCTGGGATGTTATGGGGACAGTTATGCTACGACTCCGAATCTGGATCGGTTCGCAGCCCGGAGCATTCTCTACACCAATGCGTGGTCGAACGCTCCCGTTTGTGCCCCTGCGCGAACCACGATCATTTCTGGAATGTATCCCACAAGCACCGGCTCCGAGCACATGCGGAGTCTCACGCGACTTCCAGAGCCGTTTCAGATGTACCCTGTCGAACTACGTCGAGCAGGGTACTTTTGCATTAACCATGTCAAGGAAGATTACAACCTGGCGAAACCCGAAGGTTTATGGGATCAGGCGCCGAGAAAGAATCCCTGGCCGAAACTGAAAAATCATCAGCCATTTATGGCGGTCTTCAATTATACAGGGACGCATGAGAGTCAGATCCGAAAGCGGCCTCATGTCTGGAAGCATGATCCTGCGAAAGCACCTGTTCCATCCTATCATCCGGACACTCTCGAAGTCCGGCAAGACTGGGCTCAGTACTATGACAATATCACTGAAATGGATCAGTGGTTCGGCGAACAGTTAAAGCAACTCGAAGCACAAGGACTCAGCGACAATACGATCGTCTTCTTCTTTGGAGATCATGGTTCTGGAATGCCGCGTCATAAACGTTGGCTTTATAACACCGGTCTGCGCGTTCCACTGCTGATTCATGTTCCGGAACGGTTCCGCCATTTGGTTCCCGAAGGGGTTTCCCCGACTGGTCCATGTGATCGACTGGTCAGCTTTGTGGATCTGGCTCCCACCCTGAACCGCCTTGCAGGACAAAAACCGCCGGAATATCTGCAGGGGAGTGCATTTCTAGGAAAAAACACAGCTCCTCCACGACGTTATCTTTACGGATTTCGCGGGCGGATGGATGAGCGGATTGATCTTTCCCGGACCGTTCGAAATGAGCGGTTTCACTATATTCGGAATTATTTCCCCCATCTGGCTCAGGGAGAGTATCTGGCCTATATGTTCCAGACTCCCACGACCCGAAAGTGGAACGAATTGTTTCTTGCTGGCCAACTCAACGAAGCACAGCGCGGATTCTGGGAGCCGAAACCGCCGGAAGAGTTATATGATCTTGAAGCGGATCCCGAAGAGATTCATAACCTCGTCAACTCGCCAGAACACGCTGAAATTCTTGAAGAACTCAGGAGAGCCAACACGGAGCACCTTCTGCGAATCCGCGATGTTGGCTTTCTTCCTGAAGCGGAGTTTCACCGGGGGAAGGATCTGACTCCTTACGAAATCGGGCATGATCAGGATCGTTATCCGCTGGAGGAGATCCTCCGGATGGCGGATGCTGCTTCGGGACTTCTCCAGGAATCCCCAGCGATTCTGGCTCAGGGGCTGAAGCACTCCAACGATGCGGTCCGCTTCTGGGCCGCTACAGGACTTCTTGTCCACGGACAACAGACCGTCGAAACTCATCGAGACGTCTTACGGACGATGATCCAGAAAGATCCTTCTCCCAGTGTCCGAGTCGCTGCTGCTGAGTCGCTAGGGCAGTCCGGTCATTCCGACGACTTGCTTGCTGCTGTCGATGTCTTGCTGGACCTGGCGAATCCGCAGAGAGAGGGACCCTATGTTTCGCTGGCGGCGCTCAATGCACTGGACCACCTGAAAGAACGCTCTCCAAGCATTCGCGAGGGAGTGCAGCATCTCGACCTCCCTGAGAAAATCGACGCGATGCGCGGAGGGGCATACCACACGCGAATGAAGGAGGCCATCCTCCGCGAATCACGACATTAAACCGGATTGGCTGCTACTCTCGTTCGAAAATCACTTCTCGGCAGTTTGCGAGCCCCGTTCGGCCGCTTTTCGTCGGGCTGCTTCGCGGAGTTCTTTCAGCCGCGACTTTTGACCGGGGGTGAGAACCGCTTCCAGCTTGGCATCCCGCTCAGCGATCAGAGCTTTCAACTCCTCCCGGAGTTTTTCCAGTTTGACTTCGTAAGAATCCTGAATGGAGTAAAGCTGCTGACGTTGCTCGTCATTGACACCAATCTGGCCATAATACGCAGGAAGTGGCTTCCGACGTGTACTCTCGCGCTCCTCCGTTTTGGATGCGGCAGATTTAGCGGGTTTGGAGGTGTCAGCCCGAAGTTGGCTGGTGAACTGGAAGGAAGTCGATCCGATTGCAAGGCAGATGACGACGGACGTTGCAGCCCGCATTAACATAGTCATGTTCTCCCGATGATTCGTGTTCAAACTCAATTTGAGCGCTAAGACCTCACGTCGAATTTTTATGCTCGGTCGAGATTGCAGGGATGATAGACAAGATAGTATACATTCGTCGATTGATGTTGTTTCCGATTTTCCAAAAATTTGGCAATGGTGTTTCACGTCCGGTTGATTAGATATTGGGCAACTCTTTCAACCCTCCAGCTCGAAGGTGATCTGTGATTCGAGCCTGCGCTGACGTTCGATTTTCTGGTCCTGGCAGAGACCTTCATCATCATTATTTGAGCAGGCTTGTTTTCCTGTCTGCATACCTGTTGTTGACCGGAACTGTTTCGACGGCACAGGAGCCTGTTAGTGCTGAGACGACGCAGGAAGCTTCAATTTCGGATGCTGAGTCTCCCCTGACCGCAGAGCAGAAGGCAGAGTTTAAGAGTTCTTATCTCCCTGTTTGGGAGGGGTATCGGTCCGACATCTCAACCGGTGAGATCGATTATCTGTTCGTCATCTTTACCTTGAAGGAACGGAAGCTGACGTGTGACGAGTTTCTCCACGAATTGCGGTCGGTGTCACTGGTTCCAGATGAGACTCTCGCCCGGAGACTCGTGGAGCGATTCTGCCCCGAGAAGCTCACTGGATCTCTGCCAGACGACGAAGCGACACTTCGTGCAATTGAAGACAAGCGGATCTTCCGACAGCAGGGAAACGAACGTCGCTGCGTCAGCGAGATCTTTGAACACGTCGTTACGGGCGACGTTCATTTGCTGGCCGACCGTCCGAACAAGGGGGTTAAGGCGTATCGTCGCGGAGCCTGCAATTATCTGTATGAGACACTGGAATGGTTTCGCACAATCCCCAATGAATCGCTCGTCGATGGTTCCACGGTTTTTCGGGTCGACGCTGATTTGTGGCGTCTGGAGTATTACGGTCCCGCCTCGGAAGCGGAACGGAAGCATGCCAGCTGGCTCCTTCTGGATCAGACCGACGGACTTCCGCGTCAGTGGCGAATGATTTCTCCCAAAGATGGATCGACACTCCGGATGGAAGTGTTCGAGGAAATGACCCAATACCCGGGGGATGTGTTGCTGCCGGCAGTCCATCTGAGAGCCAATGTTTCAAACGGATATGTCTCAAACGTTCGGATGACCGTCATCAGGGAAGCCCGGTTCAACATTGCCCTGGAGGAGGATGCATTCCGGTTGTCGGTTCCTGCCAACTGGTCCTGGTACGATCTGCAGGTAGAACCGAAATCCGGGGGACGCTGGACGGAGCCGGTTGCGGATGTGGCTGCCTTTTTTCGAGGTCGAACGGGAAGTGAGGCACCATCGCCTCCAACCGGACGGGGAAAAGGGTTCACAGCGACCAGCTGGCGGCCCCTGCTGCTGATACTCAATGGAGCAGTCCTGATCGTCATTGGTGTTGTCCTCTGGCGGAGATCGTCCTGACGGGGGATCTTGATTCTGGTACGTTGTTTCCCGGGTTCTGAAGATCGAATGGAGATCGATATGATTGCGAAGCGGGTTCTCGCAGGTGTGCTGATTCTGGCCGGGGTCATCATCTCTCTGGCAGGAATGGATTCTGCAGTTCAGGGGGCAACGTGCAACATTCACGCACCGATCTATCCCGCGGTCTGTTTCCCCGCCGGGCAATGGCCCCCTCAACCTGCTCCACTTGAAGAGATGAACCCGGAAGGATGCGTCAACTGGTATTATCTCTGGTGCTGGCCAGACCAGAACATCGGGTGCTGGGTTGAGGGCTATGGATTTCCCGAACCCGGTGTCTGCAATCATTCCCTTCTGGAGGGGGAGACACGGCTCTGTTACAACAACTATCTCGAAACGACAGTGATGCTCCAATATCACCGGGCGGAATGTGGTTTCATCGATGGAGAATGTATG
>CALLWY010000192.1 GCA_938015865.1 uncultured Planctomicrobium sp.
GGCCCCAGCGAATGACGAATGTGCTTCCGGGATCGACATCCCCTCCGCCGCGCTGGAATTCAATCTTGCGATTGAAGACATAGCCTGCTTCGAGAATCCCGCGACTCCCGCTGGGCTGCCGATATTCAATTCCTCCGGTCCATCGCAGATCCCGATAGCCCATTCGATCGGACAGCTTCGGGTCTCGCTCGATTGCCCAGGAGCCACCACCCACTTCCCCTGCCAGGAAGAACCATTTCTCTTCTTCGTTTTCTTTTTTGATACGCCACGCGATTCGCGGCCGGGGAACAAGAATATCGAGGGCGAGATTGTCCGTGACCATCCACTTCAGGCCGGCAATGGGAAGAAAATTGAGATCGGGGCGATCGAGATAGCTGATCCCGGCAACGATTTTGGTCACTTCATCCGCCTGAAATGTCAGTAATCCTCCCGCGAGCAGACGAAAGGCATCGCTGGTGACATTGGAAAAGTCTGTGGCCCACAATGGACTGGCGTTCAGATGGATGCCCCATGTGTCATTGATCTTCCGGGCGTAATTCAATTCCAGTCCCAGATCAAAGGTCTGCGGCGGGACGTCTGCCGTCGTCGGTCCGCTCAGAAAGTTCCAGCCGAAGCTCCCCCCAATCCACAACGGGCCATTCCCGACGATGTCGAACTTCGTTCCCAGAGTCGTGATCCCGAACTCTGTTCCCGCTCGCGGAATGTTCTCCAGTCCGCTGGGAATTTCGTCCCAGATGAGAAGGTGGTCATCAATGATGGAATTGATCCAGCTCGGTTCTTCCACCAGATCGAAGTCCTCCACCCGGACGGAAGGGGGGCGCAGATCGATCTCCCCCGTCTGAGGAGTAACAACCGTCGACACGTCGACCTTGGGACCGGGAGGGGCAGTCCGGTCCGGAACAGGATCTGTGAACGTCTCTTGTGCGGTTCGCGGCTTGAGAATGCGCTCACGATAGGGGAGGAGATCAAGTCCATCAGCAAGAACTACCGCAGGCAGCAGGACAATCGCGGCAATCCAGCAACAGATGCGCATGCGTGAGGATGGGGATCAGGCTGACAGGGGGAGGGAATCGAGTTGAATCTCCCGTGGATTTCGGGAGCTTCAGAAGGGGCTCGGGTTGTAGCCCAGTCGGTTGAACGAGGTCAATTCGAATTTGAAAACAGGAGAGGAGTTGTCTGTTTCTGCTGGTCACGGAGGCGAACTGCCGCTGAATCTTTCCAGGGCTGCAAATCCTCTTGACCTAAATAAAGTGTTATGCAGAATACGCGCCGACGATCGAATCCAAATGCGCGGGCTCACAAGGATGTGTTTCTCGCATTGGTGCCCCCTCGACTCTAGATGACCATTGGTGTTGGAATGCAACGGACGGCATCCCCCCGGACATCCTGGCTCGCTCTCTCAGCTTCGTGCGCGATTTTGAGCATGCTCGCGCCTGGAGCGACCGTCTTTGCCCAGGCGAGCCGTCCAAACGGAGCATCAAACCCGGCTGCCAGTTCCGAAAGCACCTTGCCGGCACAGGTGGGCCTGATCGACATGGCTCACGTCTTCAAGAACTCCTACAAGTTCCTTTCATTGACGGAGGCCCTGCAAAAAGAGATTGAGGCCGCCGATGGCGAAGCAAAAGGTCTTGTCCAGAAGATTCAGGAACTTCAGGGCCAGCTTAACAGCGGAAACCTGAAACCGGAGAGTCCTGATTACGACAAGCTCGTTGAACAGATTGCCAAGTCCAAGGCGGAGCTGGAAACGTTCAAGCGAGTCTCTCAGCAAAAGTTCCTGAGAAAAGAAGCGGACATCTACAAGTCTGTCTATCTGGATGTCGAAGATGCGGTTCGCCGGTATGCCACCTATTACAAATACACATTGGTCCTTCGGTTTGACCGGAACGCACTTGAAAACGATGACAACCCTCGCGAGGTGATGAACGGCTTGAATCGACAGGTCATTCATTACAGAACACAAGACGATATGACCGATCCGGTTCTGAAGTTTCTCAATAAGGAATGGGAGAAAAACGGCGGCGCCGTTCCGGAATCTCTCGCTCCGAAGGGGAAGTAACTCGCGCCTGTACCGCCGATACGTTTCCTGTTGAGGACATCTGATCCGGCTTTCAACCGTCAATCTTCCTGCCATCAACCGAGATTGAATTCGACATGCTTACTTCCCATCGTCCTCAGCAGACACTCGCACGTGCAGCCCGCGTGTCGGGGTTTGGTCTGTTCAATGGGGTGGATGTGACTGTCGAATTCTGTCCCGCAGAATGTGGTCATGGAATCGTGTTTGAACGGGTTGATCTCCCGGAGCCTGTTCGTATCCCGGCGCTAATTGAATACGTTGTTCCACAAAGTCGCTGTACCGTGATTACTCATCACGGGGCGAGCGTTTCTGTAATTGAACATGTGATGGCGGCGCTTGCCGGGATGCGGGTCGATAATTGTCTGGTCAAGATCAACGCACCAGAGCCTCCGGGATGTGATGGATCATCCATTCAGTTCATAGAAGCGATCCTGGAAGCAGGGATTGTCTCGCAGGATCAGCCCCGGCCGTGTGTCGAAATCGACACGGTGCTCAATTATCAGGAATCAAACCGGGTCGGGATTGCCGCTCAGCCGTCCCTGAAGAAGAGCTATCAGATTGGATTTCTGCTGGATTATGGCAACGCCCCGATTCCGTTTCAGGCTCTGAGTCTTTCCATCACTCCATCAACCTTTCTGGAACAGCTGGCAAACTGTCGAACGTTTGTTCTGGAGTCTGAGATCGCTCAGCTACGAGCGGCAGGAATGGGATTGCGGGCAACCCCCGAAAACGTTCTGGTCTTTACGCAAAATGGTGTCCTGCAGAACTCACTCCGCTGGCCGGATGAGTGTGTACGACACAAGATATTGGATTGCGTCGGAGATTTTGCTCTGTTGGGATGCGATCTGATCGGCAGTTTTACTGCCAGCAGATCCGGTCATCGTCTCAATCATCAAATCATTCGACAGATTGTGGATTTGCACCCCGCTTTGTCGGAGCGAACCAGCAGTCAAACTGTCCGGGATTCTCACCCCGGAGCAGCTCTCTCGTCACCACCACCTCCTCATTTTACCCCAGGCCGGATCTCTGGGGCCGGTTCCTCGGCGATCTCCCAGGGCTCTTGCCAATTCTCTCCCCGATGAATTATGTCCACATTCATTTCACCGCTGGCTCAAGTCTCTCCCCGTGCTCAGCTGGGAGAAGATGTCTATATCGGTCCATTTTGCCTGATCGGCGATGAGGTCACGATCGGGGACAACTGCCGTCTTGAGAGTCATGTTGTCATCGTCGGCAAGACAACCATCGGGAAAGGGAACCGGTTCTGGCCGAATGCCGTGATCGGTGCCGATCCGCAGGATTACAGTTATCGTGATGGCGCCCCAACCAGTGTCATTATTGGGGACGAAAATCAGTTCCGCGAGGGCGTGACTGTGAACCGGGGGGCAGAAAAAGAAGATGGGTGTACGCGCATCGGCAATCGCAATCTCCTGATGGCGAACTCCCACGTCGCTCATAACTGCCGTATTTACGATAATGCCATGCTGGTCAATGGTGTCCTTCTGGGAGGACACGTGCATGTGCATGACCGTGCGATCATCTCGGGGAACTCCGTGGTTCATCACTTTGCGACGGTTGGGAAGTTGGCGTTTGTCAGTGGAGGTTGCCGTGTCCCGACAGACGTTCCTCCGTTTATGATCGCGGCCGGGAGTGATAACCCGGAAGTCAAGGCGGTCAATCTGGTCGGATTGCGACGTGCGGGGATCAGTGAAGAGTCGATCGCATTGATCCGACAAGCCTACAAGTTGCTGTTCCGCGATCATCAGCCGCTGGAAACCGTGCGGCAGCATTTCGAAGAGGAGTGTGCTGGCGTCCTTCCAATTGAACTCGTTACGTTGTTGTCCGCCATGGATGCTCAGCGCAAGGGGAAAATGGGGCGTGCACGAGAAGCATTTCGCGATGCTCCGCCCGAAGGGATGAAGAAATCAGCCTGAAACGGCGCAGGGTTGCCTTCTCTGGTGATCGCCAGAGAGCACTCTCCCGCTCAGCGAAAATCACAGGGAGGTGAGTTCCAATGCAGAGTTCCTCAGACTTGATCCGCGTTGCTGTTGTTGGCGTTGGGGCTCTCGGGCGACATCATGCCCGTATCCTCTCCCAGATGCCGGGGGTCAAGCTCGTTGCCGTGGCTGATGCCAATCAGCAGCAGGGGGAGACTGTTGCTGCCGCCTGCCAGTGTGAATGGACACCGGACTATCGCTCCGTCATCAATTCGGTCGATGCCGTTTCCGTCGTCGTCCCGACCAATCTGCATCGAACGATTGCGGAAGATTTTCTTTGCCGCAGCGTTCCGGTGCTGGTGGAAAAGCCTCTGACCTCCAGCGTGGAAGATGGGGCAGTTCTGGTCCGTCTGGCCCGTGAACATGGGGTCCCGCTACAGGTGGGGCATATCGAGCGATTCAATCCCGCATTTGAATCCCTCGCGGAGCAGGCCGGAAGTCCCAAATACATTCGCGGGGAGCGCATCAGTCCGTATGCGTTCCGGTCCATGGATGTCGGGGCTGTGCTGGATCTGATGATCCATGATATTGAACTGACACTCGCATTGGTCGGCGAGACTCCGGTCCGAGTTGAGGCCTTCGGCGCGACTCTGGTCGGGGGCAACGAAGATTGCGTTCAGGCCCGTCTGTATTTCCCAGGCGGGTGTATTGCCGATCTGACCGCCAATCGGGTCGCGCCTCATTTCTCCCGAACTATGCAGGTTTGGTCCGATCGCGGTTGTTTCACTGCCGACTTTACCGCCCGCACCGTGAAGGCAATGACCCCCGGTCAGCCGATGCTGTCCGGACAACTCCCGTACCATCTGGTCATGGATCGGAAAGCGACTCCCGATGAATTGAAGCCGGAGGTCTTTGGCAAGTTCATCCAGCAGACCGAAACCAAGGGGACCGACGTTGATGCCCTGACGGCGGAACTCTCGTCCTTCATCCAGTGTGTTCGTACTGGTCAGACTCCGCTGGTCAGTGGGGCTCAGGGACTGGCTGCACTGAAAGTGGCGGAAATGATTCTGGAATCTGTTGCCAGCCACCAGTGGGATGGAACACCCAGTGGCCGCTGTGGGCCGAACGCTCTGCTGGAGCATTACCTGCCGGAACGGACCTGCGAAGAGGCTGCCTGAAGCTCGATTCTCGATGTTGTCCTGGACCAGCAGGCGGTTCAGGCCTGTTGAATCCCGCTGTCGGAGGACAATTTTTCTCCGGCTCGGTAGCTTCGCTGGTGGCATCTTGTCAAACTGGGGAGACTTTCACCCGGATTGTTGCCGGCAGATTCTGAACACTGTCAGAATTCTGAACACTGTCAGAGCGGTCTGCGACAGCGATGTGGAGAAATCTGCGGGAGATTCATAAGCTGTTCCCGCAGTGCGGAAATGGAAACGCGGAAATTTTGTCCCGATCGTGAGTTCGGACGCTGCGGGCGCAGAGATTTTCTGCGGGTTGGTCCGGGGTTTCCTGTCGTGTCACTTGACCATCCGGCGTGACCCGGATAAATTTCGCGATTCCCTTCCGCTCCGCAAGTCGCATCTGCGGGCTGGAGTGTGAAGTAAATCCTTAACTGTGTTGACTTTCAGGCGTAACGGTTCCATGCCGACAATCAATCAGCTGATCCGCAAACCACGGAAAAAGCAATATTCCAAGACGAAGACTCCCCTGTTGGAAGGGTGTCCGCAGAAGCGCGGGGTCTGTTTGCAGGTGCGAACGATGACCCCCAAGAAGCCGAACTCGGCTCTGCGAAAGATCTGCCGCGTTCGTCTTTCGAATGGCAAGGAACTGACAGCCTACATTCCTGGGGAAGGGCACAACCTTCAGGAACACTCCATTGTGCTGGTTCGCGGTGGTCGTGTCCGCGACTTGCCCGGGGTTCGATATAAGGTCATCCGCGGGGTGCTGGATACTCTGGGTGTCCAGAAGCGTCGCCAGGCCCGCAGCCGTTACGGGGCAAAGCGTCCCAAGTAGTTCTCAGCCATGCGGCTTGATTGACGGCAGTTTCAGACACGATGCAGCGGACTTTCTCTGGAAGATTCGCTCCAGATTCAACAGCAAACATCTTTTGTAGTAATTGAGTACAACCGATGGCGAAGAGTTTCACAGCAAGCCGTGAGCAGTTGAAGCCGGACCCCCGTTTCAACTCCAAGCTGGTCACAAAGTTCGTGAACTGTCTGATGCACGACGGAAAGAAGAGCGTCGCGTTCAGCGTGTTCTACGACGCCATGGAAGTTGTTGAAAAGAAGATTACCGATGTCCCGCCGCTGGAAGTTTTCAATCAGGCAATTGAAAACGTGAAGCCGCACATCGAAGTCCGCTCCAAGCGAGTGGGGGGGGCAACCTATCAGGTCCCGACTCCTGTGAATTACAAGCGTCAGCAGGCGCTTTCGATCCGCTGGATCCTCGAAGCGGTCCGCGGTCGAAAAGGGCGTCCGGCCTCCCAGTCGCTGGCAGACGAAATTATCGCTGCGTACAAGCGGGAAGGGGCCGCCATGACCAAGCGTGAAAACGTTCACCGTATGGCTGAAGCCAACAAGGCCTTCGCCCACTTCGCCTACTGATTGGGAAATCGATCAGATTTCGAACCTTCGTTTAGCTGCACGCTTTCGGTGTGCAGCTAAACTTGTTTACAGACCTGACTCTTTCACATCTTTCCTGTCAGAACCACAATGGCCGGTCCAATAGAGAAGCTGCGAAACATCGGGATTGTTGCCCACATCGACGCTGGCAAGACCACGACGACGGAACGAATTCTGTTTTATGCCGGCGCCATTCACAAGATGGGGAACGTCGACGATGGAACGACCGAAACCGACTTCGATCCCGAAGAAGCAAAACGCGGAATCACAATCTATTCGGCAGCGGTTACCTGCAGGTGGAAGGACTGTACGATCAACCTGATCGACACGCCGGGACACGTGGATTTCACCGCAGAAGTTGAACGTAGCCTTCGCGTGCTCGACGGGGCAATTGTTGTTTTCAGTGCGGTTGAAGGTGTCGAGGCTCAAAGTGAGACTGTCTGGAGACAGGCGGACCGCTATCACGTCCCTCGCCTTTGCTTCATCAACAAGATGGATCGCATTGGGGCGGGCTTTGAGCGCACATTGGAGCAGATGCGGAAGCGGCTGCACGCAAATCCGGTCCCTCTCTTCATCCCGATCGGGTCGGAGCACGGATTTACCGGGATCATCGATCTGGTGCGACGCAAGGCGCTCTACTTTGATGCCGCATCCCTTGGGCAGGTCATCGAGGAAAAAGAGATTCCCGAAGACTATGTCGACATCGCGGAG
>CALLWY010000193.1 GCA_938015865.1 uncultured Planctomicrobium sp.
TTCTCTGGAGAGTCGTTCGTATTCCTCAATGGCCTGACGGCGCTTCTGAACGGCTGCATCAAATTCAAAGATGGCTTTGGTCTCTTCCTGAAGCGCCTGAACTGACTTTCTCACTGATGCGATGAAGTCTGACAGTGTTCCACGCCAAGCGTCCGAACCGCCATACTCGAACACGTGAATCAGGAAATCCAACGGAAGATCATCGATTCCGATCGAATTCAGGGTCTGTTGAACCTTCTGGTTCAGCTTTTGGCAAAGTTCAAATTTCTTAAGCTGAATGACGGCTCTTGTCGGGTCCGACAATTCCGCTTCCTTCTTTGTTTCCTTCTTGCCGATGATCAGGATGGCAGCACGGACCAGCTCTCGGATGATTTGAAGTTCTCTTGTAATGTCGGTTGTGTCGGGATCGATGAAAGTCTTCTCCATTCGTCTGTCTTCTTCTCTGCTGCGTTAACAGCCCGTTGAAGTTGGGGTGATTTTGAGTTGTCTGGGGGTGAAAGGTCGGTGCGGGCTGGGTTTCCAGTTACGGGGCTGGAATGTCGCCAGAAGTGTCGTCTTTGTCGTCAGTGAGTGCAGGAAGCGTCTGGGGGCGGTCCAGAGCAGTCTACAGATCCCCCAGAGTGCCAGCAGTGCCCCGATTCCTCCCTGCAGGTTCCTCGGCTTCCCGATCCCGAACACCTTCAGCATGAGGAGGCCCAGGTTCCTCGCGGCGGCCACGATCTGGTAGCGTTTGTTGACCTTCTCAAGACCTCGTAGCCAGGTTCGTCTGGCTCCGCCGGTCTGGCAGATGTGTGCGAAGCTGCGCTCGACCTTCTCGCTTCGCTGACGCTGCAGGTCCTTCCCTTTGGTGCGGCTCATCCGACGACGGTTGTTCAGGACCGCCTGTTTCACCTCGTCGGATTTATCTGTCCACGTGCGATTGTGCGGTGAGTTCGGCTCGGGAATGTACGTCCGGATTTCAAAGTCCGTGGCCTGTGTGATCGTCTCGTTCTTGTGGTAGCCCTTATCAGCAGCCACCTCTTCAATCTCTTCCGGACTCCCGGCCAGAATCACGTTCCGCTGGGCGCTCACTACGCTTTCCAGCAGCGTACCTGCGTCACTTTGCGTCCCATGATGCACGGTGGCGGAGAGAATGATTTCGTTGTCCAGGTCCACCACGTGTTCGGCTTTGTACCCCAGGTGCGTGCGGCCATCTTTCATCTTCACGATCCGGGCATCGGGATCGGAAGGGGACTGCCATTCCTCGTTGGAGACCTTCTTCTTCCCCTGTTTGTTCCGGGTCTTGTCGAACTTCCGGAGCTCGTCATCGCTGGGGTTGTCACCCTCGTCAATGAGTCCCTGCTCCTGCATCAGCCGTTTGAGATACGCCTTCCAGTCTTCGCCGGAGTCCTTGCGGACAATCGTTTTCATCGCGGCGTTGGCTTCCAGCAGTGTGGAATCGACCCCGACGGCTTTCAGCTTCAGCAGACCGTGGTCATCGATGATGCTGAGCACCTGCTGAAACACCTGTTCGTGAATCTCCAGCGGGAGCCGGTCTCGAATGCGGGTGAGGCTGCTGTGATCGGGAGTCTCTTTCCCCAGCGAGATCCCCAGAAACCGCCGGAGTGACAACGAATCTTCACATCGCCAGGCAATGCCCCGTTGTGAATCGATCCCTTCAAAATACCCCACCAGCAGCATGCGGAAGTAGACACCCGGCGGAATGGAGGAACGACCAGTGCTGGCATAGAAGGGATGGCAGAGGTCTTCGAGGACCTTGTCGAACCCAGCCTTGGCAAGGACCTGATTGAGCTTGTCATAGAAGACATGTCCCGGCCCCTTGGAAAGGTTCTGGACCGGCATCCAGAACTCCTGCTGCTGCGAATCCTCCCGCCTGCCCAACGCCATCCCGGTCGCTCCCTGAAAAGTTCAAACCACAACCAGTCGCAGTCTATCAGAAGTGCCAACCACGGGCGAGAAATTCAACAGGCTGTTAAGGAGTGTTCTTGTATGAGTTCCAGAGTTTCATGAACTCATTGGGAGAAGCGCCAGTTCTGGCGGCTGCAATGAATTCTGGTGGAATTGGTGGAAGCTGCTTCGCTGCTTCGGCGGCTTCAGAACCTTCTTCAATGGGAATGAAGTAGTGTCGGCACCAAGGATGAAAGGGAGCGCCCCCATTGGGACAATCGGAAAGTGGCGGGAAATCTGGATTCTTCCCAGTGACAGAAAAGACTCTTCCTCTGTACAGGTCGCAATAGTCGCCGATGATGGATGGCTGTGTAGAGACTTGAACAAGGTCTGATCCCTTTCGGGATGATTCAGAAATGGCATGATCCCGCTGCAGAGCTCCGATTTCTGAATGAAGAAGCAAGGAAAGGTAATAATCCAGAGAATACT
>CALLWY010000194.1 GCA_938015865.1 uncultured Planctomicrobium sp.
CTCGGTGGCGGCGGGTTCGGACTGACTTCGGAAATCCGGACGGACAAGACCCCCAATGGATGCATCATCCGCAATGAAGGAATCCGCCCCGAAAAAGCCGAGGGACGGGCTCAGTTGCTGAAGGCGACCGATGCCGACTTCGGAACGGTCAATCTGGCCGTCAACGACAAGGACGGGAAGCTCCTGGCTGCACTTCAGGCAGTTGTCGCTTCACGCCCCTGCGACTTTGAGACTCTGGATGAGGATAAGAATCTGCACCAGAGCTGGATCGTGACCGACAGCGAGACACAGAAAACGCTGATCGACCTGCTTGCAGCAGAGCCCGCCGCCTACGTTGCTGACGGCAACCATCGCAGTGCCGCTGCCGCAGCACTGGGGCTGGATCACTTCCTGACCGTCTTCTTCCCGACCTCCCGGCTCGGTCTGGAACCGTACAATCGCCTGCTCCCCCTCAATGGCATCAGCAAGGAAGAGTTCCTTCAGAAGCTGGAAGACCAGTTCACCGTCGAATCGCTTGGAAAAATCGAACCATTTCGTCCTGAGTCTGTTGGACGATTCGGACTCTATCTGGGCGGAGAATGGTTCCTCCTGACGCCGAAAGCCGGTTCATTCGCCCCGACCAATGCAGCCGAATCGATCGACTCGGACATCATCCAGCGGCATATCATTGATGCTATCCTCGGAATGCCGGATGCCCGGGACAAGCGGATCAACTACGTAGGCGGCAACAAGAATGCGGCCTACCTCGTCCAGCGAGTCGACGCAGGAGAGTATGATCTGGCCCTCTCACTGGCCCCGGTCACAATGAAGCAGTTTGTGGATGTCTGCGAGCAGAATCTCTTCATGCCGCCGAAGTCCACCTGGTTCGACCCCAAGATTCGCAGCGGCCTTGTTGTCGCACTGCTGAAATAATCCTTGATCCGGATTGTTGATTGACGTCGTTCGGCCCCTCATGATTGGAGGGGCCGATTTCTATGCCATCGCGGTTTTCTTCGTTCCCCCTGTCAGGTAGAGACTTTTTCCGCCCCCATTCTTTTTCAGATCCCCATCATGAACTATTCGGCCATTGGTGTCGTTGTTCTGCTGCTGACCATTTCCAATATCTTTATGACCTTCGCCTGGTACGGGCATCTGAAGGACCTGGCGACCAAGCCGTGGTACATCGCGGTCGTTGTCAGCTGGCTGATCGCTTTTTTCGAATACCTGGTTCAGGTCCCCGCCAATCGCTACGGGAATGCTCAAAACCTACAGCTGGGGCAACTGAAGATCCTTCAGGAGGTTGTCACACTGGCTGTCTTCGTCCCGTTTTCCGTCTACTACATGAACAGGCCCATCAATATCAACTTCCTGTGGGCCGGGCTTTGCATGTGTGGCGCGGTTTACTTCATCTTCCGATCGTAAGCAGACTCCCCCATTTCCCCGTCCTTGATGACGGGACGAATCTGAAGCAGACATCTGCCGCACGCGCTTCCTCTGAGGAATTCCTCAGAAGGTCCTCAGAGGGCTGCTTTCGTACTTAGGCTGAGACAGCCGGCTCTGAAGCCTGATTTGACAGCGTCGCCAAATTGTATACAATAAACAGATCGACTCTGACTTGATTGTGTCAGGGCCTCCATCGCCATTGCGCAATGGACCCGTTCCTGAACGAGTTCCACGGCACCTGTTCCTTTTTCGGGAGGTCCCCTTGGCCATTCCCCGTGCCTGTCAATTGAGCCTGATCTGTCTCAGCTTGCTGGTTGCGACCAGTGCATTTGTCCGGGCAGAGGATGCGAAGCCCCGATTCACTTCGGAACAACTCGACTTCTTTGAAACGTCTGTCCGGCCGCTCCTTCTTACGGAATGTATCCGCTGCCATGGGGACAAGAAGCAGTGGGCGGGCCTGCGTCTGGACAGCCGGCACCGGATGCTCACAGGCGGAGAGAGTGGTCCCGCGATTATCCCCGGCAAGCCGGCAGAGAGTCTCCTGATCGAAGCGGTTCAGCGAACCGGCTTGGAGATGCCCCCGGATAAGGAACTTTCTCCTGAACAGGTGAAGATTCTGATTAAATGGGTTGAGATGGGAGCCCCATGGCCGGACCAACCCAATGAAGAGACGGATACAAACCAGGCCGCCAGAGACCATTGGGCACTCCAGCCCATCAAAAAAGTGACACCTCCCGACGTCGCCGGCGATCCCCCGATTTACAACGACATCGACCGCTTTGTTCAGGCCAAACTGTCAGAAGCGAAACTTCAGGGGGCTCCACGGTCCGACCCGCGCACGCTCATCCGTCGCGTCTCTTACGGACTCACAGGACTTCCTCCTGCCTTCAAGGATGTCCGCAATTTCGAACAGGATCCCAGCCCGCAGGCATTTGGCAAGCTCGTGGAACAATACCTGAGCTCGCCGCAGTACGGAGAACACTGGGGGAGGAAATGGCTTGATCTGGCCCGTTATGCGGACACAAAGGGATATGTCTATAACCGGGAGGAGCGACGTTCCCTCCATGCCTGGACCTATCGTGACTGGGTGGTCAAGGCACTCAATGAGGATCTCCCTTACGATCAGTTTCTCAAGCTGCAAATCGCTGCGGACCAGATTGCTCCCGATGATCCATCCGCACAGGCGGCCATGGGATTCCTGACGGTCGGACGCCGTTTTCTAGGAAACCCACACGACATCATTGATGACCGGATTGACGTTCTCTGCCGAACCACGATGGGGCTGACGGTGCAGTGTGCCCGTTGTCACGACCACAAGTACGATCCCATCCCAACCGCTGACTATTACTCCCTGTATGGTGTTTTTCAGAATTGCACCGAACAGATTGTTCCGGTCACTCCGGCGAAGAAAAACACGAAGCCGACGAAATTTGAGGCGGAACTTCAGAAGCGTCAACAGGCATTCCGGGATGCCATGGAACAAGCCTCACTGGAGGCATCCCAGCGGGCACGCGGTCGTCTGGCCGATTATCTCTTCGCCCAGTCGGAGCTTGAGAAGTATCCCGACCTCAGTTTCAATCTGATCCTCGGGGTCGACGATGTCATTCCCCTCTTTGTCCATCGCTGGGAAGCTTATCTCCGCCACGCCAAAAACGTGAAGGATCCCATTTTCCTGCCGTGGTTCCAGTTTGTCGAACTTCCCGCTGACAACTTTGGCCCTCTGGCCGTCGAAGTCACCCAGCGTCTTCAAACGGAATCTGCATCAGCGGTCCATCCTTTGGTCCTTCCGCTGTTTGACACTCCTCCAACATCACTTCGGGAGGTTGCTGAACGATATCAGTCCCTGTTTCAGTCCATCGACCAGAAATGGACGCAGGCTCTGGAGGATGCCGAAAAGGAGTCACTCCCTCCACCGGACGGACTCCCGGTTCCGGAAGAGGAGCAGCTGCGGAAGGTGCTCTATGGCCCCACCTCTCCCTGTTCCCTGCCGGATGACTCCATCGTTTCGACAGAGTATTTCTTTGATCAGAAAGTGGGGGACCGGCTTTGGAAATTACAGGTCGCCATTGAAAAATGGCTCATTGAAGGCCCTGACGCGACACCGCACACAATCCGTTTGATTGACCGGAAACTCCTTGAGGAACCTCTCATCTTCCGGAGGGGAAATCCCGCTAATAAAGGGGAAGAAGTTTCCCGGCACTTTCTGACCGCCATTGCCGGGGAAAACCCGCCCCCCTTTCAAATCGGGAGCGGACGACTCGAACTGGCGGAAGCAATCGCCTCCCCGTCGAATCCGCTGACAGCGCGTGTCTGGGTGAACCGAATCTGGCAACATCATTTCGGTGTCGGTCTGGTTCCGACTCCCAGTGATTTCGGAACACGGGCTCCTGAACCAGTTCATCTGGAGCTACTCGACTGGCTCGCCGGGGAACTGATCGACTCTGGCTGGAGCACCAAACACATACAACGACTGATTCTGAACTCCGCCACATATCAGCAGAACTCGCTCGGTCCGAAAGATCCTGCAGAGCGGGAGCGGTGTCTCGTCCAGGATCCAGAAAACACACTTCTCTGGAAAATGCGTCCTCACCGCCTGACGTTTGAAGAGTTCCGGGATTCGATGCTGATGGCTTCGGGGAGTCTGGACCTCACACTCGGTGGGAGGCCATCAGAGCTCTTTCCTCCTGATGATGGAAATCATCGCCGAACACTCTATGGACTGGTCGATCGTCAGTTCCTTCCGGCGGTCTTCCGCGTCTTCGACTTTGCGAATCCAGACCTGCATCTTCCGGTTCGTGCCGAAACCACGGTTTCGCAGCAGGCTCTGTTCGCGATGAACCATCCGTTCATGGCGGATCGTGCCACAGCTCTGATTCGGTCCATCGAACCAGAAGCATTCAGCGATCAACAGAAAATCGAGGCTCTTTTTGTTCGCCTGTTTCAACGAATTCCTTCCGATTGGGAGATGGAAGCAGCGGTCCAATTCCTCAACAGAGCCGATCAGATGGAGGAACATCAGCCCTCACCACAGCAAGCTGCCTGGAAATATGGTTATGCATCCGTCGACGAAGAGGGAACGTCGGTCCGAAACTTTCAGCCACTTCCCTACTTCACCGGGAGCAGCTGGCAAGGGGGCCCGAAATACCCGGACGGCTCGCTCGGATGGGCACAGCTGCACGCTGATGGGGGACACCCCGGAAATGATCATGACCATGCCGTTGTCCGACGATGGACAGCGCCTAAGGCAGGAGTCCTGTCGATTCAGTCCCATGCCAACCACGAACAGAAGCCGGGTAATGGAATCCGCTGCCGAATCATTTCGAATCGTCAGGGGCTCTTCCGCGAGTTCGCACTCCATCAATCCTCTAAAGAGGAAACGATCAAGGACATCCCCGTTCAGTCAGGCGAGATCATTGATTTTGTCGTCGACATTAACGGGAACCTTCACAGCGATGAGTTTCTCTGGACGGTCGAACTCGAATTGACCGACAACGGCAGTTCCGGCCTTTCATCCGAGAACCGACAAACGTGGAATTCGAAGAAGGACTTCACAGGCGTCGGCCAGATGCAACTACGTCCCTGGGAACAATTGGCACAAGTCCTCCTGTTGTCCAATGAATTCCTGTTTGTGGACTGAGCCACCAACGACGAATTGCCTCCTCTGAGCAACCTCGGGGAATGCAGTTCCCGCCACTGATTTCAAAGCGGAAGGTCATATCATGTTCTCTAGCAACAACATTCCCCCGCAAATCAATCGTCGCCAGATGCTTCTGCGCTCCGGGATGGGAATGGGAGCCCTTGGACTCGCGAACATGATCTGTTCCCGGCGGACGTTGGCTGGGGAAGAGAAAGGGCCTCATTTTCCCGGAAAGGTCAAACGGGTTGTCCACTTCTTTCTGAACGGGGGACCGTCACACGTCGACACCTTCGACCCGAAGCCGATGCTGAAAAAATATGATGGGCAGCCCTGTCCCGTCACCTTCGCAACTGAACGAAAGACAGGTGCGGCATTTGCCAGCCCCTTTCAGTTCAAAAAGTATGGTGAAAGCGGACTGGAGATCAGCGAACTCTTCGAGAAGACCGCACAACATGCCGACGACATCGCGGTCATTCGCTCTCTCTATGCACAGGTTCCCAACCACGAACCTTCGCTGATGTTGATGAACTGCGGAGACTCCGTTCTCTCGCGTCCCAGCGTAGGGGCGTGGGTCCTC
>CALLWY010000195.1 GCA_938015865.1 uncultured Planctomicrobium sp.
CTCATCGATCTCGGGAACTCGATGTCCGTGAACATTGCACCACAGCGAGGAAATCCCATCCAGATACCTTTTCCCGTTCACATCCGTCAGATGAAACCCCTCCCCGGAGGCGATAATGGGTGCCTGCTCTTCCCGGTAAGCCTCCATGGCAGTGAATGGATGCCAGACATGCTGATTGTCCAGCCTTCTGAGTTCCTCAGGTGCCACCTGTGTCCAAGACATCCCCAAATCTCCTTACTGGCCAAACCAATCCCGATTGGCAGAATGGTCTCCTGAAATGTGGATTCCCCAGTTTGGGTGGCAACGCACAATTGTCAAACGTGATGGAGACGATTCAGCACTCAATGAATCGTTCGAATGACGGAACAGGAACGACGACTTGATGAATTAGAAGTTATCAATATTTGAAGCTGCGAGATTTCATCGTTTCATCATCCCCTCACCCGGAAGCTGGCCGTAACGGTGACGGGTTTCCGAAACCGACTGTTCCCGAAGCCAGCGCAGCAATTCAATCCGTCCCGAAGCGAGAACCGGAGCATTGATCCAGTTCAGCCCGGAACGATACGCCGCGCGAAGAACTTCATCCGCCGGGGGAGTGATTGTCCGGAGGAACTCAGCCTGTCGGGAACGCTCTGGCAGGCGAGCAATGAAGTCGTCATCCGGCTCCTCAGTCCGGAGACTGACGAACAGCGGCGTTCCAGTGATCTCAGCGGCCCTTTGGGCACAATGGATCACCTGCGGATCGGGATGCTCCAGTCTCAGGATGACTCCCTTTGCAGGGAGGTAGCGGAACTGATTACTCTCCGCAATCAGTTGGGAAGGATCATGGGCGACGGAGAAATGCGTTTCCCAAATCTGCCGGTAATCCTCCGTGGCGGTCGGCTCGGCATCGTTCCAGTGGCAGAAGCTAAAGACGTAGTTGGGGCCACCCGCTTTCGCCCCTGGGCCAATGCAGGAGCGTTTCCATCCTCCAAAGGGTTGTCGCTGGACGATCGCTCCGGTGATGTGTCGATTGATGTACAGGTTCCCAGCCTCAACGTGTTCCCGCCACCATTCAATTTCGGCGGGATCAAGAGAATGGATTCCTGCGGTCAGACCGTAAGGAGTTCCGTTCTGCCATTCCACCGCTTCCGCCAGCGACGAGGCTCTCATCAGCCCCAGGACCGGCCCAAAGCATTCGGTCTGATGAAACCATGATCCTGGCCGGACTCCCAGCCTGATCCCCGGCGACCACAAATTGGGATCGCCAGGGCTTTGAACCGGCTTCAGAAGCCATTCCTCTCCTTCATCCAGCGTTGTCAGCCCGCGGATCAGCTTCTCGCTGTCAGGCAACATCAGAGGAGTCACGACACTTCGAGGATCAGCTGCGGGACCGACAGGAAGACTGGCGGCGGCATCGCGCAGTTGCCGTCGGAAATCGGGATCGTCGTATACTTCGGCGTCAAGGATGGCAAGACTGGCTGCGCTGCACTTCTGCCCGGAATGCCCGAACGCAGAACGAATCAGGTCTTTGATGGCAAGATCCCGGTCCGCCTGAGCGGTGATGATCAGTGCATTCTTTCCGCTTGTCTCAGCGAACAATGGGAGTGAGGGGCGCCATTCCTGAAATTTCCGAGCCGTTTCGTAGCTTCCGGTCAGAATCACCCCCGCAACTCGGCGGTCGGTGATGAGCGCCTGCCCCATCTCATTCGGACACGGGTAAAAGTGAAGAACGTCACGAGGGACCCCGGCACTCCAGAGTTGATTCACAAGAGCCCAGGCGGTCTGCACGGTCGATGGGGCCGGTTTCAGAACCACGCTGTTCCCTGCCATCAGTGCCGCGATGACCCCTCCTGCGGGAATGGCGTATGGGAAGTTCCACGGGGGGACAACCGCGATGACTCCCATCGCTTTGGGAATGACTCCTGATGGTGGTGCAGCATGACGGGCATAGTAGCGGGCGAAGTCGATCGCTTCAGAGACCTCTCCATCCGCTTCCGCGGGGGCCTTTTTCCCTTCGTGCCGCATGCAAGCCATGACATCAAACCGCTCTTTCCGCATCAACAATGCAGCACGATTGAGGAATTCTGCCCGTCGATCCGGCCCGAGCGCTTCCCACTCTGGTTGAGCCTGCACGGCCCGGTCCAGCATCGCGTTCAACTCCGGGAGTGGAGGTAATTCCGTAGGCACCCAGCGTTCAAACGCAGCTTGAAGCTGCTCGCGATTGTCACGGAAGGTCCAGTCCGTATCCGGTTCGTTCAGGAATCGATCTGACGTTTCCGGAACGACAGCCGGAACCCGACGGCGTGGCTGATCCGAGACAGTCAGGCGGTCGTTCCACCCCTTCAGAAATCGAGACTTCTGTTCTTCCCACGCCCTTGAACCGGGTTTCAGTGAAAAGAGTTCTCTCAGGAAATTTTCCGGGGCGGTATTCTCATCAAGGCGGCGGACCAGATACGCCATGGCACTGAGAAAATCATCCTTCCGGACGGCAGGGGCATACAGCAGGACAGTTCCAGCCTGATCACGAACGGCCCGGGCCTGATGATTGGCCATCCCTTCGAGCATTTCGATTTCGACCAGATTCTGAACTCCCCAATGTTCCCGGAGAGTCAGTGCGAGAGCGATATCAAAGAGGTTGTGTGAGGCCACACCAAGACGAACCGCGGCAGCATTCTCGGGACGAACTCCGAATTCGAGCATCCGGCGGTAGTTGGCATCGGTCTCACTCTTTGTTGCATACGGAGCAGGGTGCCATCCATGCATTTCCGCTTCGACCTTTTCCATCGCCAGATTCGCTCCTTTGACGATCCGAATGCGAATGGGAGCCCCTCCTCGAGCGACCCGCTGCTGGGCCCATTTTGTCAATTCCTGCTGGACTCCCCAGGAGTCCGGGAGATATGCCTGCAAGACAATCCCGGCTGATAGGGACTGAAACTCCGGCTCGTCGAGCACCTCACGAAAGGCTGCGACGGTCAGTTCCAGATCCTTGTATTCCTCCATGTCCAGATTGACGAATTTCCCCTGCCGGGCCGCAGCCGAGTAAAGGGTCCGCAACCGGGATTTGATCTCTCTGAGTGACTGGTCCCAGGCAATCAGGTTGATCTGGCTAAAGATCGCAGAGATTTTTACGGAGATATAATTCACCAGCGGATTGGCGAGATGCTCCAGTACCGCATTCAGGCGATTACGTGCTTCCTCTTCCCCCAGAACCGCTTCCCCCAGATGATTCAGATTGATTCGGAAGCCATCCTGCATTCGGGTCTTGAGATACCGATTCAGAGGTTCCGGCTCACCGGGGAGGATCACGCGGGCACTGTCTGCCCTGAGCCGCTCTGCAACCGCAGGCATCACCACGTCCGGCAGAAGCAAACTGGCAAGGCTTCCCACTCTCATTAATGAGCGATCAGCCCACGACAGGTAGTGAGGAACTCCCAGATCGTGAAGCAGTTCTCTCCATCGTCGCGCGACCACTGCCGGTTTTCGCGATCGAAAAACAGCGTCGATCATGGTGAATGTGAACGCTTTCCCGACCGGGTCATTCATCATTCGGGCGAGTCGTTCGGCATCGGTCCGTTCGACCTTTGTTTGCCCCTTCAGTGCCTTCTCCAGCAGTTCCTCAGCCAGTGTCACTGCCTCCTCAGCCACTTCCGGACGCGGATCTGAGACGATTGTCACAGAAGAGGGACCACCAACAGGTGAGCGATTGTGATCGAACGAGTTGCCATCAACGGGAGATACGGACATGACGACGGACTCTCATTTCCAATTCGGACCTCTACTAGAATAGGCCTCTGGTGCTCGTTCGTCGTGTCCCTATTTGTTCATTTGCCCGATTGAAAAAGACAAATCGACGGGCTGGTCTGCTCAGGACAACGGAGCCCCATTTACCGCCATTGCCCGGGACGGCGGCTTCCGGGAATGAGCCCGGTCAGCAGACGTCCAGCCTGGCGACCGGTTCCCGTCAACGAATCCGCGTAAACGTCGTCGAAGAGATCAGATTCAGTAGTGGGCGCCGCTCTTGCGAACATGGACCCAGGGACGTTGCTGCCCTGCCAGTGTTCCCGCACCGCCGCTTGTCAGTTCAACGAGAAAAATCGTGTGATCCCCGGCGTCCATCACATCTGTCACAGTCCCTTCGAGCCATCCCAGTGAATCCTGCAGAACCGGAAGTCCAGCCGGACTACGTTCGATGTTCAGCCCATCAAAAGCAGAGACTCCCGGCTCAAACCCCTTCCCGAAGTGCCCGAGCAGATTCTTCTGAGCTTCGCCAATGAGATTGAGTGCCACCCCAGTACGGACCTTTAACCAGCCATGAACGTATCGGGACTTGTTGACAGCAACCGTGACTGAAGCCGGTTCAAATGCTGCCTGCTGGACCCAGCTTGCCAGCATACCTGTCTCATGTCCCTCCTCATTTCTAACCGTCAGAATGGAAAGGCCGCTGGGAATCTGGCCGAGGATCGGAGCAATCGACTCATTCATTGACTTGCTTTCATGCACAGGGAGGAACGATGTCCGCACGCGACACCCGGCACCTGACGCACTGTCCATACCATCGCGCAATTCGGAACATCTTAACGGTCTCCTGTTTCGATTTCGAAACAGACGTTGAAAAATTTCAATCTTTTCTCTGTGGGTGAAATAGGAAAGGGGAGAAGAGTCTTTGCAACAGGTTGACTCTGACAATTGACGATCCGTCGGCCGCCCCCCGGCTGCGACCCTGAAGAACAGGAATGGAAGCAATGATTCAGCAGAACAGAAGTCGCACGCGCTCCCCACGCAGATCCAATTCGGTACCAACGCCAGCTCAGATCGCCCGTAAACGGGACGCCATCCGCATGGGATGGTCCACTGCAGAACGGGTCCGCCGTCGGGTCGATGGCCCCTCGAAACCGGGAACCGATCACCGCCTGCAGGCCCATATTCGATTCATCCAGTTTCTGATTGAACTCGAAGCCAGCAAGAAATAACTCCGTTTCCCCATCAGGGGGGGAATCAGTACGCGAACCGTCGTGCAGGTCATTCCGGCATCCGTCAATGTGATTGATGGAAATTGCAGCGTGATTGATGGCGATTGCAGACCACAACGCTCACGTGGGTCACAGAAAGGCCAGTTGCACTGAGGCGGATCTGGATTCGCGTTTTCCTCCATGTCATCTCATTGGCCTGCACTGACGGGCCAGTCGAACACGGGAACAGGACTGCTGCACAACGGATCTGTGCAGCAGACACATTCAGCCCCGTCCGTGTCCCATCTTCTCTCTCGTCCGCTTTCCCTGTCGTCGCCTCCTCGTTTTGTTTGTTCCGCAGTCGGTTGCCGTTTTCGGCTCCCCCTCTCACAATTCACGAATTCCCTGTTCCCGAATCACGAGCGGCCCACAGAAACTTTTGAGACTCTCAGGCCGGAAGGATGTTCCACGGAACGGAGTCCTTTTATTGCCGCCTGACCGAACCGGCCGCACTGGTCCCCATGGCACTGGATTCGCCCTCCTCACATTCCCGACAGCTGCTTCGTGTTCTCCAGAAATACTGGGGATATGATTCCTTTCGCCCCCTCCAGCAGGAGGCAATGGAATCGATCCTGACCGGGCATGACACGCTGGTTGTTCTTCCCACTGGGGGAGGGAAATCGTTGTGCTATCAGGCACCAGCACTCTGTCAGACCGGTCTCGCGGTTGTCATCTCTCCTCTCATCTCCCTGATGAAAGATCAGGTCGATGCAGCGCAGGAATGTGGAATTTCTGCGGTCTACCTCAACAGTACCCAGCCCCCGTACGAACAGCGGACCATTTTTTCCGAACTGAAAAGCGGGAAGGTCCAGCTACTCTATGTCTCCCCGGAACGGGTCACCCGGGAGGATTTTCTCAGCACGCTGGGGAGTATTCCCCTTTCCTTCTTTGCAGTCGATGAGGCCCATTGCATCAGCCAGTGGGGGCACGATTTCCGGCCGCAGTATCGGGAGTTGCGAATCCTGCGGGATCGCTTTCCAAACACCGGGCTGCATGCCTTCACCGCAACAGCGACCGAACGGGTCCGCAACGACATCATCAAACAACTGGGGCTGAAGCACCCCAATATCCTGATCGGAAGTTTCGACCGCCCAAACCTGCGTTTTCATGTGGAGCGGAAGTCAAACCTTCAGTCACAGATTCAGCGAGTGCTGGAACGTCACCCGAACGAATCCGGGATCATCTATTGCATTACCAGAAAGGAAGTCGAGCAGTGGACCGACGTCGCCCGCTCCATGAGACGAAAAGTTCGGCCGTATCACGCTGGACTTGATGATGAGGAGCGCAAAGCGAATCAGGAGGCATTCCTTCAGGAGGAAGTTGACATCATCGTTGCGACGGTCGCTTTCGGAATGGGGATCGACAAGTCCAATGTCCGATTTGTCATTCACGCAGGAATGCCTCAGTCGCTGGAACATTATCAGCAGGAGAGCGGTCGGGCCGGGCGAGATGGTCTGGAAGCGGAATGTTATCTGTTTTATGGCATGGATGACTTGAAGAAATGGCAGCGAATTTTCAGCGATCAGCCCGCTGCTGTCCGTAAACATTCCATGCAGTCGCTTCGTTCGATTGTTGATTTCTGTGAAGGGGGATTATGCCGCCATCGGGCGCTGGTTCGACACTTCGGACAGGACCTTGGACAGGACTGCGGTCATGCGTGTGATATCTGCCGGGATGGCCGAGAATTCATGACCGACAGTCTGACCATCAGCCAGAAGATCCTTTCTTCGGTATATCGACAGGAACAGCGATACGGGGCCGAACACACCGCGCTGGTCCTGACAGGGTCGTCAAGTCGTCAGGTTCTCGAGCGTGGACATGACAAGCTCAGCACATGGGGCCTGTTGAAAACCTTTGCGAAGGAAACCGTGCTGGGATGGATCGGTCAGCTGGTCCAGCAGAAGTATCTGGAACGGGAACCGGAGACTCTCGCACTCCAGATCACCCCGTCAGGAATCCAGCTGCTCAAAGGAAATGCCTCTCCCAGCCTGCTCGAACCAGTAGAACAGGCCAAAGCCCGTCAAACGAAGCCAGCCTACACAGCTGAAGAGTCGGACTGGGAGGGTGTCGATCGGGACCTGTTCGAACTGCTCAGAGGACTCCGTACAGAGATGGCGCAGGAGCGGAATGTCCCCCCATACCTGATCTTTGGCGATGCCACCCTGCGACATCTTGCGAGGCAACGCCCCTCCTCACCAGACCGGCTATTGCTGATTTCGGGAATTGGACAGAAGAAACTGGCTGATCTCGGAGACCGCGTCCTCGACGTCATCCGCCGGTACTGCGAGGAGCGTTCCATCCCGATGGATGCAGGAGTGACTCCACGAATCGTCCCGACACCTGTGTTTCGCGGTCCCAGCGCAAATGCCTTGAAGGTGTTTCCGTTATTCGATCGTGGTTTGAGCATCGATGAAGTGATGAGCCGCACCCAGCGGGCACGGGCCACGACGGTCGAATATCTCTGCGAATACATTCAGGACAGGAAGATCACCGATCCCACTCGCTGGGTCGACAAGGAAACAGTCACCCGCGTGGAGCAGGCCATCGATGACGTGGGTCTGGGGCAACTCAAGCCAATCTTCCTCCGTCTCGGCAGTCAGATCGAATACGATTTCATCCGCATTGTGACGACATGCCGAATGATGCGGGAACAGCAACAGCAGAAGTCCACGTCCAGATGAACCTTCATCCTCTTCAGAAATTCAGGATGCCTCAGTATCGACTGAAGTCAGGAACAAGAGGGAACACCGTGATCGTTCGATGGGCGATGGCTCAGGTACGGAATGGAACATGATCGGGTCGCATCAGTCCGCTCTTTTCACGCCCGCCCTTTGCCTCAATCTCTGCCAGTGGGAACAGACACTTTCTGCAATGGCACAGGCCATTCATCGCCACGGGAAACAGTGGCGTCCGGTGCTGGACTGGCACGGATGCCGGGAGATGATGCAACAGCAACTCTCCGCTTCCGGTGGACTGGCTGCCATCGGAAACATTCGTGAACTGGCCAGCATGTTCATGGAGTCAACCGCATCCGGTTCCGTTCAATCACTGCAGGTGACTCATCCCCCTGTTCATCCGCAGGATGTGGAACTGCTGCTGGAACTGAACAGACGGTTTCCCGTAACGGTGCTGTGCGATCACTTCATCCACGCGGAGACAATCTCACAGGCGGCATGCGAACGGAACCAGACCGTCGGACTTCTCGTTGAAGTGAATCCCGGACGGCACCATTCGGGGGTCCGTCCCGGTCTGGATGGCCGGGACCTGGCGCTGGGCATCTCGCGACTTTCCGGAGTCCAATTGAAGGGACTGGCAGCGAATGCGGGGACGATCCTCCCGGACGATCCCGATTCGGCCCGTCGCGTCCGGTCAGTCATCGGAATCCTTTCGGAGCTGAAAGACATCATCGAACGGGATGGAATTCCATGCGAGTCCATCTCGATTGCACTGGAAGGGGATCTCACCCCCGCTTTGGACAGCGACGTTCCCACCGAGATACGAACAGGAAATCTCTTCAACCAAGCGCATTCGCCGGGCCCCGCGCGCTCGCCGATCTCCTCCGATCCCGGCAGGTCCTCGGCGGCGCGCGAGAGCAT
>CALLWY010000196.1 GCA_938015865.1 uncultured Planctomicrobium sp.
CTCACTTAATCCCTGGCTCAGTGGAGTGTCGCGGTAACTTGTTGCTCCATCACAGCGTAGATCACCGCTGGAACGCCATATGTTCGTGAGATGCGTTCCAGGGATTACCTGCTCGAAATAAAAACTGGGACGCCACAGACGGACGTCCCTTCAACTTCGTCAGAGATGGGTTTCCACGGGACACAGACTCAAAGAATTCTGAGTCGCGATCACTGATTAACCGTTGATATGTTAACCGTTGATGTGCTGGTCCCCGCGGATTGTCACTCGGCCACTGGAGTCGATTTCGACAACAATCGTGTTGTCGTGAGAACAGACCGGGCAGCGCTCAATGATCTCCTGAACGGTTCCATCAGAGATATCAATCGGGAAATTGAACTCTTCGCGGCAGGAGTCGCAAACATATCGTCCCTCATCAACCAGTTCCGTCCGGTGCGGAAGCTCGACAGCATCATTCTGCGCCGCGTCATCTTCTAACGGCCTGTCGATCAGGCGGATACGACGGAGGTGTCGTCCACCCGCAAATGGAGTCTCCAGCCATGTTTCAACCATCGCGAGGACGTCTTCGAAATCGACCATCCGCTGACCAATGGAGAGCATATTGGCATCGTTGTGTTCCCGCCCCAAACGAGCCGATTCGACATTCCAGCACAGGACGCAGCGAATCCCGGGAACCCGGTTTGCGACAATGGCTTCTCCGTTCCCGCTCCCTCCGAAAATGATTCCCCGGTCAAATTCCCCGCGAGCCACGGCTTCCGCTGCCGGCCGAATGAACAAGGGGTAATCGACCGGAGGCTGTTCTGCATATGGTCCAAAATCACGGACAACATGCCCACTCTCGATCAGAACGAGCTGAAGCCGTTGTTTGTAATCAAATCCTGCATGGTCACTGGCAAGCGCGATCCGCATTGATGCATCCTCTTCCATCAGGCCCCCGCGCTGCCGGCCCTTCGGACTGGCTCCACTGCATCGGGGATATTATCAGCCTATCGTCTTTTGAACGCGTTGCAGAGCGAAAAGGAATCGCAACGCCGTCTTCTCACCGAAATTGATGAATGCCGGCTTGATCATTTGGCAAATTCAATTCAGCGCAGATCGTCCCCCTCGTCGTGGCTGCTCCACTTCCCGTTGAATGCCGTTCCCGGCCCAGCAGGGTGGCCATCATCGAGAACCATTCGGAGTGAAGGACCTCATTCAGGATCGCGCAGAGACATCGGCCGTTTTCTTCATCTGATGAAGGGCCAACAGCAGATTGGCCTGCGTCCATAGAAGAGGCGTAATGTCGTTGGGAACCCAGTTTCCATGCTCCAGAAAATACGATTCCGGACAACGATAGCGGGGAAACCGGGGATTCTCGCCCGTCAACTGTCCGAGAGATCGCCTCAGATGATGCACCTGTTGTTCAAGATCGGAAACGGACCGGGTTTTCAGATACCGCTCTCCGTAAATCACCGAGATGATCGGATCGAAGATGCACCACTGGGCCTCCTCTCCCGGCTTCAGCAGGCTATCACGGGCGGACATGTCGTCGCTGAAGTCCGATGTGCGTACTTCCGGAGAGAGAAGATCCCGGTAATTCGCGCACCAGTAGGAATCTCCCAGATAACGACGAATCCCGATCGGCCCCGCCAGATGTTCCACGGTCTGATTGACGATCTCCATCGCCATCTCGTCATCCAGCAACCCGAGCGGAGAGATGAGAAACAGCAGTGCCGCATCGTACCGACGAGCGAGTTTCGGATCAGGCTGAATGCATTCTGCCGGGAGAATCTCGCGGAGTGCCTCCCACCCCCTGTCAATCAGTTCATTCAACAATGGCTCATCGATGATGGCACGGTCGCTCTCTGACAGGGACGCTTCGGCCAGAAAGGCTCGCAGTTCCGTCAGCCCGGCAACGACAGGCCCGATGCTGCTCGCTTCGATCTTGCGGGCCTCTTCCCAGTGCCCGCTGTCTTCGTCCTGCCAGTATTCAATCGTCGCGAAATAAGCAACAACCAGCCCGAACAGTTCCAGATCGTCTGGCCCGGCTGTCAGGTCCCCTGATCGCATCAACTTACAGGTGAGCCAGAGAAAATACCCGAGAGCATCGTTCTGCGCATGGGCCCATCGAACATCCAGTTCCGAGAGCGACTCCCCGTCAAAGCGGATGTGAGGTCGCTGCATCGGATCGGAAGGATCAGCCTTTCCGGAAATGACGTCACGGAATCTCCACGCATGCTTTCGGTAGAACGTCAACAACGAGCGTGTTGCATTGACCGCAAGTTCCTTCTGCCCCGTCGCCCAGAGAGCATGGGCAATGTGACAGTTGTCGCGAGTCCAGATGTTCTGGTACCCCGTCAGGCGAAACTCCGGATTTTCGGCTGCAGCTGCGGAAAAGAGCCCGCTGGAGATAGTGGGAAAACGGAATGTCCCCTGCTCCGTCAGAAATGAAAGGATGGCCTCCACGTCACCGGGAGAAGGTCGGTCTCCAAGCCACGTCGGCGGGGGAACATCATGTCCGGGAGGATTCGGAGCGGTTAAAGTCATCGCGCTATTGCCATTGAAAGACGGCCATCCACTGTGATGAGGCCCGAGCATGCACTCGCACAGATCATGACCCAAGTGAAGTCTGTTTCATCAGCAGGTCCCGCCAGTTGAGCAACAGGGATTGGGTGAGGACCTGTTTCTTTTCTATCGGCCATTTCGCTGCTGTCGGCGCTCGATGATTTTTTCGAGAATTCCGATTCCGGCCTTCACCCCGATCTGCTTGCCGAATTCCGCCATCCCCGATGCATCCAGAACCGGGTTCTGAAGTGTTCCCGTGATCATGACGGGGATCGGTTCACTGGCAATCGCTGCCAGAACGGGTCGATCCGCGGTGAGCCACTTGGACGGGAAGTGAATGAGCAGCTGCATCGACAGGCTCTGATCCAGCCCCATCGAGCCAATCGTTGCCAGTCGCATGTCACCCACATTCGCCCCGAAGTCTCTGTGATAGACCCGGCCTTCCTGAAGCCGAAATTGAATATTCTCGGACTTCATCGTCAACAGGGGGACTTTGGCCAGATCGATCCCTCCCCGATTAAGCATCTGCTGCACCTGCGAGACAGGCTGAAGCATCTGCATCGCCAGAGGCCCCGGACGGACAGCCCCTTCCCGAATCTGAACCGTTCCCCCCAGTTCTCCTTTTTCCAGCTGTCCCAGCGGGATCTCTCCCCCTTCGAGAATCAGGGAGAAACGTCCATCGGCGCTGGTCGCCTGTGCCAATGTTGGGGAGACGTACATCAGCCAGTCCCGGCAAACCTCCG
>CALLWY010000197.1 GCA_938015865.1 uncultured Planctomicrobium sp.
ACGCAGAAAACCCGAAAGCCGCTACTGACTACGGGGGCAGCACTCCTGTCCTCAGCAACCAGCGCCGCTGCGAAGATCCCCACAGGATTCGGACTGGGGCAACAGGTGCGCCATCCTCGTTATGGGACTGGGGTCGTCACTGCGGTGAGTGGGTATGGACCGCGTCGGACCGTCACGGTGAGCTTCAGCGATCCGAAGCGAACGGACACATTTATTCTCAGCAAAGCCCCCCTTCAACCGATCGGGCCCCCGATGTAGGGCGACCGGAATCACAACGGCAATCACTCTTTGTTGGCTCCGTTCCCCGAAGCCACCGCTGAATTTATTTTGTCGGGGCCTCCCACTCTCCATTCCATCCCGACTGAAGGTCAATCAGAAACGCCTTCCATTCTTCTGTCGTCCGGGTTGGGGGAAACGGTTGAGGAGCCACCGGCTCAGGAGCTTCCCAGACAACTTCAAATTGACCATCATCAACAATCCGGCCAATACGGGGTGTCTTGTAACAGTGTTGATTGTCCGGATCGATCCGGACCAGACCCTCGGGTGCCTCAAATCGCTGATTGAGCAAACCACGACGAATCGCCTTGGGGGTATCGGCCTGCGCTTCTCTCGCAGCCTGTGCCCACATCATCACGCTGGTATAGGCCGACGCCATGGGATCGGTCAAAACCCGTTGTGGGAATTTCCCCAGAAACGCATCCCGGAAGATTCTGTTCCGTTCTGTATCCAGCGACTGGAAATACGTCCAGGCAGCGTAATCTCCCTCCATCGAGTCGAGATTCGTGCCGCGCAGTTCCTGTTCACCCACACTGAACGAGAGGGTCGGGATGTCCGCAGGTGTAATTCCCGCTTCCCGGAGGTCGTGGAAGAAGACGCTGTTCGTGTCCCCGTTGATACAATTCAGAATCATATCCGGTGACGCGTCGCGAATCTTGTCCACCAGTCCTTGGAGTTCCGTCGCCCCCAGCGGGACGAAGGCCTCTCCAACAACTTCCCCTCCGACCTGAGCCAGTTCATCACGGATAATGGCATGGGCAGCACGCGGGAAAACATAATCGGAACCGACAAGGAAGAACCGCGACTTACCAAGCGTTTTGCGGGCCCAATCCACCGCAGGAAGAACTTGCTGATTGGGAGCACTTCCGAAATAAACAATGTTCGGTGAAGTCTCCAGACCTTCATATTGAACCGGATAAAGCAGAAGATGATCGTACTGTTCGACGACCTTCTTCATGATTTTTCTGCTGGACGAGGTCCATCCTCCAAAGATCGTGCAGACCTGTTCTTCCTTGATGAGGCGTTCTGCCTCTCTGGCGAACCGATCCCCCTGCGACCGTCCATCAACCACGACAGGCTTGACCGGACGTCCATTGATTCCTCCGGTCTGATTGATCTCTTCAATAGCAAAGAGGGTGGCATCCATCACGGATGAGCCACTGATGGACATGGTCCCGCTGAGGGAATGCAACACACCAACCTTCAACGGCGGTCCTGACACCGGCGGCGGAGCAATGGCCGCTGCAGGATTGGGACTGTTGCTATTTCGGGATGAGAACCACCAGGCCGCAGCCCCAGCGCCCCCGACGACCGCAGCTCCCCCTAGACCCGCGGTGATTAGAAACGTCCGACGACTGGCTGTCTGGGGTTTGGGAGCGGACAGGGCAGGGTGAATCGCCGAGTTTGACGCGCTGGCGATCGGAGGGAGTTGCGTCCCGGTCTGAGTCAACGTGGTCATTAACCATTCCAGATCAGCCAGCATCTGATCGGCATTTTGATACCGGTCGTCCGGCGATTTGGCCATCGCCTTGGCGATGATTCGACTACACGCTTCCGGAAGAGCGGGATTTTTTTGACGCGGATCAGGCGGGTCCCGATGACAGTGAGCAAACATCACCTGCATCATCGAAGAGGAATCCGCATAGGGACTTGATCCGGTCAACAGGCTGTAATAAGTCGCCCCCAGAGAATAAAGGTCTGTTCGTGCATCAACTGGACGCCCCTCACACTGCTCAGGACTCATGAAATAGGGCGTCCCGATGACGACGCCGGTCATCGTCATCCCGCCGGACTCTCCGTGAGCCTCTTTGACGATTCCGAAATCGGTCACCTTGACTGTCCCGAGTTCGGTCTGCAGAAGGTTGGCCGGCTTCACATCGCGATGAACCAGCCCCGCAGCATGGGCTGCCCCCAGTCCACGACAGGCATCCATAGTAATACGTGTCGCGTCGAAGACCGAGAACGCCCCCTTCTTCTGGAGATGTTCATTGACACTCCCCCCGGCCACATACTCCATGACCAGGTAGTAATCGGTCTCCTGCTGTCCGACTTCATAGATCTGCACCACATTGGGATGGTTCAGCTTCCCCGCCGC